>NZ_CP177357.1:3600000-3900000 GCF_046845755.1 Rubrivirga halophila
CGTCGAGGCCGTCGCGGAGTTCGGCGGCCGTCGTGTCGGGCGTGGTCACGCCGACGAGCACGGCGGTCTCTCGGCGGCGGGCGGCAAGGGGCGTCAAAAGGCGATCTGGTGTGGAGACCGGTGAACGCGGCGACCATCGAAAACGGTTCGCCCGCCCCGTGAAAGCTGGGAGCGGACGGGCGCCCCGATGCGACCCGTGGCGCTACGCCGTCTGGGGCCGCCAGCGCGCCGCCACGATCGTCTCAGCCACCAGGCACGCCAGCGCGACCGCCAGCAGCCACGTCCACAGCGGCACGCCCCCCGCGTCCTCGCGGGTGAACGCCGCCGCGTTCTCGATCACCTTCACCTCGCGGCCGGTCGCGGCCGACAGCCGCCGGGCCGCCTCGTCCGGGCCGAGCGCCGCCGGGTCCGACTCGGCCGGGTCCTCGTTGACGGCGACGACGCGCAACGTGCGCTCGCCCTGGAGCACGCGGTACAGGCCAGCGCGCGCGACGGCGTCGCCGACGTCGAGCACGACCGCGCCGGGCACGGTCCGCTGACTCGGCGTGAGCGCAATGCCATCCGGCCCGACGAGCACCAGCGCCGCGCCCGCCTCGACGCCCTCGACGCGCACCGTCCCGCCCTCCCGGGCCACCAGTTCGCCCGTGTCGGCGGCCGTGGACCCGGCGGAGAGGTAGGCGGCCGAGCGGTACAGGAGGGGCACGAACAGGCCGGTCTGCGGCAGGTCGCTCCAGCCCAGGTCCGGCGCCACGCCCACGACGAGCGCGCGCCCCTCCCCTCTCCGGATCTCCTGAAGCAGCGGCGCCCCCGCTTGCGTCCCGATCAGCGTCGCCTCGTCGGCCCCGCCCGCCCGGTAGCGCGCCAGCTTGCGGATCTCGATGCGCTCGGGGCGCGGCCGCGCGTCGTCGAAGACGCCTGCGAAGAGCGGGTGCTCGGTATCGACGTCGGTCGAGGTCCCCAGCGATTCGCCGTCGGCGGTGCCGACCGTCCCGTCGAATCGGCCGCCACCGAGAGCCGACAAGAGCGGGTCGAGCGCGTCCGGACTGTCGCTGGGGAACGCGAGCAGGCCGCCGCCCTCGCCCACGAACGCCGCCAGCCGACCGGGATCGGACACGCGCGACGGGCCGACGAGCACGACGGCGTCGTATGCGCCCAGGTCGGCGCCCGCGAGCGCGCCCTCGGCGACCTCGCTCAGCGCCAGTCCACCCGACTCGGCGGCCACGCCGAGCGCCAGCGACACCAGGTCGGCCCGCTGGCCGTCGCCCCGGACCACGAGCACGCGCGGCGGCGGCGGGACGCGCAACGCGAAGAAGCGGGCATCGTCCCACGCGGCGCCGTCGGCCTCGATGCGGACCTCACCGCCCAGCCACCCGCGAGCGGGCGGGGTGACCGTGAACCGCGCCGTCGCCGGCTCGCCCGGCACCACGTCGACCGCTGTCTCGGCCACGCGCTCGCCATCGAGGAGGAGCGCCGCGCCGACCGTCCCCGCGCGCCCGCCGTAGCGGACGACGCTTGCCTCGACCTGCACGGGCCGCCCCGGCTCCACGATCCGGCTGATAATCCGCACGTCCGTCACCGCCGTGTTGACCTGCGCCCGCGCGCCGACCGGTAGCAACGTCACGTCGACGTCGTCGGGCAGCGCGGCCGACAGCGAGTCGCCGAACGTCGCCGCCTGCAGGTCGCTCACGACGACGATCTCGCGGCGCGGGTGGAGGGCGCCCTCCAGCAGGCTCCCGGCTCGCGCGACGGCGGCCGCGAGGGGCTCGGCGCCCGCGAGCGCGGGCAGCGCCTCGATGGCGTCGAGGACGGGCCCGGCGGTCTCGTACGGGACGGCCCGGTAGCCGCCCGGCGCGGCCGTCGGCGACAGCGTCCGCTCGTCGCCCCCCCCGGTCGCCTCCACGACGCCACTCGCGAGCGCCCTGGCCTGATCCAACAGCTCGCCCTGGGCGTCGCGCAGCGTCATCGAGCGGCTGTTGTCGAGCACGAGCACCAGGCTCCGCGCCGCGCCTTCGGAAAAGACGCCCGCATCGGCGGTCCGCGTCGGCCGGGCGAACGCGAGCACGAGCGCCAGGACGGCGAGCGTCCGCAGCGCGAGCAGGAGCCACTGCTTGATGCGGACGCGCCGCATGGCCGTCGCCTCGATCTCGCGCACGAACCGCAGCGTCGAGAAGTCGACGCGCTCCGGCCGGCGGAAGTTGAAGAGGTGGACCGCGATCGGGATCGCGGCGGCGGCGAGGCCGAGGAGGACGAGGGGGTTGAGGAAGCCCATGGCCGCCGAACGTAGCCACGCCCGCCGCTCGCGCCCGCCTCCGCTGGCGCCAGCCACCCTGCTGGCGCCAGCCCGCTTGTGCCTGACCCGCCAAAGGCGTCCCCTCTCCCGTTGGGAGAGGGACAGGGTGAGGGGTCGCATCACCGCTAGCCTACCTGCTGGCGGAAACCCGCCTGCGGCCGCAAGCCGATCGCCCTCCTCCGGCCCCTCCCGTCCGGGAGGGGAGGTTCGGTCGGAGTGTGTGCGCGGGCTACCGCGCCACCGCCAGCCCCGCCGTCGCCCGCGCCCCGCTGGCGGACACCACGCGGACCACGTACGCCCCCGGCGCCCACCCCGACGTGTCGACCTCGACGCGCCGCGCGCCGTCCCACGCGGCCACCTCCCGGCCGAGCGCGTCCACGACCACGATCCGCGCCGCGTGCGACACCTCGACCGTCGCACGGTCGACGCTCGGGTTCGGGAAGACGGCCACCGACAGCGCTTGCCGGGCTGGCGCTGACTCCTCCGACACCGCCCACACCGGCGCCACCGTCCGGAACACCCCGCCGACCCGGCCCGGCACGCCCGGCGACAGCCGGCCCCCCGCCGCCGCCCACAGCCGGCCGTCCGGGCCCACCGCCATCGACTTCGGCACCGCCGACCACTCCGTCCACACCCGGCCCACGTCCGCCCACGTCGCGCCGCCGTCCACCGACCGCCACACCGGACGGCCGTCCCGGCCGTCGTCGTCGCCGTACGTCTCGTAGAGGTAGAG
Source organism: Rubrivirga halophila (assembly GCF_046845755.1). Taxonomy (GTDB): domain Bacteria; phylum Bacteroidota; class Rhodothermia; order Rhodothermales; family Rubricoccaceae; genus Rubrivirga. The sequence continues at coordinate 3,603,024 of NZ_CP177357.1, forward strand.
CGCCCCGTCCGGCGCCGGCAGCAGCCGCGACGAGATCCCCGAGGTCCCCGGCGGCGGCGGCCCGAGCGACGCCCACGTGGCCCCGCCGTCGTCGGAGGCGTAGACCAGGAGCGGGCCGAGGTTCGCCCCCACCACCGCCACGACTCGGTCCGTCCCGGCCACGAGTGCCGCCGTGTCGGCGGCGTAGGCGAGCGGCCCGTAGAGCGCGGTCGGCGCCCACGTCCGGCCGTCGTCGGTCGAGTACGCGACGCCGTTGAACCCGGCGGCCACGATGGCCCCGGCCGGGGCGGCCGGCGAGGGCGGGACCTCGACGAACGCCGAGGTCGCGATCCCGTCGGCTCCGCCGCCGAGCCCGACGAAGGCCCACGTCGCCCCGCGGTCGGTCGAGCGGAGCCCGAGGGTCCCGGGCCCGCCCTGGTTGCCGGGCGTGCCGACGAGGAGCACGCCCGAGGCGAGCACGACGGGGTCGGAGTACGCGTCGCCGTCGACGACCCGGTCCCACGAGGCGCCCCCGTCGGTCGTCCGGAAGACGTTTCTCAAGCTCCGATAGGCCAGCGTGTCGCCCCCGATCCGGGTCAGCCCCTGTGCCCCCAGGTTCGGGTGGAACACCGGGGTAAACGACGTGGCCCCCGGCGGGAGCACGAGAGTCAGGGGCGTCCCGATGTGACGCACTGCCACGAGCGTGTCCCCGTCGAACCCGGCCCAACTGAGGTCCTCGATCTCGCCGCCCCGCTCCCAGACGAGCGGGGCGGGCTGGGCCGTGGTGGTGGCGGCGAGAACGAGCGTGAGGAGAAGTGTGCGGGCCATGCGGCTAGCGGTGGACCGTGAACGTACGGACCGCCTGCCCGGCCCCCGCTGCGCGGACGAGGTACACCCCGGGCGCCCACTCGCCCGCGTCGAACGACACCTCGCGCACCCCCGGCTCCGCGGGCTCCTCCCCGTCCAGAGAACGCTGTCATGAAGCGAGCGCCCCCGCCAGCCGGAGCCGACGGGGGCGCTCGCGCCACCACAAGAGCCTGCTAGCGCACGACCGTCAGCGTCCGCGTGGCCACGCCGGCCGCGCCCGACAAGCGCACGATGTAGACGCCCGCCGCCAGCCCCGACACATCGATCGGGGCGGACTCCACGCCGCCTGGAACCACCTCGCCGTCGAACACGGTCTGGACGCGGCGGCCGAGCGCGTCGAACAGCGCCAGCTCCACCCGGCCCGGCGCGGCGACCGAGAACGCGACCGTCGCGCGGCCGCTCGCGGGGTTCGGCGCGGGCGTCGCCAGCCCGAAGGCGCCCGCGACCGGGTCCTCGCCGAGCGCGACCACCGTCGCCGCCACGTCGAGCGCCCCGATGTCGTCCGGGTCCTGGCGGGGCAGGCCGCGCTGGTCGACCGCGAACGCCGAGTCGCCGGCGTCGACGGCCGGGCTCGCGGGGCGCGGCGCGTGCGTCCGCGTAAAGCCGCCGTTCGGCTGGAGGCCCCGGATGTTCGGGTCCACGTCGGTCACGTTCGTCGCCGTGTCGCCCGAGAGCGTGCAGCCCGCCGTGGTGGCCACCAGGTTGAAGCCGCCCGAGGCGACCGAGCCCGCGCAGTCGGCGCCCGTCGCCGCGGTGTTGGTGCCGACGATCGTGTTGCGGATCGAGACGCCCGCCCCCGCTGCCCGCAGGCCGCCGCCCGACAGCCCGGCCGCGTTGCCCGCGACCGTCACGCTCTCGAGTGCGATCGTCGCGCCGCCGTCGTCGTAGACGCCGCCGCCGTCGCCGACGGCCGTGTTGTTCGAGACCGTCGCGTTGCCCATCGCGAGGGACGCCCCGGCCGCCAGCCACAGGCCGCCGCCCTCGGCCGCCCGGTTGCCGGCCACCAGGCTCTGCGAGAGGTCCGCCGAGCCCGCCCCGCCGATGTGGACGCCGCCGCCGTTCCCCGGTGCCGCGACGGAGATCGTGTTGGTGCTCACTTCGACCGCGCGCAGCGTCAGCGTCGTGGCCGCCACCGTGCCGGCGTCGTCGAACAGTTCGACCCCGCCGCCCGCGCGGTTGGCCGTGTTGCCGGTGATCTCGGAGAACGCGAGCGCCGCCGTGCCGCCGTCGGCCACCAAGAGCCCGCCGCCCGAGCCCTGTACGCCGACCGCCGTGTTGCTGGAGATGGTCGCGTAGCGGAGGTCCGCCGAGCCGCCGGCCTCGACGTAGATCCCGCCGCCGCCGTCGCCGGCCGTCGCGCCCGAGGCCCGGTTGCCGGTGATCGTCGTGAACGCCGAGCGGTCGCCCTCGGTGGCCGCCGCGTCGGTGTCGCGGTCGCCGCTCGCGCCCGCGTTCATCGACAGCGCCCCGGCCGTCCAGATGCCGCCGCCCTCGACGGCCGCGTTCGAGTTGATGGTGCCGCCGCGCACGATAAGTACGGTCCCGGCCGCCGCATGGACGCCGCCGCCGAGCCCCGGCGCCGTGCCCGCGTCGTTGCCCGAGACCCGGACGTCGACGAGATCGGTCCGCCGCTCGTCGACGTAGACCCCGCCGCCGAGCGTCCCCGCGGTGTTCCCCGAGATTTGGCCGCGGAACACGGTCAGCCGCCCGAACGAGCGGAGCCCGCCTCCCGCCGTCGATGCGGTGTTCCCCGAGATGCGGGCGTCCGAGATCGTGCCCTCAGCCACCGCCCCGATGCTCAGGCCGCCCCCACCGGCGTCCGGCATGTCGGTCGCCGTTGCCACGTTGTTCTGGATGCGGGGCTCGGTGGCTTCTGGGAGTGGGACGCCCGGCGCGAGGTCGTCGGGGATGTCGCCCCGGCTGCCCGAGACGACGAATGCGCCTCCGAACGCCAGCCCGCCGCCGCTGCCCGCCGTGTTGTCCGCGACGAGCCCGCCGATGACGACGGCGCGGCCGCGGCTGTCCCACAGCCCGCCGCCCACGTTCGTCGCCGTGTTCCCGGTGATCGTCGTCTCGACGAGGACCGTCGTCGCGTCGAGGAATGTCCCCACGCCGCCGCCCGACGACGCTTGGTTTCCGCTGATCTGCCCGCTCACCACGGCCAGCCGGCCCAGGCTATACATCGCCCCGCCCTCCCGGATTGCCACGTTGCCGGTCGCCGTCACGCCGACGAGCGTCGCCTCGGCGCCCGCCTCGACGTAGACCGCGCCGCCCTCCCGCGAGGAGCTGTTCGCGTCGAACACCGCCCCGTCCACGTCAAGCGTGCTCCCACCGCCGACCCAGACCGCGCCGCCTGTAGTCCCCGTGTTGGCCGTGAACGTCCCCCGGTCGACGGTCGCCGTGCCGCCTCCGCCCACGGCGACCGCACCGCCGCTGGCGTCCCGGCCGTCCCCCTCGTTCTCGTCGAAGTCAGTGCGGACGAGGACGAGGGCCCCACCGCCGTTGTAGATGGCCCCGCCACCGTTCGACCGGTTCCGGACGAACGTGCAGCGGATGCAGGTCGCCTCGCTGCCGGGCTCGAGCCGGATCGCCCCGCCGCGCGCGTAGCCCCGCGTCGCCCCGTTGCCCCGGAACGCGGTGTCCCGGAATGTCGCCGAGCCGCTGAGGACGAAGACGGCCCCGCCGCCCCCCGCCGCCTGGCTGTTCGCCGCCACGTTGTCGACGAACGCCCCGCCCTCGGCGACCAGCGCGCCGCCGTCGCGAACGAAGACGGCCCCGCCCGAACTGGTCTTGCCCTCCCGGAGCGTCAGCCCGAGAAGCGTCAGCGTCCCACCGTCGACCGTGAACAGCCGGTCCTCACCGGCCCCGGCGACCACGACGCCGTCGGCCCCGCCCCCGATTGTCATCCGCCGGTTGACCACGAGCTCGGTCGCCAGCACGATCTCGCCGTTCGCCAGCGACGCGTCGAACACGATCTCGTCGGTCCCGTTCTCCCCCGCCACACACCCGTCGACGGCCACGTCGGTGTCGGCCGCCTCGACGGCCTCGCGCAGCGAGCAATCCCCGTCGGCGTTGAGCTCGTCGTCGAGCGTGTCGACGGTGATGGTGGCCGCCGCCACGGCGTCGGCGCAGAGGAGGGCCGCGCCGAGCGCGAGGACGCGAGACAGAGGGGCGAGGGGCATCGGTCCGAGGGGAGGAGACGTAGGGAATGGAACGGCTGCACAGGGCGGCCGATACGCAACTTAAACGCAATCCTTTTAAGGACCTATGCCCGACCCCGCCCCTCGCCGAGCCCCAAAAAAGCGCCCCCGCCGGCCAGAGCCAGCGGGGGCGCGAACAAGCCCTGGGGATGCGCTAGCGCACGACCGTGAGCTGGCGCGTGGCGACGCCCTGCGCGCCCGCCAGCCGCACCACGTAGACGCCCGACGCCAGGCCCGACACGTCGACCGGAACGGTCTGCACGTCCGACGCGGCGGCGAGGCCGTCGAAGACGGTCAGCACGCGCTGGCCGAGCACGTTGAACACGGCCACCTCGACGCGCTCCGCCGTAGCGACGGAGAACGACAGCGTGGTCCGGCTCGTCGTCGGGTTCGGCGCCGGGGCCGCCAGCGCGAACGCGCCGGCCTCAGGGCCGTCGCCGATGGCGACCGGCGAGGCGCCGGCCTCGAACGCACCGATGTCGTCGGCCGAGAACCGGCGCTGGCGGTTCCGCTGGTCGACCTCGAAGGCCGAGTCGCCCGCGTTGAGCGCCGCGCTCGACGGCAGCAGCGCGTGCGTCTGCGTGAACCCGCCGTTGTCGGCCAGCGCCGCCACGCCCGGGTTGACGCCCGAGATGTTGCTCGCGGTCTCGCCGGTGACGGTGCAGTCGTTGAGCGACTCGATCAAGTTGTTGCCGGTCGAGACGAACGTGCCGTCGCAGTCCGCGCCGGTGCCGCCCGCCGTGTTGTCGCCGAGGAGCACGTTGTCGAGCGTGAACTTGGCGGTGCTCGCCGAGAGCAGCCCGCCGCCGTCGCCGCCGGCCGTGTTGTTCACGACCGTCACGCTCGAGAGCGCGAGGCTGCCGCCGTTGTGGTCGTAGACGCCGCCGCCGTCCTCGTCGGACGTGTTGCCCGAGACGGTCGAGTTGTCGAGCGTCAGGCGCGCGCTCACGTTGATCCAGAGCCCGCCGCCCTCGGTCGCCGTGTTGCCCGAGAACGTGCTCTGCTCCACGCGGACCACCGAGCCGCCGCCGGCGTGCAGGCCGCCGCCGTTGCCCGGCGCCGCCGTGTCGATGGCGTTGTCGGCGACGGTCACCTGGCGGAGCGTCACTGTGGCCACGTCGTCGGCGTCGGTCGTCAGCACGTCGTCGAACAGCTCGATCCCCGCGCCAGCGCGGTTGGCCGTGTTCTCAGTGATCTCGCTGAACGCCAGCGAGGCCACGGCGCCGTCGGCGACGAGGAGGCCGCCGCCCGAGCCCGACGCGCCGGTCGCCGCGTTCCGCGCGATCCGCGCGTAGCGGACGCTCGCGTCGCCGCCGGTCTCGACGTAGATCCCGCCGCCGCCCGTCCCAGCGTCGCCGCCGGTCGCGGTGTTGTCAACGATCGTCGTGAAGGCCGTCCGGTCGCCGTCCTCGGCGTCGTCGTCCTCCGGGTCGTCGCCGTCGGCCCCGCCGTTGATCGTCAGCGTGCCGTTGCTCCACAGCCCGCCGCCCTCGACGGCCGTGTTCTCATTGACGGTGCTGCGCGTGATCGTCACGTCGCCGCCGCCGCTGTGCAGGCCGCCGCCGTTGCCCGGCGCCGCCACGTCGATCGTGTTGCGCGTCAGGCGCACGTCCGTCAGCACGACCGTCCCGCCCGCGTCCTCGATGCCGCCCCCGGCACGGTTGGCCGTGTTGTTCGAGACCAGCGTCCCGTTCAGCGTCAGCGCGCCGGCCGAGAAGAGGCCGCCGCCCGAGCCCGAGGCCCCGCTGGCGACGTTGTTGGAGACGCGCCCGTCGAACATCAGGATCGAGCCCGCCGCCGTCGCGTAGAGGCCGCCGCCGCCCTGGTCGGCGTCGTCGCCGGTCGCCGTGTTGCCCGTGATGCGGGCCTCGGTGATGGTCGGCATGGTCATCGGCGGCGTCATGCCGTCGGGGATGTTGGCCTCGTCGGAGGTCACGATCAGGCTGCCACTCGTCCACAGCCCGCCGCCCTCGACGGCCGTGTTGTTCGCGAACGTGCCGCCAGCGACGACGACCACGCCGCCGCCCGTGTGGACCGCGCCGCCGTTGCCCGGCGCCGTGCCCGCGTCGTTGCCCGTCATCTCGGCCATGATCAGGACCGCCGTGCCGCCGGCGTCCTCGATCCCGCCGCCGGCCCGGTTCGCCGTGTTGTCCGAGATCGTGCTCGACATCACGACGAGCCGCCCGCCGTTGTTCAGGATCGCGCCGCCCGAGCCGGACGTGCCCGTCGCCTCGTTGTCGGTCGCCGTCACGTCGACGACGGTCAGCTGGCCGCCCTCGTTGTAGAGCGCCCCGCCGCCGTTGTCGGCGGCGTCGCCCGTCGCGGTGTTGTTGGTAAAGACGGTCCCCTCGATCCGCATCGTCGAGCCGCTGTTCCAGAACCCGCCGCCCTCGACGGCCGTGTTGTTCGAGACCGTGCCGCGGTCGGCCGTCATCGCCCCGGCCGCCGAGAGGTGGATCGCCCCGCCATTGCCCGGGTTCGCGCCCGCGTCGTTGCCGTCGAAGTCGGCCCGGATGAGGTCGAGCGTGCCGTCGCGGTTCTCGATGGCGCCGCCGGCCCGGTTGGCCGTGTTGCCGGAGAACGTCGTGCGGACCGCCGAGGCCGTGTTGCCGGCCCCGATCATGGCGAAGGCGCCGCCCGAGCCGGACGTGCCCGAGGCCACGTTGTCGCTAAAGTCGGTGTCGCGGAACGTCGCCGAGCCCCCCTGGAGGTACACCGCGCCGCCGCCCTGCGTGGCGTCGTTGCCCGTCGCCTCGTTGTCGGCGAACGTCACCATGTCGGTCGTCAGCGAGCCGCCCTCGCGCACGAGGACCGCGCCGCCCGACGGCGCCCGGCCGTTCGTCAGGTTGAGGTTCGTCAGCGTCAGGCTCGCGCTGTCCACGATGAACACGCGGTAGAGGTCGCTGCCGCTCAGCGTGATCCGGCCGACCCCGTCGTCGCCATCGATCGTCAGGTCCTCGTCGACCGTGATGGCCTCCTGGCCCAGCACAATCGTCCCGAGCGCCAGCACGGGGTCGAAGACGATCGTGTCGCTGCCGGAGCCGGCCGTGCACGCGTCGACGGCTGCGTCGGTGTCGGCCGCCTCGACGGCCTCACGCAGCGAGCAGTCGCCGTCGGCGTTGCGCTCGTCGTCGAGCGTGTTGACAGTGATGGTGGCGGCCGACGCCGCACCGGCCCCGAGGACGGTGGCGCCGAGCGCGAGCGCACGCAGGGTGCGGAAGAGTGAAGCGAGAGGCATAGTCAGAGGAGTAGGGAGACATGAAGCCGGCCTCCAGAGGGGGGGCCTGGGTACCGTCTTTCTCATGGGCTCCCCACCTGTTCCATCTACGAGCCCCCCCACCCGTCTATGAGGAATTGTCTGACGCCACGTGTCGTCCATTCCGTGCCCACTCCGTACTCACCCTGCCCCTCGAACCACGCGCCCGGTGTCCACCGATCAGACGCCATTGTCCGACGGTCAGCGGCCCGTGTCCCCCCGCGAGACGCCGTTGTCCAGCGATCGGGCCTCGTTGTCCAGCAATCGGACGCGGTTGTCCGTCGATCAGCGGTCGTCGTCCGGCGGCGAGGCACAGACCGACCGCCGCGACCGCCAGCCCCACGCGCACCCCCCAGACCTGGACGCGCGATTCCTGGACCTGGAGCCTCAGTCCTTGGACCTGGAGCCTCGCTCCTCGGACCTGCGGAGGCATTCCAAACACCTCGGGAGGCGTTCCTAGCACCTGGAGCCGCAGTCCTAGCCCCCCGCGCGTCGATGTCGCGCCTCGATTCCGTCTCCGCCACTCCCCAGGCCCTCCCGCTGACACCACGGTTTCACAGCGGCTGGGCATCTTCGCCACCCGCCCCGCGTTCGCCCCGCTCGCTCGCGGACCGCGCCGCCAGCCCCGACCCCACCCCCGACGATGGCGAAGACGACGACCCCGAAGGCGTCTCCGAAGACGAAATCGACCCCGGCCAAAAAGGCCTCCGCCAAGGCGACCTCTCCAAAGGCCCGGCGCCAAAAGGCCGCCGCGCCCGCCACGAAGGACCGCTTCGTCGGCCGCGACCTCGTCGTCAAGGGCGCCCGCCAGCACAACCTCAAGGGCATCGACCTGACGATCCCCAAGCGCCAGCTCGTCGTCGTCACCGGGCCCTCCGGGTCGGGCAAGTCGTCGCTCGTCTTCGACACCATCTACGCCGAGGGCCAGCGCCGCTACGTCGAGTCGCTGAGCGCGTACGCCCGCCAGTTCTTGGACCGGATGGACAAGCCGGACGTCGACCTGATCACCGGGCTCGCGCCGGCGATCGCCATCGAGCAGCAGACGGGCACCAAGAACCCCCGCTCGACGGTCGCCACCCAGACCGAGGTCTACGACTACCTCCGCCTGCTCTTCGCGCGCGTCGGCACGACGGTCTCACCGGTCTCCGGCGAGGTCGTCACGCGCGACAGCCCGCGCTCTACGGCGGACGCCGTGCAGGCCACTCTGCCCTCGAAAACGCGGTTTTACCTCTGCTTCCCCTTCCCGTCCCACAAGGGGGCCAAGAAGGCCGAGGAACTCGAGGCCCTGCTGGCGCGCGGCTTTTTTCGGCTCGTCGCCCTGCCGACTGACAAGCAGGCCGAGAAGGGCGCCGCGCCCGAGGTGATCGACCTCAACGAGACCCCGCCCGCCGACGTCAAGACGCCCGTCGGCCGCCTGCTCGTGCTCGTCGACCGGCTGGCGACCGACGACAAGCCGGCGACCACGAGCCGCATCGCCGACTCCGTCGAGCAGGCGTTCCGCGAGGGCGGCGAGCGCGCCGTCGTCATCACGGCCCCCCGGGAGGGCCCGTTTGAGCGGCTCGACTTCTCGGCGCTCTTCGAGCGCGACGGCATGACGTTCGAGGAGCCGTCGGCCCAGCTGTTCTCGTTCAACTCCCCGCTCGGCGCCTGCCCCGCCTGCCAGGGCTTCGGCCGCGTCCCCGGCGTCGACCCCGACCTCGTCATCCCCAACCCCGAGCTGTCGCTCCGCCAGGGTGCGCTCGCGCCGTTCCGCTCGGAGCAGTGGTCGAAGCACCAGCGCGCGCTCCTGCGTGTGGCCGGGGCCCACGGTATCGACCTCGACACGCCGTACACGCTTCTCCCCCAGGCCACCAAGGACGTGGTGTGGAAGGGCGTCGGCGACTACGTCGGCGTCGACGGCTTCTTCCGGTTCCTGGCCAAGAAGCAGTACAAGATGCACTACCGCATCTACAGCGCCCGCTTCCGCGGCTACACGCGCTGCCCCGCCTGCGACGGCTACCGGCTCCGCCCCCAGGCCTTGCACGTCAAGCTCCGCGGCCCCGCGCTCGGGACTGAGGGCGACGAGCCGACCTGGTTCCACATCGCCGAGCTCGCCGAGCTCACCACCGCCGACGCCCGCGCCTTCTTCGACGCCGTCGACCTCAGCGACCACGACCGCGAGGTCGCCGGGCGCCTCCTGGACGAGGTCCGCAAGCGGCTCGGCTACCTCGTCGAGGTCGGCCTCGACTACCTCACGCTCGACCGGCTCGCGATGACGTTGTCGGGCGGCGAGACCCAGCGCATCAACCTCGCGACCTCCCTCGGCTCGTCCCTCGTCGGCAGCCTCTACGTGCTCGACGAGCCCACGATCGGCCTGCACCCGCGCGATAACGATCGCCTGATCGCCATCCTCGAAGGCCTGCGCGACATCGGCAACACGGTTCTCGTCGTCGAGCACGACGAGCAGATGATGCGCCGCGCCGACCAGATCGTCGACATCGGGCCCGGCTCGGGCGCGCTTGGCGGAGAGCTGATGTTCCAGGGCACGTTCGCCGAAGCGCTAAAAAGCAAAACCAGCCTGACGGGCGCGTATCTCTCCGGCCGCAAGTCGATCCCGGTCCCCGAGACGCGCCGCCCGGTCGATCCCGAGCGCGTGATCACGGTCCGTGGCGCCCGCCAGCACAACCTCAAGCGGCTCGACGTGGCCTTCCCCCTCGACGGCATCACCGTCGTCACCGGCGTCTCCGGCTCGGGCAAGTCCACGCTTGTCCACTCGACGCTGTACGCCGGCCTCCAGCGCCTCAAGGGCCGCGACTTCGAGGGCAAAATCGGCACGCACGACACGATCGAGGGCGCCGACCTGGTCGAGTCGGTCGAGATGGTCGACCAGTCGCCGATCGGCAAGTCGCCCCGCTCGAACCCCGTCACCTACATCAAGGCGTTCGACGCCATCCGTGAGCTGCTCGCGAGCACGCACCAGGCCAAGATCCGCGGCTACCGCTCGGGGACGTTCTCGTTCAACGTGCCCGGCGGGCGCTGCGAGACGTGCCAGGGCGAGGGCGTCGTCCAGGTCGAGATGCAGTTCCTGGCCGACCTCTACCTCGAGTGCGAGGCCTGCCACGGCGCGCGGTTCAAGCAGGACGTGCTCGAGATCCGGTTCAAGGGCAAGAACGTGGCCGACATGCTCGACCTCACCGTCGACGAGGCGGTCGCCTTCTTCGCGGGCCAGCGGCGGATCGAGAAAAAGCTCAAGACGCTCCAGGACGTCGGCCTCGGCTATCTCACGCTCGGCCAGCCGTCGAACACGCTCTCCGGCGGCGAGGCCCAGCGCGTCAAGCTGGCGGCGCACCTCAGCAAGTCGCACGCCGGCCACACGCTGTACCTCTTCGACGAGCCCACGACCGGGCTCCACTTCGACGACATCCACAAGCTGCTCGGGGCCTTCAACGCGCTCGTCGAGGCCGGCCACTCGGTGATCCTCATCGAGCACAACCTCGACGTCATCAAAGCGGCCGACTGGCTCATCGACATCGGCCCCGAGGGCGGCCGCCGCGGCGGGTTCGTGGTCGCCGAGGGCACGCCCGAGCACGTGGCGACCGTCGAGGCCAGCCACACCGCCCCCTTCCTGCGCGACGCGTTGGGGATGGAGGCCGCGTAAGGGGGAGACGACGGACCACAGACAACGGACGACCTCTCGTCTCCGGCACAACGCCCCACGCGGTCCCCGGTCCGTGGTCCCCGGTCCTCTCCCCCCCTCTCCCGTCCGCCTCGGGGTACTCTCCGGCAGACTCCGCCCCCCTCTGCCCGTGTCTCCCCTCCGGATCGCCCTGTTCACGGGCAACTACAACCACATCGAGGACGGCGTCTCGCGGACGCTGGGCCGGCTCGTGGGCTACCTCGAAGGCCAGGGCCACCAGGTGATGGTGCTCGGCCCGACGATCGACGAGCCGCTCGACCAGCCCGGCCAGTTTGTCGCCGTCCCGTCGATAGCGGCCCCTGGGCGTCCTGAGTACCGTGTCAGCACTCGTTTCCCTACGAGCACGCGTCGCGAGGTCGAGCGCTTTGCGCCTCACATCGTCCACATCGCCACGCCCGACGTACTCGGGCACCGCGCGCTGAGTTGGGCGCGAGGCCTGGGCATCCCCGTCGTCTCGACGTACCACACGCACTTCGCGTCGTACCTCGACTTCTACCGCCTCGGGCTGGCGGAGGCGGCGCTGTGGGCGACGCTCCGCCGCTTCTACAACCGGTGCGACGAGGTCTACGCCCCGACGCCGACGATGCGCGACGCGCTCGTCGCGCACGGCATCACCTCGACGGTCCGCCTGTGGCCGCGCGGCATCGAACTCGACCGCTTCCGCCCCGACGCCCGCTCGGACGCGTGGCGCCGGTCCGTCGGCGCGAGCGACGACGACGTGATCGTGTCGTTCGTGAGCCGGCTCGTCAAGGAGAAGGGCATCGACGTGTTCGCGCATGTCGTCCGAACGCTCGCGGCAGAGGGCGTGCCGGTCAAGGCCGTCGTCGTGGGTGACGGGCCCGAGCGCGAGGCGCTGGCGGCCGAGCTCCCCGACGCGGCCCTGCTCGGCCACCAGTCCGGCGACGACTTGACGACGGCGTACGCCTCGTCCGACATCTTCCTCTTCCCGAGTGAGACTGAGACGTTCGGCAATGTCACACTGGAAGCGCAAGCGTCGGGGCTGGCGGTCGTCGCCGCCGACGCGGCCGGCAGCGCGAGCCTGGTCGACCACGAGACGACGGGCCTGCTCTGCCCGCCCCGCGATCGCGCCGCCTTTGTCGCCGCTACGCGGCGCCTCGCGCTCGACCCCGATCTCCGTCGCCGCCTCGGCGCGAATGCGCGCGAGGCGGCGACCGGCTACGACTGGGGCGAGGTGCTGGGCCGGATGGTCACGTACTACCGCGGAGCCGCCGATTCAGCCAAATCGGGCAAAATCGCCGTCTAATCGGCCGGTTACCGTCAAAGTCTTCTGTTTTATTTTCAAGCGCTTGAGACTGACTACTGGCTCAAAACGATGTCCCTCGAGCCGGCCTGTGACCGAGAACGACACCTTGTTTTGGGGTAGCGACTACCCGTCAGGGGCCGTCGGCTCCGCGCCGGGCGCGTGGAGCCGGAAGGTCGGATGGCGAATCGCCTCGGGGTCGCCGAGGTCGTAGCGACGGCGGCGCTTGGGACGGCGCGGGTCGAGCCAGCGGTTGTCTTCAATGACTTGGAGGAGCGCCGGGTAGAAGACGAGGGTCGCCGCCAGCGTCCCCCCGATCCCGACGACGGCGAGCACGCCGATCGACCGGAGCCCGGGGTGCGACGACAGCAGCAAGCCGCCGAACCCGATCAGGTTGGTGAGCGCGCCCATGGTCACGTGCTCGCCGGTCGACCGCAGGACGCGGCGGATGGACCCCTTCCCCTCCTCGCGGTATCGGTGCGTGAGGTGGACGCCGCCGTCGTTGCCGATGCCGAGCACGGTCGGCAGCACGACCAGATTGTAGAACGTGAGCTGGACCCCGAAGAGCACCATCACGCCCAGCATCCACGACAGACCGATGAGGAGGGGGACGACGGCGACGACGGCCCACCTCGGCGAGCGGAACGAGACCAGCACGAGGACGAAGACGAGCACGAAGGTGACGGCCACCATCAGTGGGCTCTCTTCCTGCATCAACCGCAGCATGTCGGCGGCGACGAGCTGCGTCGACGCCGCGTAGTACGCGTCGCCCTCGGTCGTCGTCACCCGGCCGATGAGTTCGGCAAAGCGGATCGACCGGCGGCCATCGGCCATGTTGCCGCGCGGGAAGACGATCACGAAGTCCCCCACATCGCCGGTCTTTGTCGTGAACGGGCGCGTCAGAAACGGCGGGACGCTGTCGAGAGGGACGCGTTCGGTGGCGGAGGCCGCCGTCAGCAGGCGCCGGATTTGGCCGGTCGTGTCGGCCAGCAGGAAGGGGTCGGACAGCACCTCGCGGATCTCCGCCAGCCGCGCCAGCTTCTCGTCGGCCGAGACGTCGTCGGTGGGGAAGCGTTCCTGCAGGCTCTCGACCGCCAGGATCAGCGAGTCCTCTTCCGCCAGCGCCTTGAGCGCGTCGGTCACCGAGCGGACGTCTTCGGGCGAGTCGAGCAGGATGTAGGCCGGGTTGCGGCGCTCGCTCTGGCCGAAGACGGGCTCCAGCGCTTGCGCGCGGCGGTAGTACTCGTCGTACTCCGGCTCGAGGTTCGAGAAGTTGTACTCGAACTGAACGCTCGGGATGGCGACGACGCACGCGACGGTGAGCGCGAGGCAGATGACGACGATCGTCCGCGAGAACGGGAAGCGGTTGTCGATCTCGACGGCGGAGGCTTCGCCCCTCAAGCGCAGGTTGAGCGCGCCCGTGCGCTCGGCGATGCTGAGCAGCGCCGGCAGCACGGTCAGCATCGACACGACGGCGAACAGGATGCCGAGCCCGCCGATCAGGCCGAACTCGCTGAACCCTCGGAAGTCGGCCAGCTGAAGCACGAAGAGGGCGCTCGCGGTCGTCATCGCCGAGACCGCGATGCCCTGGCCGGTGCTCACAAACGTCTCCTCGACCGCCTCGGCGACGCCCCGCCCCAGCCCGCGCTCCTCGGCGTAGCGCGCGTAAAAGTGGATGCCGTAGTCGATCCCAAGCCCGAACAGCACGAGCCCCAGCGTCGACGTCATCAGGTTGAGCGTGCCGAACGTGATGGCCGCGACGCCGCCCGCCCACGACAGGCTGACCAAGAGCGGCAGCGTCAGCAGGATGGCTGTCACCGGCGTCCGTAGCAGCTCCGCGCCGACGACGCGCCACACGAACCGCCCGCCCGTCCGCGCCTGGATCGACTTGTACAAGAAGTACAGCACGACCGCCAGGATCACCGACAGCACACCCGCGCCAAACGAGTTGCGGACGTCGTTCGTGATCGACTGGACTTCGATGGTCTGGCGCAGCAGCCGGCCCGCCGCCGTCACCTTCATCTCGGGGTGGAAGCGGGTCGGGTCCACCTCGGCAATCGTCGCGTCGAGGTCGGCGTAGAGCTGCTCGACGAATGCGATGTCGGTCTGCGAGCCGGTCGGGTAGAACTTGACGACCAACGTTGTCGAGTCGGGGCTGACCGAGTACTCCGTCAGCGCGAGCTGGGCGAGGTCAGCACGCAATCGGTCGCCTTCCTGCTGGCGGGCCATCCGCGCGCTGTCGGAGGCCACGCTGAACAGGTCCATCCGGAGCGGGTCGGTCGCGGAACGGACCTGGAGCGCCTGGTCTCTCAGAAACCGTTCGAGTCGGTCGAGCTCGTCGTAGGTCGCGAAGTAGAGCGCGTTCTCCGAGATGAACCGGATGTCGCGGCGGAATTCGCTCCGGGTGAAGTAGTCGCCTTCCCCGTCGGGCCGCTCCATCGCCATCACGGCCGGCACGAAGGCCTCGGCGAAGGCGACATTCCGAGCGAACGACGGACTGTAGATCGCCACGTCGACCGTCGTCTCGGCACCGACCGTTTGCTGCAGCCGCTGGATCGCCTGGACGCTCGTGTACTCGGGCGGGAGCAGCGTGATGATGTCCGCGTCGACGCGCAGGTCGGTCGCCTTCCACATCCCGAGCGCCGCCAGCACGAGCGCCACAGCCAGCACCAACACAGGGTGCGAGACCGTCCACCGGGGGATGACGCGGAGCTTCTCAAACACGGGCAACGCAGCGCCTCAGCGCCGAAAAAGGCAGAATCGGTTTCACGTGGAACGCTAGACGGCGACGCCCACGAGGTGGAGCAGCCCGCCAGCGGCGGCGGCCCCGACGACGAGCGCGACGACGTTGACGCCACGCCAGAAGACGAGGCCCGCTGCCGCGACGGAGATCAAGATCGCGCCGGGCGTGTCGATGGCACCGACCGCCAGCCGCACTGTCACGACGGCCATCAGCGCGACAGAGGCGGCGTTGACGGCGTCGAGCAAGGCGGCCGTGAGCGGGTGGCTCCGGAGCTTGGGGACGAGCGGGTGGAGCAACCCGGTAAACACGAACGACGGCAGGAAGATGGCGACGGTCGCGACAAGCGCACCGGGAAGACCCTGCACGAGATAGCCGACCGCCGTTGAGGTGGTCAGGACGGGCCCCGGCGTGAGTTGGCCGAGCGCGATCGCGTCGAGGAGTTGCGTCTGGGTCAGCCACCCGAACCGACCGACCACGTCCGCCTCGAGGTAGGCGACGAGCACATAGCCGCTGCCGTAAAGGACGGAGCCCACTTTGAGGAAGAACAGCCCCAGCGTCCCCAGCGACGGCGCCACGGCCGCCGCCCCCTGCGCCGCCAGCACCACGAGCGGGACGCCGACGCTTGGCATCCCGGTCGGTGCTTTCTGCTGGCGTACGCCGTACAACACCAGCCCGCCGACCGCCGCGCCGATCAGCAGCGCGGGGATCTCGCGGACGCCGAGCAGCAGAAGGCCGACGACGAACGCGGCCACGAGCGCGAGCGAGACGGACGGGATCGCCTTTTTGCCCAGCCGCCACAGCGCGCCCGCGATCACCGCCAGCACGGCGGCGGGGATGCCCGCCAGCCACGGCGCCACATCGGGCACCTCGGCGCTCTGGACGTAGAGCCACGCCAGCCCGAGCGTCAGCCCGGCGGCGGGGACGATGAACGACGCGCCGGCCACGAACAGGCCGAGCCAGCCCGCTCGCGCGAAGCCGACGTGCATCGTCATCTCCGTCGAGTTGGGGCCGGGGATGAGGTTCGTCGCACCCACCAGATCCAAGAACCCCTGCGGCGTCATCCACTGCCGCTTGCGGACGACCTCCTCCTCCATCATCGCGATGTGCGCCGCCGGCCCGCCGAAGCCGACGACGCCGAGCGTAAAGAAGAGGCGGGCGAGTTCGGAGATCCGCTGGCGGAGCGGGAGCGCGGGCGTGTCGTCCATCGTTCGGGGGGATGGCGGCGGTACTCTCCGCCCCGCACAGCCGGTTCCACCATGGCCGACGACGGACCGATTCTCCTGTTCGACGGCGTCTGCAACGTCTGCGACCGCTCCGTCCAGTTCGTGCTCGACCACGACACACGAGGCGTCGTCCGCTTCGCCTCGCTCCAGTCCGAGGTCGGTCGCCAGTTGCTCGCGGAGTGCGGCGTCGACGCGAGCACGGACTCGGTCGTGCTCGTCGCAAACGGGCGGTGCCACGTCCGCTCGGACGCGGCGCTGGCGACGGCCCGGCTGCTCGACGCGCCCTGGCGGTGGCTGGCCGTCGCTCGCATCGTGCCCCGTGGGCTCCGCGACGCCGTCTACGATTGGGTCGCGCGCAACCGGTACCGCTGGTTCGGCACGCGCGACGCCTGTCGGATCCCGACGCCCGAGGTCCGCGCGCGCTTTCTCGATGCCGACGAGGTGGCACCGTCCGGAGCAGCGTCGTAGGCTCTGGCCCCTCTCCCCTGCCCCCCGCGATGGCCCACACCTACGACTCCCTCTCAGTCGGCGACACCTACGAGTTCTCCCGGACGATCACCATGGACGAGGTCCGCGCGTTCGCGGACGTGACCGGCGACGACAACCCGATTCACATCTCCGAAGAGGCGGGCACTGCCAGCCGCTTCGGCACGCCGGTCGTCCACGGCGTCTTCCTGCTGGGCATCGCCTCGAAGGTGCTCGGCCGCGACTTCCCCGGGCCGGGCTCGATCGCCGTCTCGCTATCGTCCAAGTTCTTGCGCCCGGTGCCCGTCGGTGAGGAGGTGCGCGTCGAGGTCAAGGTGGCCGAGAAGATCGAGAAGTACGGCCACGTCCGGCTCAAGATGTACTGCTACTGCAAGGGCAAGATGTCGCTCGGCGGCGAGGCCGTCGTGATCCCGCCCCCCGCCGACGAGGCCTAAACAGACGCGGGGCCCGAGCGTGATGCCCGGGCCCCGCAGACCGTCGACCGAGTGGCGCCGGCTACTCGGGGAGCTTGACCTCGCGCCCGGCCGGGATGCGCTCGTTTAGCTCGACCTGGTTCATAATTGCGATCTCGTCGGCGGTGACGCCCGAGGGCAACGCCCGCCCACGGAGCAGGTCCTGGATCGACGCCGCCGAGCGCAGCGTCACCACGTCGAGGCGGACCGGCTGGCGGTTGAGCGCCCCGCTGTCGGTCAGCCGGCGGAAGCTCTCGGCCGTCTGGCGGAAGACGCCTCCGTAGCGGTTGAACGAGTTGACGGCCGTCAGCCCGAGAATCTGGTAGACGTTGCCGCCGTACTCGATAAACGTGGCCGAGAACGCGACGGCCCCGTTCTGCTGCTGCGCCGCGCCCTCCACGCGGTACGCCCGGTTGCCGCCAATCGTGAGCGCGCCGCTGCTCTGCACCTGCACGCCCTGCTGAGCAGCGAGCGCCCGGCCCGCCTCCTGCGCCGACGACTGCTGCGCCAGCGTCAGCTGAAGGATGGCCTGCCCGTTCGGCTCGCCCATCAAGAAGGCCGCCGGCGAGTTCTGCGTCTGCCAGCCCTGGGGGAAGGCAAACTGGAACCGGAGCTCGGGGTGCAGGAAGGTGTTCCCCTCGACGAACCCCTGGCGCGGGTCCTCGCCCAGCACGATCCCGTCGATCTGGCCGAGGTACGGCTCCGCGAGCACGCGCTTCTCGCCCTGGTACTGGGCCGCCAGCTGGGGGATCGTCTGGGCCCGCTCCGCCGGGTTCGGGTGCGTCGACAGGAAGTTGGGGACGGCAGAGCCCGAGTTCTCGCTGAGCCGCTGCAGGGCGACGAAGAAGCGAGCTGCTTGCGCCGCGTCGTAGTTGGCGAACTCCGCGTACGCCACGCCGGCTTGGTCGGCCTCGCGCTCGGCGCCGCGTCCGTACTTGAACTGGAGCAGCTGAAGCCCCGTCCCGCCGTACTCCAGGATCCCCTGCGCGACGTTCCCGCCGCCGACGACGCCGCCGAGCACGGCCGCGCCGATCAGCCCAAACTGGCTGAGCTGCGCGCGCGCCGCCTGCTCCGACGAGTGCCGCCCGAGCACGTGCCCGATCTCGTGACCGAGGACGACCGCCAGCTGGGCCTCGTTTTCGAGGTACGCCAGCAGGCCGCGCGTGACGTAGATGTAGCCACCCGGGAGGGCGAACGCGTTCGGCACGTGCGAGTCGAGGATGCGGAAGTAGAACGGCGTGTTCCGGATCTCCGACGGTGTGTTCGGGTCGGTGTAGGCGCTCGTCTCAAGCACCTCGCGGGCGATCCGCTCGACGTAGGCGTTCAGCGCCTGGTCGGAGTCGTAGAGGCCAAACTGGCTGGAGATCTGGCCGTCGGCCTCAGTGCCGAGCTGGACTTCTTGGGCCCACGTGTAGGCCCCGCGCTGCTCTTCGCCGGTGACGTAGTTGACGTTCGTGGTGCCGCAGGCGGCGACCACGAGCAGAAGGGGCGCCGCGAGGAGCGTGCGCATGCGATGGGAGAGGGTCATGGCGAAACGGGCGTGGTGAGAGAGGAATCCGCGAGAGAGAGGGCGCCCCGTTCCACGTGGAACGCGCGATGGGCGTCGGCATCGAACGGCACGACCCCGCCGAAGGGTTCTTCGCGTGCGGCCGTGACAAACGACTGACCGAGGGTTTGTGACGCGAGCAGCTCCAAGACAACGTCGGAGCGAGCCGGGTCGAGCGGGCCGAACACGTCGTCGAGCAGGAGGATCGGCGGCTCCTCCGTCCGGGCGCGGAGGTACAGCGCCTGCGCGACGCGGACCGCGAGGGCGAACGTCCGGTGCTGACCCTGCGAGGCGTACGGCCGCAGGTCGAACCCGTCGATCTGGAACAGGACCTCGTCGAGGTGGGGGCCGACAAGCGTGCGGCCGAGGTCGCGGCTGCGGCGGCGCGTCCGCGCGAGCGCCCGGCGCAGGGCCTCCGTGTCGTCGGGCTCGGGCTCCCCGCTCGACGGCTGATACGCCAGGCTCAGGTCGCCGCCGGGCTCGCCGAGGAGGGTGTACGCCTCGACGAGGAGCCCGGCGAACAGGTCGAGGAACGCGCGGCGGCGCTCGACCACGCGCCCCCCGAGCAAGGCCAACTCCTCGTCCCACGCGTCGACGGAGCCGGGCGCGAGCGGGCGGCCCCGACGGGCTTGCTGGAGGAGCGCGTTCTTTTGCTTCAGCGCGCGGCGGTACTTCAGGAGGTCATCGAGGTAGACCGGATACGCCTGACTGAGCGTCGCGTCGAGGAGTTTGCGGCGCTCGACGGGGCCGCCCGCCGTCAGATCGCGGTCGTCGGGTGAGAGCACGACGCAGGGAACGCGGCCTACCAGTTCCGCAAGCCGCTCGGCGGGGGCCCCATTGATGAAGGCCCGCTTCCCCTCCCCCGGCACGAACGCGACGCGAATCTTGACGTCCGCACGGGTCTCGCCTTCGAAGTGGCCCTCGACCGTGAAATGCCCCGCTCCCCGCTGCACGACCGTTGAGTCCTGCGCACCGAGCACGCTTTTTCCAAAACACAGGTAGGCGAGGGCTTCCAGCACATTCGTCTTCCCGGCTCCGTTGGGCCCGACCAACAGGTTCACGCCCGGGGCCGCATCGAAGGCCGACGAGGAATGGGCCCTAAACTGGGTCAACGAGAGGTGACGAAGGCGCACGAAGAGGATCGAAATGGTGACTGAGTACCCGTCCGCGGTACCGCTTGTTCGCTACCCTGCAGCGGCCGCCCCACCCCGCCATGTCGCCCTTCCCCGCTCGACTCCTTGCCGTGGTGCTGCTCACGGGCGCGGCCTTCGTCATGGCTCAAACCGACGAGGAGGGAGCGTGCGAGGCCGACCGCGAGCTTTTTTCGGAGGCCTACCGCACCGATCGGATGACGGGAACGCCTGAGCGGCGTGCTCTCCTGCGCCGACTAGGGCCCCTCATCGACCGATACGAGGCGATCGCGCCGGTGTGCGGGGGGAGACTTCGTGGCCACGAGGCGTTTCTCTACGTCATGGACGAGGAGTACGAGACGCTGATCGACACAGCCGAGCGGTACCTCGCCGGGCCCGGTCAACGGACCTCGGCCAAGTCCCAGGTGGCACTCTACCACCAAATCGCCTACGCCTACTCGCGCCTGGACGAACCCATCCTGAGCGTGCAGGCCTATTTCGACGGCGCCGCTCGCGCCCACGACGCGCCTGCCTACGACGGCTCGCGCGCGCTGATCGTGGCGGCGTCGGCGGCCCGCCAGCTGGGGGATGCCACTGCCGCTGAACGGTACCTCGACGCGGCCTTCTCGCTGATCGCCGACAGCCTGGAGTCCGACCCGAACCTGGCCCCGATCCTCGGGCAGGCCCTCGTCGGCCAAGGGTTTCTCACCGAGACCCGGCTCGAGGAGGCCCCGGCCGGACAGCGGCCAGCACTGATCGCCGACCTCGAGTCAACCTCACGGGAGGCGTTCGAACTTCTGCCCGAATACAGCCAGTGGGCGGGCTTCAAGGCGCTCGCGGCCAACCAGTTCGCACTCGCCGCCGCGCACGACGGCCGCCACGACGAGGCGCTCCGGAGGCTGGCGCCCTCGTTCGAGTTGGCCCGCCGGACCGGGGGATTCCTGCCGTCGGCCCGGTACGAGGCGCTCGTCACGAGGGGCGAGATCCAGTCTATGGCGGGGGATGCGCCAGGGGCGGCCCAGTCGTTCCGGAGCGCCCTCGACGACGCTCGCGGCCGGGGCGCCACCGCCGGGCTGGCGTCCGCGCTGGAGCGATTGGGCGGGCTCGCCGAGCAGCGGGGCGATTTGCGGGAGGCCCGTGCCGAATACCAAGAGGCGATCGCCCTCATCGACGCCCGGCGAAGCGTGCTGGGCCTGAGCGACTGGAGCACCTCGGCGTTCGTCACCGACCAGGGGCCGTACCGGGGGCTGGCGCGGATCCAGATCGCCGAGGGCGACGTGGCGGGCGCCTTCGCCACGATCGAGCAGACGCGCGCACGCTACCTCCTGGACCTCCGCCGCCACCTTGCCGTCCGGCGGACGCTCGGCCCCCACCAGCGCGCCGAGGCTGACAGCCTCAGCGCGCGGCTTGCCGAGGTTCGACTGGCGGCCATCGATACGCCCGACGCCGCCGCACAGGCTGCCCTCGCCCGAGAGGCGTCGACCCTGAGGCAGGTGCTGGCGGAGCTCGCGCCCCTGTCCAACGCGGCCCTCGACTCTCTCGACGTCCCCGCGCTCCAGGCCGAGCTCGGCGAGCGGACACTGCTCTCGTATGCCTTGGGCGAGACCGCCAGCACGGTCTTCGTCCTGCGCGCCGACACCCTGTTGGCGATCCCCCTTGACGCGACGGTCCCGACCGTGCGCGCCTTGCTGCGCGAGGCGGGGTCGGTGTGGCGGGGCGCCGCGCCCGGCCCGGCGTTTGCGCTCGGGCCCCTCCACGAGTTGTACCAGCGCTTGGTCGGCCCCGTGCGCCCACACGTCACCGGCGCCACGGTCACCGTCATCCCCGACGCCGAGATCGCGAGTCTCCCGTTCGCCCTCCTGCCGACGGCGCCGGCACAAGACTACGCGTCCGCCGACTACCTGCTGCACGACTGGACGCTGTCGACGGAGCTGTCGGCGTCGCTCGTCGCGACGGCGCCGGCGCCCCGGGCGGGCGGCCCTGTGCTTGCGCTGGGCCGGAGCACGTTTGAGGGTTTCACGTGGAACGATGCGCCGCTCGACGCGCTTGCCCACGTCGACACCGAGCTCGACGCCGTGGGGCGCTACGGGACGGCGATCCGCGACGCGACCGAAGCCACCTTCGACAGCCTGGCCGCGGGCGCGCGCGTGATCCACCTCGCCTCGCACGCACAAGCCGCGTCGGAACAGCCGCTGTACTCCCGGATTGCGCTCGGCGCTGGCGACGGCGAAGACGGGACCCTCCACCTCTACGAGATCCTGGAGACCCCGCTCGCAGCCGACCTCGTCGTGCTGAGCGGCTGCGACACTGGCGGCGGGAGCGTGCGCGGAGGCGAGGGCGTCGTCGGCTTGGAGTATGGCGTCCGGGCTGCCGGAGCGGCAGCGGCGATCGCGACCCGGTGGGCCGTCGCCGACCGGGCGACCGCCACCATCATGTCGACGTTCTACGAGAAGCTCGCCGACGGCTTGCCCAAGGACGAGGCGCTCCGCCAGGCGCAGTTGCTCTACCTCGCCTCGAGCGAGGGACTGTTGGCGAGCCCGTTCTACTGGGCCGCGCCAGTGCTGTCGGGCAGCCCCGCGCCGATCCCCCTCGACGGCGGGACAAACTGGTGGCCCCTTCTCATCATCGTGGCCACCCTCGGAAGCGGGCTAGCTTGGCGCTACAAACGAACCCGCCCCCATGCCTGACGACCGCCCCGCCCTCTTCGACGAACTCCAGACGCTCACGACGGAGACGCGCAACCCGCGCACGATGGGGATCGACACCGCCCCCCTCGCGGAGGTCGTGCGGCTGCTCCACGAGGAAGATCAGATCGCGGTCGACGCCGTAACCCCAGAGCTCCCGTACCTCGCGCAAGCGGTCGAGATCATCGAGGACGCCTTCCGGAACGGTGGCCGGCTGTTCTACGCCGGCGCCGGCACGAGCGGGCGCCTCGGTGTGCTCGATGCGGCGGAGTGCCCACCGACCTTCGGCACGCCGCCGGAGATGGTACAGGGCCTCATCGCGGGTGGCAAGGAGGCGATGTTTGTCGCCCAGGAGGGCGCCGAGGACCACGAGTCGAACGGCGCCGACGCCATCGACCAGGCCGGCGTCACCGAGCGCGACGTGGTGTGCGGTATCGCCGCCAGCCGCCGGACGCCGTATGTGATCGGCGCGGTCGCCCGAGCGCGTGAGATCGGGGCGCGGACGCTGTTCGTGACCTGCAACCCCCGCAGCCAGTTCGCCATCGACGTTGACGTGGCCATCTGCCCCGACGTGGGCCCCGAGCCGATCATGGGCTCGACGCGGATGAAGAGCGGGACGGCGACCAAGCTCGTCCTCAACACCCTATCGACGGCGACCATGATTCGGCTTGGGAAGGTGTACGAGAACATGATGGTCGACCTCCAGATGACCAACCTCAAGCTGGTCGAGCGCTCCAAAAAGATCGTGATGACGGCGACCGGGGTCGGCTACGACCAGGCCTCCCAGACGCTGGAGGCCGCGGACGGCCACGTAAAGACCGCCCTCGTGATGCTGTTGGCGGACGTGGACGCCGGCGCCGCCCGTAAGCGGATCGAGCGCGCGGACGGGTTTGTGCGCCACGCCATCGCCGGGACGGCGCCGGGTCAGGGATAACCGCGCGCCGAGTATGAGGGTGTGCCGGATTCGGCGCCAGCGGCGCCTCAGAGCGGAACAGCACGCTCGCTGAGGTGATTCGCACCCTGTGTGGCTCCTCTCGCTCCTGCTCGCCCTCGTCTGCGTCGTCGACACCACCGACGACCGCCGAGAACTGCTGGCCCGCGCCGTCGCCCAGTACGCCGAGCCGCTCGGCGCTCGGATCGACGCGCGCACGCTGGATGTGGCCTGGGCCGACCTCAACGGTGACGGTCTGGACGACGGGCTGGTCCGCCTGAGCCTCCGCGGGGGCGGCTGGACGGTCTTGGTCTTTGAGGCCATGCCGCCCGAAGATGCCGTCGAGGTCGGGCCGTTTCTGCCCGCCGCCGAGATCCGAGCCGTGTATGGCCCGCTCGTGATCGTGCCCCGCGCGAACGGGTGGTGCGACATCGTCGCCACCGCCGCGCGCGGGACATACCGACGCCTGCGCTTCGACGGCGAGACGTACCCGCCGCGCACGTCGCTCGGCACGCTCGTCCGCCAGCTGCCGACCGGGCAGGTCGTTTTCCGCACCCGCTAGCGGCCGAGAGAGCGGACCGCCCACCTCGGCGGGCGCGAAGCGCCGGCTCCGGGAAGCGCGTTCCTCGCCCTCCCCTCCTCTTCTCCGTTCACCGCCTGACGCCGCCCGGCGCCGGGCGCTCCGTGTGCTGACGTGACGCTCTCCGACCTCCGCGACCGACTCGCGGCGCTCCCCTTTTTCCGCCGCGTCCGCGACGAAGCCGAGGGGCTGGCGTCCGGCACGTCGCTGCGCCTCAAGGGCACCGCCGGCTCGCTCCCCGCCTTCGTCCTGGCCGACGTGCTCGACGCGACCGGTGGGCCGCTCGTGGCGCTGCTGGCGGAGAGCGAGAGCGCGGACTACCTCCGCTCCGACCTCGAGCAGCTCCTCGGCAGCGACGACCGGATCCTCTTCCTCCCCCCCACCGGGCGCGAACCGTACGACCCCGAGCAGCTTGCCGACACCCTGCCGCTCGTCCAGCGCGCCGACGCGCTCGGCCGCTTGCGCGACGGGTTCTCCGGGATTATGGTGACGAGCGTGGAGGCGATCTCCGAACTGGTCCCCCTCCCCGAGACCGTCGGCGACGAGACGCTGTCGGTGCGCGTCGGCCAGGAGATCCCACCTGAGGACCTGGTCGAGCGCCTGACCGGCCAGGGATTCTCGTTCGTCGAGTTCGTGAGCGAGCCCGGCGAGCTCGCCTTGCGCGGCGGCATCCTCGATGTATACCCGTTCGCCGGCGGCTACCCGATCCGACTCGAGTTTTTCGGTGACGAGGTCGACCAGATCCGCGAGTTCGACCCGCAGTCGCAAACGTCGGTCTCGCGCTTGGAGACGGCGCGCCTCGTCCCCAACCTGGGCGCCGAGCGCTACACCGAGGGCGGCCACGTGACGCCGCTCGACTACCTGCCCGCCGCGACCCCGCTCGCGCTCTTCGACAGCCAGCGGCTCGTCGAGAAGGCGACCGAGCTGTTCGAGCACGCGAGCACGCACCACACGGATCGCCTCGGCGCGCTCGACGATGAGGACGAGGCCCCCGCCCCACCCGAGGAGCGCTACCTCACCGGCGACACCCTGTCGACGCTCGTCGACGCGCGCCCGCAGCTCCTGTTCGGCACCTTCTCCGGCGAAGGCGACCTGACGGCCGAGCTGGCGGCCACGCCGCAGCCGTCGTACAACGGCGACCTCAAGCGCTTGCGCAAGGACGTCGAGATGGCCGACCTCGACACCGTCATCGTGTGCGACAGCGCGTCGCAGAAGTCGCGGCTGTGGGAGCTGCTCGGGGGCGACATCGAGACGGGCAAGCCGCCGCCGGCCGAGCTGATGGTCGAGAGCCTGCACGAGGGGTTCGTGGTCCCGGACGCCAACCTCGCGCTGTACACCGACCACCAGCTCTTTGACCGGTACCACCGCCCGACCGCTCGCAAGCGCAAGAAGGCGCGCGGCGGCCTGTCGCTCCGCGAAATCAAGGCGCTCCGCCCTGGGGACTTCGTCGTCCACGTCGACTACGGGATCGGCAAGTTCGCCGGGCTCCAGTCAATCACCGTCCGCGAGCAGACGCAGGAGGCGGTCCGACTCATCTTCAAAGGCGGCGACGAGCTGTTCGTCAACGTGACGGCGCTCCACAAGCTGCACAAGTACACCGGGAAGGAGGGCCACCAGCCCAAGCTGACCAAGCTGGGGACGGGCGCCTGGGAGCGGCTCAAGGCGCGCACCAAGAAGCGTGTCAAGGACATCGCGCGCGACCTCATCCAGATCTACGCCCGGCGACGCGCCTCGCGCGGCTACGCCTTCAAGGCCGACACGGTCTGGCAGCGCGAGCTCGAGGCGTCATTCGCCTTCGAGGAGACGCCCGACCAGGCGGCGACCATTGACGCCATCAAGGCCGACATGCAGCAGGCGATCCCGATGGACCGGCTCGTCTGCGGCGACGTCGGCTTCGGCAAGACCGAGGTGGCCATCCGCGCCGCGTTCAAGGCCATCCAGGACGGCAAGCAAGTCGCCGTCGTCGTCCCCACGACCGTCCTCGCGCGGCAGCACGCCGAGACGTTCGAGAAGCGGATGGGCAAGTTTCCCGTCCAGATCGCCCAGCTCAGCCGGTTCGTCTCCAAGCCCGACCAGAAGGAGGTCATCGCCGGGTTGGCGGACGGGACGGTCGACGTGGTGATCGGGACGCAGCGCGTGCTCTCGAAGGACGTCAAGTTCAAGGATCTGGGGCTCCTGATCGTCGACGAGGAGCAGCGGTTCGGCGTCGGCGCCAAGGAAAAGCTCCGCAAGCTCCGCCCCGACGTCGACACGCTGACGCTGACGGCGACGCCGATTCCGCGCACGCTGCAGTTCTCGCTTCTCGGTGCGCGCGACCTGTCGCTCATCCAGACGCCGCCGCTCAACCGCCAGCCGGTCGTCACCGAGATCCACACCTTCGACCGCGACCTGATCCGCGACGCCATCTTGTACGAGGTCGGCCGGGGCGGGCAGGTGTTTTTTATCCACAACCGCGTCCAGACGATCGACGAAATGGCCGCCATGATCCGCGCGCTCGTGCCGGACGTGCGGATCTCGACGGCGCACGGCCAGATGCCGCCGGCCACGCTTGAGGGCGTCATGCTCGGGTTCATGGACCACGAGTTCGACGTGCTCGTCAGCACCAGCATCGTCGAGTCCGGGCTGGACGTATCGAACGCGAACACGATCATCGTCGACAACGCGCAGCGGCACGGGCTGGCGGACCTCCACCAGCTCCGCGGGCGCGTCGGGCGAAACGACCAAAGGGCCTTCTGCTACCTCTTGGTCCCGAGTGTCCACTCGTTGACAAAGGAAGCGCGTCAGCGCCTGCAGGCCGTTGAGGAGTTTTCCGACCTCGGCTCCGGGTTCAACCTGTCGATGCGCGACCTCGACATCCGAGGCGCGGGCAACATGCTGGGCGCCGAGCAGTCGGGCTTTATTGAGGACATTGGCTTCGAGACCTACCACAAAATCCTGGACGAAGCGGTCCAGGAGCTGCGCCACGACGAGTTCGCCGAGCTCTTCGCCGACCAGGACACCGCCCCTCCCCCGCCCGAGCCGACCGTCGACGTGGACGGCGACGTGTTCATCCCGCCGAGCTTCGTCTCGAACCCGGTCGAGCGGCTCAACCTGTACCGCCGCCTGGCCGACCTCGACGCCCAAGCGGACGTGGCCGCCTTCCGCGACGAGCTCGCCGACCGCTTCGGCCCGCCGCCGCCCGAGATCGGCACGCTGCTCACGCTGGCGGCGATGCGCCCGCTCGCGATGCGCCTGCGCCTGCCTAGGGTGACGTGGAAGAACCAGCGGCTCTTCCTGTCCATCCCTGAGCCGAGCGACGACACCTACTTCCACCAGCGCATGTTCAACCCGCTCTTGGAGGCGCTGGCGACCGGCGGGATGCGCTACGTGCTCAAGGACAACCGAGCCGGCAAGCTCCGCGCGATTGTGCAGGACGTCCCGTCGCTGGAGGCCGCGCAGACGACGCTCGCCCGGCTTGCGGACGCCGTCGAGGTGCTGATGGAGACGGCGACGGAGGCAGCGGCCTAGGCCTTCCGCGAGCCTGGGGATGGCACCCCTCGCAAGCGGTCCGCGGGCGCCCCCCAGTTGTGAGGGGCGCCCGCCCGAGAACGCATTGCGCGAATCGGCCGAATGCGGTCTATGTTGGCACCGTCAACGACCGTACGGCTATGCCCTTGCTTGTCGGAGTCCCGTCGGAGAGCGCCCCCGGAGAGGGGCGCGTGGCGCTGGCGCCCGACGCCGTGCGCCGGCTGGCGAAAGCCGGCGTCGAGGTCGTGGTCGAGCGCGGGGCTGGCGACCGGGCCTTTCTGACCGACGCCGCCTTTGAAGCCGCGGGCGCGAGGCTTGGGAGCCGCGCCGAGGCGCTGGCGGCGCCCGTCGTGGCGACGGTCCGCGGACTGTCGCCAGCAGATCTGGACGAGTTGTCGGAGGGCGCGATCGTCATCGGCCTGCTGCGGCCGCTCGACGAGGCCGACACCGTTCGCGCGCTCGCCGCCAGCGGGGCCACGGCGCTCGCGATGGAGCTGGTGCCCCGGACCACCAAGGCCCAGAAGATGGACGCGCTGTCGGCCATGAGCACCGTCGCCGGGTACCGCGCGGCGCTCTTGGCGGCGCTCCACCTGCCCAAGTTCTTCCCTCTCCTGACGACCGCCGCCGGGACGGTCCGCCCCGCGAAAGTCCTCGTGCTCGGCGCAGGCGTGGCCGGGCTCCAGGCGCTCGCGACGGCGCGGCGGCTCGGTGCCGTCACGGCCGCGTATGACGTCCGCGCGGCGGCGCGCGAGCAGGTCGAGTCCGTCGGCGCCACGTTTGTGGAACTGGACCTCGAGACCGGCGACGCGGAGGACGCGGGCGGGTATGCGAAGGCGCTCGCCGAGGAGCAGCAGGCCCGGCAGGTCGCGGCGCTGGTGACCCGGATCGCTGACTACGACGCCGTCATCACGACGGCGCTGATCCCGGGCCGACAGGCGCCGCTGCTGATCACCGAGGCGGGGGTGGCCGGGATGCGGCCGGGCTCGGTCGTCATCGACCTGGCAGCGCCGAACGGCGGCAACTGCGCGGCCACCCAACCCGGGTTGCCGCAGACTCACGCCGGCGTGACCATCCTCGGCCCGCTCGACCTGGCCGCCGAGATGCCGCTCCACGCGTCCGAGATGTACGCCCGGACGGTCGCCGCCCTGATTACCGACTTCCACGACGACGGCGTCTTCCGGCTCGACCTCGACGACGAGATCCTGGCCAGCGCGGTCGTCACGCACGGCGGCGCGGTTGTCAACGAGCGCGTCCAGAACAGCCTCTCCCCCGCCCCCGAGCCGTCATGAGCCTTGCCTTTGTCGTCGTGTTCGTGCTCGCGTCGTTCCTGGGCGCCGAGGTCATCTCCAAGGTGCCCGCGACGCTGCACACGCCGCTGATGTCGGGGTCGAACGCGATCTCGGGCATCACGATTCTGGGCGCGATCGTGATCGCCGGGTCCGTCGAGTCGCCGTGGGCGAAGTGGGTCGGCGTCGTAGCGCTCGTGCTGGCGACGATCAACGTCGTCGGCGGTTTCTTGGTCACCGACCGCATGCTGGAGATGTTTAAACCCAGGGACCGGGGGACGGGGGATGGGGGACGGGCAGAATCGGGGACCTGACTCACCCATCACTCATCACCCTACTCCCGTCACTCCCGATGCTCGACGCCCTCGTCACGCTCGCGTATCTCGTCGCCGCGTCCCTGTTCGTGCTGGGCCTCAAGCGCCTGGGTTCGCCCCGGACGGCGCGCGGCGGCAACCGGCTGGCGGCCATCGGCATGCTCATCGGGGTCGTGGCGGCACTCGTCTCGGCCCAGATCCTGAACCCCATCGAGCTCGCGGCCGGGCTGCTCGTCGGGACCGCGATCGGGGTCCTGCTGGCGCGGCGGACGGCGCTGACCGAGATGCCGGAGCTCGTCGCCGCGTTCAACGGATTCGGCGGAGCCGCGTCGGCGCTCGTGGCCGGGGCCGAGGCGGTGCGCGTGGCCAGCGAGGCCGGAATCGCGTACGGCGCGGCCGAGGCGCTCGTCGTCGGCGCGTCCGTTCTGATCGGCGCCGTCACGCTGACCGGCTCGTTCCTGGCCGTCGGCAAGCTTCGCGGGAGCGTCCAGTCGAATGGCTTCCCCGGCCTGCGGCTGGCGTCGATCGTCGTCGGGCTGGGCGTGATCGCCGCGCTGGCGCTCGTCGCGATGCAGGCCGAGGCGGGCGGGCTGTTCCCGCTCGCGGTGCTCGCGATGCTGGCGCTTGTGCTCGGCGTGCTGCTCGTGCTGCCCATCGGCGGGGCCGACATGCCGGTCGTCGTCGCCCTCCTCAACGCCTATTCCGGGCTCGCGGCGGCGGCGACGGGCTTCGTGCTCGGCAACTACGCGCTCGTGATCGCGGGCGCGCTCGTCGGCGCCAGCGGCCTCATCCTGACGCGGATCATGTGCGAGGCCATGAACCGCTCGCTCGCGAACGTCCTGCTCGGCGGGTTCGGCGCGACCGCCGCGACCGCCAGCAGCGGCGACGGCGAGGACAAGCCCGTTCGGGCCACGACGCCGGACGACGTGGCGGTGATGGCCGCCTATGCCGCGCGCGTCGTGATCGTGCCCGGCTACGGGCTGGCCGTCGCGCAGGCGCAGCACGAGGTCCGCGAGCTCGCCGACCTGCTGGCGGCCGAGGGCGTCGACGTGAGCTACGCCATCCACCCTGTCGCGGGCCGGATGCCAGGCCACATGAACGTCCTTCTTGCGGAAGCAAACGTGCCGTACGACCGCCTCATCGAGATGGACGAGATCAACCCGGAGATGGGCCAGGTCGACCTCGTGATCGTCATCGGCGCGAACGACGTCGTCAACCCGGGCGCGCGCGACGACCAAGCGAGCCCGATCTACGGGATGCCGATCATCAACGTGGACCACGCAGCGCAGGTCGTCGTCCTCAAGCGCTCGATGAACCCGGGCTACGCAGGCATCGAGAACCCGCTCTTCTACAAGGACAACACCCAGATGCTCTTCGGCGACGCCAAGGCGACCGTGAAGGCGATCGTGGGCGAGCTAAAGACCTTGCAGGCGGCATAGCAACCCCAGCGGCGTGGCCCGACCGGATACCAGCGCGTTACCGTCTCCCGCGGACGGTCCGGCTCCGACGCGCGATCGCGTGGTCGAGCGAATAGCGGCCGGGCCCGGCGAACCCGAGCGCGACGACGATGACCAAGAAGATCAGCGCCTTCTCCCCCTCCCCCACGCTCGCGCCGTGCTGGCCGAAAAACGCGACGGCCATTGTGATCGCCACGAACACGGCCGCCGGCCGCGTCGCCAGCCCGACCGCCAGCAGCAGCCCGCCGACAAACTCGCTCAGCCCCGCGGCCCAGGCGAACAGCGCCGGCAACGGAAAGCCCATCTCGGCCGTCCCGCTGATAAAGCCCTCCGACGGCGGCAGCTTGCCGAGGCCGTGCGCGAACGCCAGCAAGAGACCGGCCCCAACGCGCAGCGCCAGCAGGCCGAGGTCGACGGGGTGGGACGTGTCGGGGACGGAAAAGAGGGCGGTGCGCAGCGTCATCGGGTCCGGGGACGGCATCCGCCAACGCCCGACCGGCACCGAGGCTCCGGCATCGGCTCCCCGCGCCCTGCTGGCGCTCGCGAACCGGGACTTACGCCGCCATCTGCTGCAGCGTCCACGTATTCCCGTCTGGGTCGCTGAACCCCGCGTAGAGCACGCCGCCCATGTCGAGGACGTCCCCCACCTCGACGCCACGCCCGATCAGCTCCTCGCGGACGGCCTCGATGTCGTCGACGACGAGATGGAGGCCCCGGAGCGACCCGGTCGCCATCTCGAGCGCCGGGAGGCCCGCGCCCAGGACGATGGAGCACGACGACCCCGGCGGGGTCAGCTGGACGATGCGGACGTCGCCACCGGGCTGCACGTCGTGGTCGGCGTGGAACCCGACCCGGTCGACGTAGAACGCCTTGGCGCGGTCGATATCGGAGACGGGGACGGGGACGAGTTCGAGGCGCATCGGGAGTCGGAGTGATTGGGGACTGGCCGCAAGCGGCCCTGCTGGCGACAGGGACCGCCAGCAGGGCGCACGCAGGGTCAGTCCGACGAGGGCACGATGATGGGCAGCTCCTGCTCGCGGACGAGCCGGTTGAACGCGGCCACGTCGGTGTCGAGGATCGCGCGCAGGGTCGTCAGCTCGGCCTCGATCTCGGCCATCACCTCGTCGCGGTAGGCGTAGGCTTGGTCCGTCGGGCGGAAGTCGCCCGAGGCGACTGTGCCGCCAAGCGCGCTCAGCTCGTTGCCCAGGTTGATCCCGTAGTTGAGCGGGTCCTGGCGGCTCTCGCTGCGCGTCTCGTAGAGCACCTCCTCGACGGTCGTCATCCGCTCAATGAGCGTCTCACCGGCTGATTTGACCGTGTCGACACCCGCTGCGTCGTCGGGCAGGCGCGCCAAGAACGCCCGGATCTGCGACCGCAGGTCGCGCACCTGCTCGACCGACTCGTTCACTTCGGTCACCTTGTCGCGGACCTCGCGCAAGAACTCGAACTGCGCTTGGAGGTCCTCCGGCGTGGCCGACGAGCGCGGATCCAAGCGGATCTCGAACGGCACCTGCAGGCTGTCGCCTTCGACGACGAGTCGTGCCGTGTACTGCCCCGGCGTCGCTTGCGGACCGTTGAGCCCGCCGCCCCAGAAGATCATGCCGTCGAAGCGCGCCGCATCCGGATACCGGCGGCCCCACACGACGCGGTTCATGCCCGCCTCGGTCGCCAGTTCGAAGTCCTCGTCGTCCGGGGTGAACGTCTGCACGACGTCGCCGGCCCGGTCGATGATCTTGAGCGCCGCGTCCGCCGAGTCGGACAACGCTTGCGCCAGCCGGTAGTGGATCACGACGCCTGACTCCGGGTTCGTGCCCGCCCCGCGCGTCACCGCCTGCCGGTAGCCGTCGACGCGGTACGTGGGCTTGGGGCGGAACAGCCACATCGGCGCGCTCGCGACGGCCGGCTGGAGCTGGTAGAGCGGCGTCAGGTCATCGAGCACGTAGAACCCGCGCCCCTGCGTGGCGACGACGAGCTCGCCTTGGCGGACCGCGAGGTCGGTGACGGGGACGATGGGCAGGTTGAGCTGGAACGGCTGCCACCGCTCGCCGTCGTCGAAGGAGACGTACATCCCGCGCTCGGTCCCGGCGTAGAGCAGGCCCGGGCGCATCGGGTCGGCGCGGATGACGCGCGTGAAGTCAGGCGCCTCGATCCCGTCGTCGATGCGCTGCCACGTCGCGCCATAGTCCTCCGTCCGCAAGAGGTACGGCGCGAAGTCGTCGACCTTGTAGCGCGTCGCGGCGACGTAGAGGCCGCCGGGGCGGGCGGGGTCGGCCTCGATCGAGTTGATCATGGCGTCGCTCGGCAAGAGGCGGTCGCCAGGCGTGATGTCGGTCCACGAGCCGCCGCCATCGCGGGTGACGTGGAGCAGGCCGTCGTCGGAGCCCACCCAGATCGTGCCCTCGTCGTGGGGGCTCTCGGCGAGCGCGAAGATGGTCGCGTAGTACTCGACGGAGGTGTTGTCCTGGGTGATCGGGCCGCCCGAGGACTCCAGCGTGGCCGGATCTGCGCGCGTCAGGTCGGGCGAGATCGGCACCCAGGTCTGGCCGTAGTTGGTCGAGCGGTACAGGCGATTCCCGGCCGCAAACAGCGGGTAATCGTTCGTTTCTGGGTCGCGGTACTGCGAGAACAGGAGGGGGAAGTTCCACTGGAAGCGGATCTTGAGGTCCTTCGCGGGCGCCCCGATCGGGTTCTCCGGCCACACGTTGACGATCCGGCTCTCACCCGTCCGGTGGTTCACCATCTGCAAGAAGCCGCCGTAGGAGCCGCCGAACACGATGTCGGGGTCGTCCGGGTGCGGCGCCAGCCACCCGCTCTCGCCGCCGGCCGAGGGCTCCCAGTCGCGCTCGGTGATGGAGCCGCCCGTGCTGCGGTGCGCGATCCGGATGGTCGAGTTGTCCTGCTGGCCGCCGTAGATGCGGTACGGGAAGTGGCTGTCCGTCGTGACGCGGTAGAACTGGGCCGTCGGCTGGTTGAGGTACGTGCTCCACGTGTCGCCGCCGTCGAAGGTCACCTGGGCGCCGCCGTCGTCGGCGATGACGATGCGGTCGCCGTCCTCGGGCGCGATCCAGATGTCGTGGTGGTCGCCGTGCGGGGTGTCGACGCTGTCGAACGTCCGGCCGCCGTCGTTGCTCACCCAGAGCTGGACGTTGAGCACCCACACTTTGTCGGGGTCCTCGGAGTCGGCACCGAGCCGGGTGAAGTACCAGGCCCGCTGGCGGAGGTTGCGGTCGGCGGAGACGAGCGTCCACGTCTCGCCGGCGTCGTCGGAGCGGAACAGGCCGCCGTTCTCGTTCTCGACGAGCGCGTAGATGCGGTCCGGGTCGGCCGGCGAGATCGACACGGCGCTGATGCCCCAGATGCCGTCCGGGAAGCCCTCGTTGCCCGAGATGTCCGTCCACGTGTCGCCGCCGTCGGTGGACCGCCAGATCGACGAGCCCTCGCCGCCGCTCGAAAAGCTGAACGGCGTGCGGCGGACGTTCCAGATGCTGGCGTACAGGATCCGCGGGTTCGTCGGGTCCATCTCGAGCTCGAAGGCGCCCGCGTCCTCGTTCACGAACAGGACGTGCTCCCAGGTCTCGCCGCCGTCGCGCGAGCGGAAGACGCCGCGGTCGGCGTTCGGGCCGAAGGCGTGGCCGAGCACGGCCGCGAAGACCGTGTTCTCGTCGCGCGGGTGGACCACGACGCGCGGGATGTGCTGCCCGCCCTCGAACCCGATGCTCTCCCACGAGCGCCCGGCGTTCTCCGACTTCCACATCCCCCACCCCGGCGACACGTTCCCGCGCAGCGACTTCTCGCCGCCGCCCACGTAGATCACGTTCGGGTCCGACTCGGCCACGGCGACGCTGCCAATCGAGCCGCCGAAGTAGCCGTCCGAGATGTTCTCCCAGCTTCCGCCGCCGTCCTGCGTGCGCCAGACGCCGCCGCCGGTCGCGCCCTGGTAGTAGGTGAGCGGGTCGCCCGGGATGCCGGCGACGCCGGAGGCGCGGCCGCCCCGGAACGGGCCGACGAGCCGGTACTCCAGCGACTCGAACAGCGTCGAGTCGACGGGCGTGGCGCGCTGGGCGCGGGCATCGCTGGCGACGAGGGCACAGACAGCGAGGGCGAGAATCAGACGGCGCATCGGGTGGGGCGGTGACGGGCCGTCAGTTTACGGCCGGGGGCGCGGATCCCCGAGAGATGCACGGCAAGCGGTCCCGAAACGGCGGATACTGTCTCTGCTCTCCGCTCCGCCCCGATGCCCGACCTTTCTTCCAAGCAGCGCGCCGCCCTCCGCAAGCAGGCCCAGTCTCTCAAGCCGACCGTCCACGTCGGCAAGGAGGGCGTCACCGAGGCCGCGCTGCGCGGGCTCCGCCAGACGTTCGCCACGCACGAGGTGGTCAAGGTGCGCGTACTGGAGACGGCGCCCGAGTCGGCCAAGGACACGGCGTATGCGCTCGCGGCGGGCGTCGACGAGGCGGAGGTCGTGCAGGTCGTCGGCCGCAACGCGACGCTGTACCGGCCGATGCCGGAGCCGGAGCCCGCCCCGCCGCCCCCGACGCCCGACCCGAAGGCCCGGCGCACGCCGCCTCGGAGCACCCCGAAGCGAGGCACCTCGACGCGGCGCTCCTCGACGCGCGGCAAGGGCCGCCGCTAGCAGATAGCAGACTGATAAAGGGGCTCGTCCACACCGCAGGCGTGCCGACCCACAGTCCAGGGTCAGCCCTTCGCCCGCGAGCCGCTTGCCGAGAGGCGCAGCTGCTTAGGCCGCCCGGACGACGGCGTCGACCACGTCTTGGTGCACCTTGGGGTGGAACGGGCTCGGCACCAGCTCGTCGGCCGGCGCGAGCGCGCTGATGGCCGCCGCCGCCGCGATCTTCATGGCGTTCGTGATCGCCGGGGCGCCGACGTCGAGC
Source organism: Rubrivirga halophila (assembly GCF_046845755.1). Taxonomy (GTDB): domain Bacteria; phylum Bacteroidota; class Rhodothermia; order Rhodothermales; family Rubricoccaceae; genus Rubrivirga. The sequence continues at coordinate 3,638,494 of NZ_CP177357.1, forward strand.
GCCGCCTTGAACAGGCCCGGGAACGCGAGCGCGTTGTTGACGCTCCGGCCGTCGGCCGCGAACGCCGCGCCCGCCGCGAGTGCCGCCTCGGGCGTGATCTCGGGGACTGGGTTCGACAGCGCGAGCACGATCTGGCCCGGCCGGATCATCTCGGGCGTGATCAGCCCGACGACGCCCGTGGTGGCGATCAGCACGTCCGCCTGGGCCGCTGCGTCCTCAATGGTCGCCGTCCGCCCGCCGCGCGCTTCCAGCCGCTCGCGCGCCGCCGCGCCCGGGTCCACGCCGACGACCTCGAAGCCCGCGTCGAGGAGCAGGGTGGCAATCGCCAGGCCCGCCGCGCCGAGGCCGATCTGAGCACACGTCAGGTCGCGGTCGCCCTCGCGCCCCGTCTGGCGGAGCGCGCTGAGCACGGCCGCCAGCAGGACCGTCGCCGTGCCGTGCTGGTCGTCGTGCATGACGGGCTGCGGCAAGCGGCGGATCAGCTCCTCCTCGATCCAAAAACAGTCCGGCGTGCGGATGTCCTCGAGGTGGATCCCGCCGAACGACGGCGCGATCCGGACGACGGTCTCGACGAACGCTTCGGGGTCCTTCTCGTCGATCACGATCGGCACGGCGCTGAGGCCCACGAACCGGTCGTAGAGAACCGACTTGCCCTCCATCACGGGCAGGCTCGCGAGCGCGCCGATGTCGCCCAGCCCGAGCACACGCGTGCCGTTCGTGCAGATCGCCACCGTGTGGCCGACCGACGTCAGCGTCCGCGCCAGCGCGGGGTCCTTCTGGATGGCCGAGCACACGCGCGCGACGCCCGGCGTGTAGATGTACCGCAAGTCCTCCAGCCGCTCCACCTCTGTCGTGCGGACGGTCTTGATCTTGCCTCCCGCGTGCCGGTCAAACACCAGATCCTTGACATCGAGGACCTTGGTGTCGGTCTGGGCGCGGATCGCCGCGAGCACCTCGGCTAGGTGGCCCTCGTCGAAGACCGACAGCGTCACGTCACGGAGCACGTGGTCGCGGCCGAGGTAGACCGTCTCGATGTCGCCGATCAGCGCGCCCATCTCGCCGACGAGCGCGAACAGCCGTCCGAGCATCCCCGGCCGGTGCGCGTTGCGGACCGACAGGACGACGTCGTACTCGGGGAGGGCGGGGCGGGCGGGGAGGTCAGGCATGCGGCAAGCTATCCCGCTCGGTCGGGGCTGACTGCCGAGGCGGGCGTCTTCACCGAGGCCTGCCCCGCTGGCGTCACGGCTCTACAGGCGGCTGACGAGATCGTACGTCCCGCGCCCGACGCGCTCGACGCGGCCCCGCTTGACCATCCGGCTCAGCACGCGCCCCGCGTAGTCCTTCGTCGTCCCCGCCAGCTCCGCCAGTCGGTCGCGATGGACGGCCCCGGGCGTGCGCGCGAGGTGGAAAAGGAGCGTTTGGGCGACGGTGGACGGGGAGAACGACATGTCGGAGAGAGAGAACGGTCGGCGGCACGGGGGCCCCGACGGGGCCGCGCTCCGTGGAGTCGCCTGGGGCTTGTACCGGCGATGCCCGTCGGTGGTCCGAGAAGGGAGCTACGGCGCCCCGCCCCGTTCACACGCCTCAGCTACAAGCACCCCTCGGGAACCCGACCGGCCACCAGTTGAACACCCACACCCACCGCTGACTGTACGTGGAAGCGTACCCCAGCGCAGCCTCCCCGACGATCATGTCGGCATAGAGAGGGAACCGCCTATCGATCCAGACTCCGAGGTGCACATCATCCGGGGTCGACGGAAAGACGGCGACCGTGTCGCGGCGATACTCGATCTGAGACTCGCTCAAGCGCGCCAACGAGTCGAGAAAGGCGTGCCGGGCAGAACGCGAGAAGTCGCCGAAAGAGCTGATCGCTGGCGTGTCTGCGTCTTCCAGATATCGTGCGTGGACGCGCAACGTATCGAGGTTGCCGACTGGACAGGCTGCGTCGAAGAACCGCGGCGACTCCAGCAGAATGCGATCGCGTCCGACGAGCCCCCACGAGAACAGGTTGAGCGTGGCGACAGTGCCGAGGGAGAGGAGAGCGAGACGCGAGCGAGAGGCCATGCCGCACGGGGGGATGCCATCGAGACACCCCAATGGCCCCCACGTTGCTCCCGCCCGCGCTACACGTTGAACCGGAACAGCATCACGTCGCCGTCGACCACGGTGTACTCCTTGCCCTCGCTGCGCATGGCGCCCGCCTCGCGCGCCGCCGTCTCGCTCCCGAGCCGGTCGTAGTCGGCGAACTTGATGGTCTCGGCCCGGATGAAGCCCTTCTCGAAGTCGGTGTGGATGACGCCCGCCGCCTGGGGCGCCTTCATGCCGCGCGTGATCTGCCACGCCCGCGACTCCTTCGGCCCGGCCGTGAAGTAGGTGATCAGCCCAAGGAGGGCGTACGCCTCCTGCGCCAGCCGGTCCAGCCCGGACTCCGTCACGCCCGCGGCCTCCAAAAAATCCGCGCGGTCGTCGTCGTCGAGCTCGCCGAGCTGGGCCTCGAACTCGGCCGACACGACCACGACGCCGGCGCCCTCGGCTTCGGCCCGCTCGCGGACCTGCTCGACATAGGCGTTGCCGTCCGGCAGGTCACCTTCGCCGACGTTCGCCGCGTAGAGCACCGGCTTGGCCGTCAACAGGAACTGGGACTGGAGAATCGGCAGCTCCTGATCCGACACGTCGAGCGTGCGCGCGGGCAGGCCCTCGCCCAGGTGGTCTTCGAGGCGGGCCAGGAAGTCGGCCTCCGCCTTGGCCGCCTTGTCGCCGGTCTTGACCGACTTCGCGACGCGCTCGCGGCGCTTCGTCACCGTCTCCAGGTCCTTGAGCAGCAGCTCCGTCTCGATGGTCTCGATGTCGCGGAGCGGGTCGACCGAGCCCTCGACGTGGACAACGTTCGGGTCCTCGAAACACCGGACGACATGGGCGATGGCGTCCGTCTCGCGGATGTTGGCCAGGAACTGGTTGCCCAGCCCCTCGCCCTTCGACGCGCCCGCGACGAGCCCGGCGATGTCGACGAACTCGATGACGGCGGGGAGCACCTGCTTCGAGCCCGCCAGCTCCGCCAGCCGGTCGAGCCGCGCGTCCGGGACGGGGACCACGCCGACGTTCGGCTCGATGGTGCAGAACGGGTAGTTGGCCGCCTCGGCCCCCGCCTCGGAGAGCGCGTTGAAGAGCGTGCTCTTCCCGACGTTGGGGAGCCCGACGATGCCGACACGGAGAGCCATGTGTTCTGCTTGGATGGGTCCGACGATTCTACCGATCCGGCCCGCGAGGCGGGCGGAGCCGTGGCGAAGAGTGACGACCGAGCCCGGCGAGTAGCTTGGCCCCCATGCGCACCGTCGCCCTCTTGCTCCTGTCCCTGCTGGCACTCCCCGCGAGCGCGCAGACCGACCCGCTCGGCAGCCGACCGCGCGTCTACGTCGGTGCGGGCGTCGGGCCCGGCGTGGGCGGCGTCGCGCTGGGGACGGTGCCGACGTTCACCGTGTTCACGCGCGAGGTGGCCGTCTACGCCGACTACGTTCCACGTGTAACAGGCGGCAGCGGGCGGCTCGTGACGGCGGTTGGCGTGGGCGGCGCGATCCGCGTCCTGCGCATCGCGGACGTGGTCCGCAACCGCGACCCCGGCGCCGTCGACCTCGACCTCGGGCTCCGCATCGGGCCGTCGTTCTACACGGCCTTTTTCGAGCAGTCAGCCGAGAGCCGCTCACGCGCGTTCAGCGTCATGCTCGACCCGTTCGCGCGGGGGACGCTGCGCATCGGGTCGGGCCGCGTCGTCTTCGCCGAGGTCGGCACCCAGAGCCCCGCGTTCCGCGCGGGCCTGTCGACGTCGCTCCGCTTCGGCGGGCGGTAGCCGAGGTTAGCGGCTCACTGCGTCGACCGTCGCCACGCTGATTCGGCGGCGCTCCGGCAAGGTCACGGCCGTCAGGCGCCCAAGGCCGGGGCGGTGCGTGAACACGGCGCCCGTGTCGATCGCCAGCAACTCGGGCAGGTCGAGCACCTCGGCGACGGGTGTGTGGCCGACGACGACCGGCCGCTCCCAATTCGACAGGTCCGCGCCGATGTGCTTGCGCGTCCACAGGATGATGTTGGGGTCCGGGTCGGCGAGGTTCTCGGCGACCGAGAGCCGCGTGTCGAGGCCGGCGTGGGCGAAGACGAACCCGCCGATGTCGGCCACCAACACCGTCCGCCGCAAGAACGCAAGGTGATCGGCCGGCAACTGGCGGTCGCCGCGCGCCTCGTACGCCGCCAGCGTCGTCCGCCCGCCGTTGATCCACCACAGGTCCGCGTCGCCGACGCCGTCGGCGTAGTCGAGCATCATCTGGTCGTGGTTGCCGCGCAGGAAAACGCAGCGCGGGCCCGTCTCGTGGTCCGAGGCGAGCTCCAGCTCGATGCAGCGGTCGAGCACGGCCGGGCTGTCCGGGCCACGGTCGATGTAGTCGCCCACGAAGACGAGGGTGTCGTCTCGGGTGAGCGTCCCGCCGGCGTCGTCGGCCAGCCGCGCCAGCAGCGCGTCGAGCGTCCGGGCACAACCGTGGACGTCGCCGATGGCGTAGAGGGCCACGCCGCTACTCGGGCTTGCGGCCGCCGGTCTCCACCAGGCCGCGCCCCGTCTTGTGGAGCCGGTTGTCCTCGCGGAGCTGGCGCAGCACGGCGTCCAGGATGCCGTTTACGAACGACGCGCTCTTGTCCGTCCCGAACGACCGCGCCACCTCGACGGCCTCGTTGAGCGTCACCTTCGGCGGGATGTCGGGGAAGTAGAGCAGCTCCGTGATCGCCATCCAGAGCACGTAGCGGTCGGTCCGCGCCAGCCGGTTGAGGTCCCAGTTTTCGACGTGCTTCTCGATCAGGACGTCGGCCTCGGTCCGCGCGTCGGCGGTCTTGAGAAACAGGCGCTCGGCAAAGCGGAGGTACTGCTTCTCCTCGGCGTACGCCGGCTTGAGGATCGTCGCGATGACGTGCTCGACGGTGTCCTGGCTGGCCTCGTAGGCGTAGAGCGCCTGGAGGACATGCTCGCGCACGAGGCGGCGCTTGTTGGGGCGGGGCTGGGACACAGGACGAGAGAGAGCGGGGGGACGCCAAGATACCGGGCGGCGCGGCCTGATCCTGGTGGAAGGCGTGCGAAGCAGGCGGCAAAAAGTTTGGGCGGGGAGGTTATGTAGTCCGGGGCTCGCGGGTCTATAGGGGGGATGCCACTCGCACCCCCGCCCCCGCCGCTCCGCCTGTCGACCCGCCCCGCGCTTGCGATCGCGGGGTGCGTGGCTGTGGGGATCGGGCTCGGCGCGCTCGCCCCAGGCGTCGTCGGATGGGCCTGGACAGGCGCTGCGGCGTCGATCGGGGCCATGGTCTACACCGTGGCGACCCGGCGACGCCTCGTCACCCTGCGCCCCCTCGCGACGACGCTGGCGATCGTGGCGCTGGCCATCTCACTCGGCGCCGTCCGTCAGTCGTCGTGGCTCGCGAGACCGCCCGCCGGCATCGAGGCGCTGGCGACGGCGTGGGGCGAGGCCGACGGCGTGACGGTCTGGGGCCGAGTCGCCGAGCCGCCCGAACGGTCGTGGGCCGTCCGCTTCGCGGTCGACGTCGACTCCGTCGGGCGCGGCGACGCGCGGGGCATGGTCCGCGGACGCGTGCAGGTCACGCTGCGCGTCGGCGACGCCGGCGCCGTGTACCCCGCCCTCCGCACCAGCGACCGCGTCCGCCTCGACGGGCAACTCGCGCCCCTCCCGCGCCCGCGCAATCCGGCGGCGATGGACTACGGCGCGTACCTCCGGCGCCAGGGCGTCGGCGCCGTCCTCGACGTGCGCGACGAGACCGGCGCCCGATTCCTCGCGCCCTCGCGCCGGCTGGCCGACCGCGCCACGTGGGCGATCCGCTCCCGAGTCCGCCACGCCCTCGAGGCCTTTGTCCCAAGCGCCGCGCCGCGCGCCCTCTTGCTGGCGCTGATCCTCGCCGACCGGACGGCCATCGAGGCCGGGACGATGGAGGCCTTCCGCGCGACCGGGCTGATGCACCTGCTGGCGGTCTCCGGCCTACACGTCGGCCTCGTTGGCCTGGCGCTGTACGTGCTCCTCAAACCAGTCCTGGGCCGATTCCGCATCCGCCGTCGCCGCATCGAAGTGGGCCGAGCCGTGGTCACGCTGGCCGTGCTGGCGCTGTACGTCGCCGTCGCCGGAGCCTCGGTCTCGACCGTGCGGGCGTTCGTGATGGTGGCGCTGCTGATCGTTGGGCGCACGCTCGAGCGGCCCGCCGACTCGCTCAACGCGCTGGGGCTGGCGGCCATCGTCCTGCTCGTCCACCGGCCGGCCGCCCTCTTCGACGTCGGCTTCCAGCTCTCGTTCGGCGCCGTCGCGGCGCTCGTCACGCTCACCCCGCTGCTGACGGCGACCGTGCCCGAGCGCTGGCGCCAGTCGCGAGCGGGCGCGTTCCTCATCGGATCGCTCGCGACCTCCATCGCGGCGACACTCGGGACGGCCCCGGCGCTGCTCGCGCACTTTGGTCGGTTACCAATCGGCGGTCTCGTGCTCAACGTCCCGGCCATTCCGCTCACCGCGATGACGCTCGGCAGTGGGCTCGGCGCCGTCGTGCTGGCGCCCGCGCCCCCACTGGCGGCAGCGCTCGGCGCGTTCTCGGATGCGACGGCGCGAGCCCTCCTCTGGGTCACCGAAACCGGTGCCGACACGCTCGGGTGGGCCACGTATGCAGGCTTTTTAGAATCACGCTCCGTCATGCTGGCGTCGGTCCTCGCGCTCGTCGCGCTCGCGCTGTGGCGGCGACCCGTCGCCCGAAACCGCGTCGCCATCGCGGCGGTCGCCAGCCTGACGGTCGGGGTGTGGACCAGCGTCGCGCGCGGAGACACTGCGCCACGCCTCGACGTGCTGTTCCTCGACGTCGGCCAGGGCGACGCGACGCTGCTCGCGACGCCCGGCGGTCGGCACGTGCTCGTCGACACCGGCCTCAAGTCGATGTACGTCGACGAGGGCGCGCGGGTGGTCGTGCCCCACCTCGAGCGCGCTGGCATCGCCCGACTCGACGCGCTCGTCCTCACGCACGCGGATGCCGACCACATCGGCGGTGCGGCGACCGTCCTTCGGTCCGTGCCCGTCAGGAGGCTCGTCGTCAACGGCCAGCCGGGCGAGACGGATCTGTGGCACGAGGTGATCGCGGTCGCCGACTCGGCCGGGGTGACGGTGCAGTCGGTCGGCGCAGGCGACACGCTGGCGATCGACCCCGCGCTTCGGATCCGGGTGCTCGGCCCAGGCGGGCCGATGCCGTCGCCCAACGACGCCTCGATCGTCCTGCGCGTCGAGCACGGCCGGACGCGCTGGCTGTTCACCGGCGACGCCGAGGCGGCGGGCGAGGCGGCCGTCGTCGACCGCTTCGGTGACTGGCTCGCGTCGGACGTGGTGACGGTCGGCCACCACGGCTCGCGGACCTCGTCGGCGCCCGACGTTGTGGCCGCGGCGGGGCGGCCCGCGTTCGCCGTCGTGTCCGTCGCCCGGCACAACCGCTACGGGCTGCCCGACGAGGAGCCGCTGGGGCGCTGGCTGACGACGGGCGCCGAGGTGCTTCAGACAGCGAACGAAGGCGCGATCTGGCTCCGCTCGGACGGCGAGCGCGTCACGCGCGTCGACTGGCGCTGAGGCGAGCGAGGAATGGAAGACGACGGACGACCGACGACGGACCGCGGACAACGCAGAGCGCTAGGACCGACGCCAACATCCGGGGTCGGTCGTCCGTCGTCTGTCGTCCCCCCTCGTACCCTTCGCCCGTCACGCCTCCCCATCCCGCTCATGCGCTTCGGCATCGACCTCGGCGGCACCAAAATCGCCGGCCTCGCCCTCGCCGACGACGGCACGGAGGCCGCCACAGTCCGCGTCGCCACCCCGCCCGACTACCGCGCCGCGCTCGACACGATCGCCGAGGTGGTGGACCGGCTGGCGCAAGCGACTGGACAGCGCGGGACAGTGGGTGTGGACATCCCCGGCGCCATCGAGGCGGCGACCGGGCGCGTCAAGAACGCGAACGCGACGTGGCTCATCGGCCACCGGCTGACCGACGATCTGGCCGAGCGGCTCGGCCAGCCGGTCCGGGTGACGAACGACGCCAACGCCTTCGCCCTCTCCGAAGCCTCGGACGGCGCGGCGGCAGGCGCCGATGTCGTGTTCGGCGTGATTCTCGGGACGGGCGTCGGCGGCGGGATCGTCGTCAACGGGCGCGTGGTCGAGGGCGCCAACCGGATCGGCGGCGAGTGGGGCCACACGCCACTCCCGTGGCCCAAAGCGGGCGAACGCCCCGGCCCAGACTGCTACTGCGGCCGGACCGGCTGCGCCGAGACGTTCCTCTCGGGCCCGGGTCTCGCTCGCGACCACGCCCGCGAGACCGGCCAGACGCTCACGACGCACCAGATCGCCGACCGCGCCCAGGCGGGCGACCCTGGGGCCGTCGCCACGCTCGACCGCTACGTCGACCGGCTGGCGCGCGGGCTCGGCCAGATCGCGACGGTCCTCGACCCCAACGTGTTCGTGCTCGGCGGCGGCTTGTCGAACCTGCCCCGGCTGGCGGAGCGCGTCGAGGCGGCGATGCCCCCGCACGTCTTCTCCGACCGCGTCGTTACGCGCGTCGTCCGCAACCTGCACGGCGACGCCAGCGGCGTCCGCGGCGCGGCGTGGCTGTGGGAGCAGGCTTAGGGACAGCAGCTCACAGGTCTTCGGAGCCGCTGCTAGTCCTGCTCCACGCGGAGCCAGCGCGTGACCGTCCCGATCTCGACCTCGGGCGCCTCGGGCCGAGCCCGCTCGCCGTCGTCCGCGCCCCGCGCCCCGCCGCGACGGGCGCCGCGCGGCTGCGGGATCCGCTGGGCCGAGTCGAGCAGCTCCACGCCCAGGCCGATCGTGTTGCCGGCACCGGCCTCCAACAACCCGGGGACGGCCGCGAGCGGGATGCGGAACTCCGTCACCAACTGGTCGCCCCACATCGCGGCGGCGCGCAGGCCGCCGAACGAGCCGTCGCGAGCGACGCGCTGGGTGACGACGCCTCGCGTGACGGCGATGCCGTCGAGACCGGCCTCGAAGCGGCGGCGCAGGCGCTGCGGATCGTCGTTTTCGGGGCCGCCGCGACGGGGGCCGTTGCGCAGCACCTCGCGGACGCCGGGCGCCTCGGGCGCGGGGTACCGCAAGCCGAGCACGGGCTCCGTCCCGCCCGCGGGGTCGATCCAGACCTGGAGGCCGCCGAGCGCGATGCGCCGGGCCTGGCGGTCGTCGCCGGCGATCAGCGCGACGTACAGTGCCTCAGCATCGCGGCGCAGGCCGATGCTCAGCCCGGACTCTGAGGGCACAGGCCGGAGCGCGGCGGGCCACTCGTCGACGCGGCCGTCGACGACGGTCTCGGGCGTGGACGCTTCGGAGAGGTAGAGCGGGGGCGCGGAGGCGCAGCCGGCGACGGCGACGAGGGCAAAGACAGCGAGAGCGGAGCGCATGCGGGACGGAGAGTCGAGGGGAGCGGGCACAGTCAACCCGCTCGGTGCACGACTTGGTACCGCCCGCGGTGCCGGGCGGCGGTCCTAAAAATCGAGCCCTCCCCCAGCGTCGCCCTCGTCCGCCGCCGCTGCCGGACGCTGGCGTTGCGACGTGTCATCCGTCCGTCCAAAGGCGTAGGTCAGCGTCAGGCCGACCTGGCTTCGCCCGAACGAGCGGTTGACGGTCTGGTACAGCTGCGCATCGTCTTGCACGAAGTCGATGCCGGCCCAGCCGAAGGGGTCGCGGGCGCGGAGCGACAGGCTGCCTCGACCGTCCCACAAACGCTGGCGCAGGCCGACGTCGAAAAAGACACGCGAGCCGATCCGGCCCTGCTCGGTGTCTTGGGGCGCCGTGTAGAAGACGGTCGACTGAAGGTCGAGCGCCCCGATGCCGAGCCGGTCGCCGACGGCCCAGTTCGCGTTGAGGCGCCCGCCCCAACCGAAGGCGTCGGACGCCAGCCCGGACTCGACGTTCGCCCCGTCGGTGCTCCGCCGGTAGCCCTCCAGGCTCAGGAAGCCGCGCACCGATCCGCCCGTCTGGTACGCAATGACCGACTCAACGCCCGTCGACGTGGCGCTGTCGAGGTTGCGGAACGACGACGTCGTGACCCCCAACTCGTCGACGGATTGGAAGCGGCGGACCACATCCGTCGTGTGGCGCAGGTACGGCGTCACCGTCAGGCTGCCCCAGTCGGTCTGCCGCACGACGCCGACCTCGATGGCGTCGGTGTACTCGGGCCGCAGGTTGGGATTGCCGACCCGGATGTTGAGCGGGTCGTCGGTCGAGGGGAACGGGTTGAGCTCGCGCCCGCGCGGCCGGTCGATGCGGCGGCTGTACGAGGCGCGGAGCACGGTCGCCTCGGCCAGGTCGAGCGCGAACGAGGCGCTCGGAAAGAGGCTCTGGTAGTCGACCTCGAAGGTCTCGCCGCCCAGGAGGAACGACCGCGACGCGACCTCGCCCCGCAACCCGGCCTGGACCGCCACCGGCCCGACTTGGCGCGCGAGCTGGATGTAGGCGGCGTGGACCTGCTCGTCGAGCGTGTACGCGTTCGTGAGCCCGGCGTCGGGCGCGAGCACGCCGTCGACGAGGGATGAGACGCGGAAGTCGTCGTCGGCCGAGTCGATCTCGCTGCGGAGCCCGAGCTCGAGGCGCGTCTCGCCAAGCGGCCGCGCGTAGTCGGCCTGGACCGAGAGCCCGGTGTCCGTCCCGTCGCTCTCCGTCTGCTGGTCGACGAGGCCGCCCTCTGTGAACGTCGTGAGGTCGGTGTTGGCCGACGTCGTCGCGCGCACGTCGACCGAGAGCCCGTGCGTGCCGAGCGCGACGCGCGAGCCGCCGTCGCGGCCCCGCCCGCCGCGGCCACCTCCGCCACGTCCACCCCGCCCGCGACCGCCACCGCCCGACTCCGCCTCGGAGCTGACGCCCTCGAAGTCGTGCCGGAGCCCCAGGCGCAGGCTGGCGGAGCTTCCGTCGCTGGCGCCGTCTCCCAGGCGCAGGATGTCGCTCAGCGTGCTCCCGCCGAGCGCTTCGAGCGTGGCCGTCCGGTCGGTCTCGGCGCCGTCGCGGAGCGAGCCGCTGGCGGACGCCGTGATTGTCGTCTGCGGCGTCATCGCCCAGTCGGCGGACAGGTTGAGGAGCGCCGAGGACCGCTCGTTCGCGCTCTCGGTGAGCTGGGTGATCTCCGTCGCGTCCTCGCCCAGAAAGCGGTTGATGCGGAAGCGGTCGCCGTCGGTGTCGCGCGAGTTGGCGCGGACGCCCGCCGTCGCCGCCAGCCGCCAGGCCCCATGGCCGAGCGTGACGAGCGCCGACCCGTTGTAGCCGCCCTGGGTGTCGCCGCCCGCCGTCAGCGCCCCGCCCACGCCCAGCTCGGTGTCCTTCTTGAGCACGATGTTCAGGATGCCCGCGCTCCCGTCCGGCCGGTATGCCGCCGACGGGTTGGGAACGACTTCGACGCTCTCGACCGCGTTCGCGGGCAGGCTCTGGAGGTAGACCCCGATAAAGTCGCGGCCGACTGGCGCCGGGCGCCCGTCGATCAGCACGACCACATTCCCGTTGCCGCGCAGCGCCACGTTCCCGTCCACGTCGATCTCGACCGACGGAATCGTCTCGAGCGCCTCCGACGTGGAGGCCCCAGAGAGGAGCGGGTCGTCGGAGATCCGGTACACCGTCCGGTCGACCTGGATCTGGACGCGGTCGCGCTCGGCGAGCACGTCGACGTTCGCCAGCGCCTCGGCATCGGCGACGAGCACCAAGTCGCCGACGTCCGTGACCGGCGAATCGGGCGCCAACCGCAGCGTGTCGGTCTGCGCCGGGGCCGTCCCGACAAAGCTGGCGACGACGTAGTAGCGGCCCCGCGAGAGCCCGGCGACCCGAAAGGCGCCGCGCGCGTCTGTCGCGCCTCCGGTCTCGAGGTAGGGCTCGACCCCGGCCCGGGCGCTCACGCGCCACACGGCGACCGTGGCGGCCTCGACGGGTGCTCCCGTCTCGGCGTCGACCACGCGGCCTTCGATGGCGTAGTCGGTCTGGGCCGTGGCAGCGCCGGCGGCGAGCGCGAGCGCGGCGAGGAAAAGGGAGCGCATGAGGGCGTGTGGACAGGTGCGAGGTCAGGCTCGCACGAGGTCAGGATGTCGATCTCGCAAGGAGCGTGAGGAGTGCGGGGCCTCAGCCCCGGACGACGAGTGGGACGCAGCGAGGGCGGGATCTGGCCCGTGTGAGCCGATCTGGGTGCCTGTCCACGCGCCCTACCGTCGACCGGCGCGGAGCCGGTGGGAAAGAGCAAGGTGGGCGAGGTAGAGCTCGCCTTGGGCATCGGTCAGCACGGCGGCAAGGGGCGCGGGGAGGTCGCCATCGCGCAGGGCCTGCAGCGTCTCGCGGCGGTCGGGGTCGGCGAGGACCGCGTCGAGGCGGGCGCTCGCGTCGGCGTCCAAGCCGAGGGCGGCGTCGCGCGCGGCGCGCATCACGGCCGCGCGCGCGGGGTCGGGCGTGCGGTCGCCGCGTCCGCGCGGGCCCCGGGCGCGGCCCCCACCGTCGGCGCCGGCGGGACGCTCGCGGCGCTCGGGCCGGGCCATCAGCGCCGCGCGCTGCTCGGCCGACAGCGTCGGGACGAGCTCGGCCGCCAGCGTCCACGTCGAGGCCGGGTCGGCGGGGTCGAAGATCTCGGCCACCAGATCCGCCTGGTCCGCGGACAGGGTCAGCGCGGTCGCCAGCCGCTCGACGGGGTCGCCGGGCTGGGCAGCGAGAGGGGCGGCGAGGAGAACGGCGAGGGCGAGCGCGCGCATGACGTCCGGGGGAGTGGATCGGAAATGACAACGTCGTCCACAGGGCCCCCGGGCGCGCGGCGGTTCGGCCCCGAAGGTGTGTCGGAGGTGTCACGGGGAACGCCGCAAGGCCGGGCGCGATACCCCGCCGATGGAACCCACTCTCTTCGGCCTCGACCTCTTCAGCTGGGCCGGCGGCGCGCTCGTGCTCGCCTTCCTCGCCGGCTTGGCCACGGCCGTCGACGCCATCATGAACGCGCGGACGCCCCAGGGCGCCACGGCCTGGGTCTTCGCTCTCTTGACGATCCCGCTCGTGGCCGCCCCGCTGTACTGGCTCATCGGCCGGTTCAAGTTCGACGACTACCTCAACGCGCTCCGCGAGTTCGACTCCCAGATCGCCGACGGCCTCGAAAAGGCGACGGAGGGGCCGCTCAAGGACTACCTCGTCGACGACGCGGCCGAGAGCGATGGGCGTGAGACGGGCGAGATGAAGGCCTTCGGCGCCATGGCGACCGTCCCCTTCACGCGTGGCAACGACGTCGAGCTCCTGGTCGACGGCGACGTCACCTTCGAGGCCCTCTTCGCCGAGATCGACGCGGCGGAGGACTACATCCTGACCCAGTTCTACATCGTCCACGACGACGACATCGGGACACGCTACAAGGAGCGCCTACTGGCAGCGGCGCGGCGCGGCGTGACCGTCCGGTTCCTCTACGACACCATCGGCAGCATGAAGCTGCCCAAGGCCTACAAGCGTGAGCTAGAGGACGCCGGCGTCTGCATCTGCCCCTTTACCGGGCCCCGCAACTGGCTCAAGAAGCTGCGGCTCAACTTTCGCAACCACCGCAAGATCACCGTCGTCGACGGCCGCGTGGCGCTCGTCGGTGGGCTCAACGTGGGCGACGAGTACCTCGGCAACACCGAGGCCTTCCCGACGTGGCGCGACACGCACCTCCGGGTCCGCGGCCCGATCGTCCAAGGGCTCCAGCTGTCGTTCGCACGCGACTGGTTCTACGGCACGCGCGAGGAGCTGGAGGGCCTGCGCTGGGAGCCCGAAACGGCCGACGCCAACCGGACCGCGCTCGTGCTGGCGTCGGGCCCGGCCGACGAGCTCGAGACGTGTGGGCTGCTGTACACGCACGCCATCGAGAGCGCCGAGGAGCGCGTCTGGATCGCGACGCCGTACTTCGTGCCCGACGGCCGCGTGCTCGGCGCGCTCCAGCTGGCGGCCCTGCGCGGCGTCGACGTGCGGATCCTGATGCCGCGGGAGAGCGACAGCGTCCTGTTCAAGTACGTGCCCTACGCCTACCTCCAGCACGTCGAGCGGGCCGGCGGCAAGGTCTACCTCTACGAGCCGGGCTTCATGCACCAAAAGGTGGCCCTCGTCGACCGCGACTTCGCCGTCGTCGGCACGGCCAACTTCGACAACCGCTCGTTCCGGCTCAACTTCGAGGCCACGATCGTCGCCCAGGACGCCGAGCTCTGCGACGCGACGGCGGCCATGCTGGAAGCGGACTTCGACCGGGCGACCCGGATCTCGTCGGAGGACCTGATGGACGAGTCGTTCGCCTTCCGCTTTGCCGCGAATGCCACGCGCCTGCTCGCGCCGGTGCTGTAGCGCCGGCGCCCGATCCGGCCCTAGTGGTAGAGGAAGAGCGGGACCTTGGCCTGCTCCAGGAGCTTGGTCGCGCTCGACCCGAAAAGGACCTTGCGGAACCCCGACTTGGCGTACGCGCCCGAGACGATCAGGTCCGCGTCCTCGCCCTGCGCCAGTTCGCAGATGCGGTCGGCGGGGTCGCTGCTCTCGATGGCGCGCGTGGTGACAGACTCGAAGCCGTGCGCCGTCAGGTACGTCGCCGCGTCCGCGCGTAGGCGGTCGCTGGCCAGCCGGTCGGACGAGGAAGTCCCGCGGACGTGGACGATCTCGACGGCGACGTCCTTCCCGAACGGCGCGAGGTGGGCAAACTTCTGGAGCGCCCGGGCGGACGGCGCGCTGCCGTCATACGCCACCGCGACGCGGCGGACGTCCGGCGCCTCCGTCCCGACGATCAGCGTCGCGGCGGCGGCGTGCTCGAGGACCTTCGCGAGCGTGTGCGTCCGGCGCTCGGGCTCGTTGTAGTAAAAGTGGCTCTCGCGCCCGGCCACCAGCAAGTCGTGCGTCCGCATCTCGTCGAGCAGGCTCTGCGCCAGCCCGTCCTCGCCGATCCGGTCGTGCGTGTGCCGGACGCCCGCGGCGCCGACGCGCGCGCCGAACGTGGCGATCAACGTGCGGGCCTGCTCACGTGCCGAGTCGGTCAGCCGCTCGCGGAGCTTGTCGGCAAAGTGCATCGAGCCGATCCCACCGCCGAGCGACTCGTTCTCGATGGCGTCCTTGTCGACGAGCGCGAGGCCGGTCACCTCGGCGTCGTAGCGGCGGGCGATGGCAATCGCCGTGTCGGTGGCGACGGGGGTGTCGGCATCGGGGTCGAGAACGACTAAAAGGCGCTGGGTCATGGCGGGGCGTCGAGAGGGGCCGGAAGGTACGCGGGCGGGCCGGAGGGGAGTGGTACACGACAACCTGTCACGCCGTGGTCTACCCGGGTGTACCACGTGATACAGACCAGTCGCGTCTCCCTCGCTTTCCCCGGGCTCGGTCCACACGCCTCTGTATTACTCGGGATGGAATAATTAAGAGTAGGACTAGTAGTAGGCCTGTGGACGCCGTGGACAATCGGGACGCGAGGCCGCGTGGTGGAGAGCCGTGGACAACCCGCCTCTCCATCCACACTGTCGTCCACGCCGCCTCGTGATTTTTAGGTCGCTGACGCGGGCGTGCCGGGCGATCTCCGGGGCGCCGTCCACATCTCCACACTCGTCCACAGGCAGGCCCCGAGTCTAGCCCGGACGGAGCGGTTGCCGGACGGCTGTGGACAAGCGGTCGCACAGGTCGTGGGCAGATGGGGGACGTCTTGGGGGGTGTTTGGCCCATAGTCGGGCTCGTCCACAGAGCCACACCGGGACGGCCCGGTTATCCACACGCCCGTCCACAGTGTGGATAGCGGTTTTCTGCCCGGAATCGCAGATCGGCCGTTTCGGTCGGTTTGACCTCCGAAGTCGCGAGCGGGGGCAAAAAGCGGGTTGGGTGCCCGCGAGCGTGGGCGGCCGACCTGACAGAATGTGTGGGTGGAGGCGCGCGCGACGCCGCACGCCTCGTATCGGCGGCCCCACGTTCAGAATGAAGAGGCGTCTCAGAAAGAGCCGGCCCGCCCGCCAGGAGTCAGAAAAGGGCGACCACCCTGCCCGGCACAGCGCCAGCAGAGCGGCTAGCGCCTGCTGGCCAACCACCCCCTGTCCCCCTTCTCATCCGAGGAGGGGGCGGCCGGCAGGCGGGGGGCAGGGCTCGCGCCAGAAGGCGAAGACCCTCACCCTGGCTCCGCCGACCTGTCGGTTGGCTGGCGCCGGCCTTCGGCTGTCCCTCTCCCGAGGGGAGAGGGGACGTCATAGTTGGGCTTGTGCCAGCAGGGCGAGGCTCGTGCTAGCCGATCGGGGCTTGCGCAAGCAGGTCAGCGCTTGCGCAAGCCGGCCTCTCCCCTACCCCGACGGCTTGCCCAGCAGCGAGAACATCTTCTGCTTGTACGTCTCCACGCCGGGCTGGTCGAAGGGGTCGACGCCGAGCAGCGTCCCGCTCACCGCGACGGCGTGCATATAGAAGGAGAGCAGGCGGCCGACGGTCTCGGCGTCAAGGCGCGGGAGCGTCAACGTCCAGTTGGGGACGCCGCCCTCAGCGTGCGCCTCGGCCGTGCCCTGGTACGCCTTCTGGTTTACGGTCCCGTAGGGCACGCCCGCGAGGTAGTTCAGGCCGTCCGGGTCGCCGTCCTCGGCCACGACGGACGGGCCCTCCTCGGGATCGTCGATGCGCAAAAAGGTCTCGACGAGCGTGCGCTGGCCCTGCTGGACGTACTGGCCGACCGAGTGGAGGTCGGTTGTGTACTGGAGGACGACGGGGAACAGGCCCTTGTGCTCCTTCCCCTCGCTCTCGCCGAAGAGCTGCTGCCACCACGCGCCGATCCCCTTGAGGCGCGGGTCCATCGCTGCGAGCACCTCGGTCGCGTAGCCCGCCTCGTGGAAGGCGTAGCGATCGGCGGCGTACTGCAAGACCGCCGAGGTCTCGTCGGCGTCGGTAAAGGCGCGGGCCTCGGCGACGGCGCCGTAGAAAAAGGTGCGGGCATCGATGCCCGCCGCGGCGATCGGCAAGAGGCCGACCGGCGTGACGACCGAGAACCGACCGCCGACGTCGTCCGGGACGACGTAGCGGCGGTAGCCGCGCTCGACGGCGAAGTCATGGAGCGCGCCGCGCGCGGCGTCCGTCGTGGCGATGATGCGGCGGTCGGCGTCGTCGAACCGCTCCTCCAGAAAGCGGCGCGCGAGCCGGAAGGCCAGCGCGGGCTCGAGCGTCGTGCCCGACTTCGAGATGACGTTGACGTAGACGCTCTTGCCGTCGAGGTACTCGAACAGGCGCTCGTGGTAGTCGGGCCCAAGGTGGTGGCCGGCGAACAGGATCTCTGGACCGCTGGCGTCGAAGGCCGGGCGCAGGGCCGAGAGGACGGCCTCGGCACCGAGGTATGACCCGCCAATCCCGATGCACAGGAGGACGTCGGCGCGCTCGCGGATCTCCTCGGCTGTCGCGAGGACGCTTTCCAACAAGGCGTCGTCGGGGTCGAGAAGCAGGCTCCGCCAGCCCAGCATGTTGGGGCTCCGCGTCTCGCCGTCGCGGACGCGGCGGGCGGCGTCGAGCACGGCGGCGTCGAGGGCGGAGCGGTCGGTGTCGGCGAGCGGGCCGGTGACGTGGCGGCGGTCGAGGGCGAGGGGCATGGCGCGAGCAGGATCGGGGAGACCTGAACGCCTGCGCGCGCGCGGGGTCCCGGGAGACCGGCCGCCGAGGCCGACGGCGGGGGCGTGTCGCGATCCGCCCCGACCCCATCGCGAGCGTGGTCAGGGGTCGACGATGGTGCGGGCCGTCTTGTACTCGTCGCCGAACGGCGTGCCCCGGTAGGTCGCCATCACGCGGTCGGTCCGCTTGCGGAGGTGCTCGCCGATCAGGGGGACGAGGCGCTCGATGGCGAGGGTGTGGGCGCGGCGGACGGCGACGGCGTCGCGGGGCTCGGAGAGGGCCTCGTGGAAGGGGGTGTGGGCGGCATCGAGGGCGGCGACATGGGCGGGGCTCGCGCCGTACTCCTCGAGGGCGACGGGGTCGGTGTCGTTGGCGCCCTTGAGGACGATGCCGGCGCGGTCGAGCGCGTCCCGTTCGGTGTCGTGGAGAAAGTCGGTCGGGACAAAGTCGTAGAGGTCGGCCGACGCGAGGTCGCCGTCCTCGTCGGCCTTGGCGGAGAGCACTTGGGCCACGGGCACGGCAGCGTCGGCCAGGGCCTTGCGGTCGGCCGCCTTGGGCCCGCCTCGGGCGACATATTTGGCCTGCTCTTCGGCCACCTCGGAGAGCTGGGCGAGGTGGTCTCGCACTCAGGCGGCGCTCCGGGCCAGCGCACCGACGGCGGCGATCTCGTCGGGGTACCGATCGAAGGCAGACACGACGGCACGGTAGCTGTTGAGGCGGGCACGTTGGCGGTCGTTCATGGCAGCGGGAGAGGAATGGGTACACGAACGTAGGGCGTACGGCCCTCTCGTCCAAGGCAGAGGCGCACCCCAGGCCTGCTAGCGCGACGCCCAGGCGATCTGGGGAGCGGCCCACGCCGTCGCGCGAGCGGCCCAGACGTGCTCGCAAGCCCCCCAGGCCATCACGCAGGCCGCCCAGGCCACCTCGCAAGCCCCCCGGACCCTCTCACACGCGCCCCAGACGATCTCGCGAGCGGCCCACGCCATCTCACACGCGCCCCAGGTCATCTCGCAGGGAGCCCAGCCCTCCTCGCAGACGCCCCAGGCCATCTCGCAGGCGCCCCACACCATGTGGCAGGCCCTTCACAATTGGAGGCCAGGGCGTCCGCCAGCAGGTCCGGGCCCTGGGTCCCGGGTACGGACGTAAACCGCGGCATACTGCGGACTCGGCGTCCGGTATACTTGCGGAACACCGCTCTTACCCCGGACTCCGGGTCCGGTGAAGCACTGGTTACACCGCCTGTCAATCGCCCTGAGGTCAAATGCAGAAGGTTGAGAGACAGCCCCGCTTCGGTGTCGTGTTCGCTTCTGCCGTGGTCGCAGCGGTAGTAGCCGGAGCGCTCGCTGGCGACGCGGAGATCGGAGCCGTGGTAGGCGTCACAGTTGTAACGCTCGGAGCAGGTTTCGATGCGGTCCGAACTGGTGCGGCAGCAACGAACCCCGGTCCGCTCTATCGGGAGTCCCGTCCGGTTCTTTTCTGGCTCATCGTAGGTTGCTGGCTCAGCGTTGGAGTAGTCATGCTTGGGCTACTCGTGCTCGAACTGCTCGCCTGACGCAGCGGCGGTGTAACCCGCCGCTGCAGGCGGACCGAGGGCGCCAGCGTTCTCAGCCGCCCTGGCGCCGCCGCATCCAGTGCTCCGACCTACCTTCGTGCTGTCCGCCCTCGGCCGCTGAGCGGCCCACTGTTATGCGTCGCAAGCCCTCACTCGACCATCGTGAGAGCGACCGCGTCTCGTGGAGATACGTCACGATGGTCGCGGTCGGATGCTTCGTGTTCGGGTACCTCGGGGTCCTCGTCTGGTTCGCCCCGTGCGTGCTCGGCTCCATGTTCCTCATCGTCGCCGTGATGCTCGGTGCGCCTCGGGCCGACGGAGCGCGGGTGCTCGGCGTCCTCGTCGGCTCGCAACTCGTCGGCTCGTCGGTCGCGGCCGTCCGAGGGGTCGAGTCCATCTGGGAGCCGACGTTCTACGAGCTACACTGGAAGATCCTCCCGGCGGGTCGGTTCGCTGCTATCTCCCTCGTCATTGGCTTGGTCGTGCTCGGGGCAAGGTGGCTGTGGTGGCGCTACCGGGGCGCCGCGTAACCCGCGCTTGCAGGCCGACCGAGAGATTCGGCGTTTTCGGTGCCGCCAGCCGCCTGCGCTATCATCGCTTCGGGCTAACTCTGTGCCCTCACCTCTCGGCGGCTGAGCCGCAATCTGTTCTGCCGCTCTCGATGCGTTTCGCTCTCGTCGGTCTACTGATCCTCGCTGCGTGCCAACCTGAGCGCGTGGAGCCGATACAAGCGCCGACGATTGACACTCCCGAAGCGACAACTAGCCGAGGCGACCTCGGGTGGACGGAGGTCCGAGACGACCACTACGAGGCTGACCAGTGGCGGTGGCAGTACCCGGCGTGGGCGTACGCCGAGGTCGAGGGGACCGAACTCGAACGCGACAACGATCTGCGATCCGCCTCGAACCCGTTCATGCTCCACGGCGACTTTGACGGCGACGGCCAAACCGACGTGGCCGCGTGGGTCGAGGGCCGTTCGGACCCGTCGGAAGTCGGTGTTGTCGTGGTCCACCGCTCCGGCGGCGCCCACTACTTCCCCGCTGGCGGTCCGAACTGGGAGGTATACCCACGCGGCGAGGTTGGGCAGGGTGTTGGAGAAGGGGCACCGCCCACGCTCCGAGGTGACGCACTCCTGTTCGTAAAGCCCGAGGCGGCGAGTTCGCTCCGGTACTGGAACGGGTCGGAGCACGTCGCCTACCACCAAAGCGACTGAGCGGTAGAACCCGCCGCTGCAGGCGGACGAAGGGCGTCAGCGACTTTGCTCCGGGCGGGGCGGTGGCGCATCTTGCGCTCTGATCTACCGCCGTGCCCTCAGCCCTCCGCCGCTGAGCGGCCCCCTGTTCTGCCGCACTCCCACCCTTTGTGTCTCGTCTGTCGATTCTCGTAGCGCTGTTCTCCCTCGCGTCTACCGCGTCGGCCCAGTCGCCCGCTGACTCCACTACGATCTTCCGGTACGCCAACTTTGGCCCGGACTGGCGGGTCACGCTGGGGCAGCCGGTGGCCGTTCCGTCAGCGTACCTCGATGCGGGGATGGTCGAGCGGGTCGCGCCCGGCGTCCACCAACTTGGGTTCTACGAGTCGTTCGACTACGGCCCGGTCCTCGTCGTCGTGACCGTCCGCTCGGACTACGACGGGCTCGTCACCTCGATGCGGTTCGACTACGGCCCGGAGTACGACTTCGACCACGAGCAGGCGAGCTACGCCGAGATGTTGGGCCCGCCAGCGCACAAGGAGGTCAGCGACGGCTGCCTCACGGTCGTCTGGGAAGACGGGGAGACCCGCTTCGTGCTGGTCCGAGAGGCGACGCCGGATGGCAACCGCTCATACTCGGAGATGAGCGATGTCGCCGGTCAGCGCCTGTAGCTCGCCGCGCGGCAGAACCCACCGCTGCAGGCCGGCCACTGCTCCAACACCCTCGGTATGGCCGTCCTCGCAGGCGGGGCGCACGTCCGCGCGGGGCGTCGGCGGGACACGAGCCGAACGCAGGAGACGACCTGCAGAGTGGGCCAGCGGCGGGCCCCTACCTTGACTAGCGGAGGCCTCATCTCCGCCCACACACCGGCCCCGGCGCCCGCACCCATGACTCCGCTCTCCACGCTCGCCCGCACCGCGCTCGCGCTCGCGCTCCTCTCGACCGCCGCCCAAGCGCAGACCCCGGACGCCGCGCCGCCCGAGTCGCCCGTCATCGCCAGCCTCGGGGCC
This sequence comes from Rubrivirga halophila, assembly GCF_046845755.1. Taxonomy (GTDB): domain Bacteria; phylum Bacteroidota; class Rhodothermia; order Rhodothermales; family Rubricoccaceae; genus Rubrivirga. The sequence goes on from NZ_CP177357.1 coordinate 3,659,878, forward strand.
CTCCACCAGCTCACGTCCGCCAACATCACGCGCACGGCCCAGCTGCTCAGCGAGGACCTCTACGCCTACCGGCCGACCGAGGAGGTCCGCACGGCGGGCGGGCTCCTCGCCCACATCGCGAACGCCCAGTACCTGTTCTGCTCGTCGGCGACGGGCGAGGCCAACCCGAACGAGGCCAACCTCGAAGAGACCCTGATCACCAAGGCCGAGACCGTCGCCGCGCTGGCGGCCGCGTTCGCGTACTGCGCCGGCGTCTACGACGCGATGTCGGACGCGCAGGGCGCCGAGGTCCGCGACTTTTTCGGCCGGCAGATGGCGGCCTCGGGAATCCTGGCCTTCAACACGACGCACAACTACGAGCACTACGGCAACCTCGTGACCTACATGCGCATGAACGGGATCGTGCCGCCGTCGTCGCAGCAGTAGCCCCCGCGCCGGGGCGGACCCGGCCATCCCCACCCCCCCGCCCGATGAGCGAGCCCGCCCCGCCCGACGACCCATCCCACCTTATTGACGCCCGGATCGCGGCGCTGGACGACTGGCGGGGCGCGACGCTCGCCCGCCTCCGCGCGCTCATCCACCGGGCCGACCCGGACGTGGCCGAGGAGGTCAAGTGGCGCAAGCCCACGAACCCGATGGGCGTCCCCGTCTGGGCGCACGACGGGATCGTCTGCACCGGCGAGACCTACCGCGACAAGGTCAAGCTGACCTTCGCCACGGGCGCCGCGCTCGACGACCCCTCGGGCGTCTTCAACGCCAGCCTCACCGGCACCACGCGCCGTGCCATCGACCTCCGCGAGGGCGACGCGGTCGACGAGGAGGCGTTCCTGGCGCTGGTCCGGTCGGCCGTCGTGCACAACGTGTCGCGCGCCGAGCGGTCAGGGTGAGGCCCGCGTGCCACCGGCTCCTGTGGATCGACTGTACCGCGGGCGCGGTCGTCGGCGCTGCCACGCTGGGGGCGCTGGCCTGGCTGAGCGGCCTCTACGGCCTCCCCCGCGAGCAGGTGCTGCTGATCGGCGGGGCGAACCTGACGTACGCCGCGTTCGCGTTCGCGCTCGCGGTCCGGCCCCGGCGGCCGATGCCGCTGCTCGTCCTCCTGGTGGTGGCGAACGCGACGTGGGCCGTGCTGTGCGCGCGGTGGGCGCTACGCTACGCCGACACCGCGAGCGTCTTCGGGCTGGCGCACCTGTGGGCCGAGGCCGGAGTCGTCGGCGGGCTGGCCGTCGCCGAGTGGCGCTGCCGCAACGCGCTCCGGACGGCCGCTACTGGCACCGCCGGGTATCCTGAAAAATCCCCGTGACGGTGATGTCGAACTCCAGGACCGAGCACGACGGGATGCCGACGCGGCCCTCCGCCTGGGCGGCCTCCGAGGCCTCGATGGCGCGCGTGCCGTAGCCGAGGTCGGGCGGGATGACGACGCGGCGCGTCTGGCCGACGCGCTGGCCGCTCATGCCCAGGATGAAGCCCGGGATGAGCCGCGAGGTCGGCGTGTAGAAGAACGAGAGCGAGCCCTCGTCGAAGGTGCCGGAGCCGTCGGCGAGCCGGCCCACGTAGTCCACGCTGACGCAGCTGCCGATCTGGACGGCGTCGCCGAGCGTGGCGCCCTCGGGCGTCAAGTCCTCGGTCGAGAATCGGGCCGTCGAGCTGCACTCACCGGACTCGCCAGAGTCGCAGCCGGAGAGGGCGGGGACGCCGGAGACGGCGAGCAGCGCCAGCAAGGCGAACGGGGCGAGGCGGGACATCGGCGGGGTGGGGGATCGGGCCGAAGCTAGCAGGGACCACGAGGGGCGCCCGTCGGGATTCGGTGGATCGGACGACGGCGGCGGTGGGCTGCACGGGCCGGGCGCCAGCGGTCGGCGGGGGCGCCAGCCTGCTTGCGCCAGCCGGGCCGGCATGCGGTGGAGCGGCCCCTCACCCTGTCCCTCTCCCGAGGGGAGAGGGGACGCTTTAGGGAGCTCGCGCCAGCAGGCGGGCTTGCGCTGACAGACCCGACCTTTCCTCCAGCCTGTCCCCGCGCAGGCGGGGAGGAGGGGCCGGGGGAGGGCGACCGGCGGGCGGCCACCCGCTGGCACCAGCGGCGGTGCGTCAGCACGGGCTCTGACGACCGCTGCAAGAGCCTTCCCACCCGTGCAGCGGCTCTGCCACCCATGCAACGGCACCTACGACCGGCGCGACAACGCCCGCGACCGCTGCAAGCGCCGTCCCACCATTGCAAGCGCACCGACAACGGCTACGACGGCGTCCCCACCACCGCGACCGCGCCGGCGACCGGCGCAAGCGCATTCTCGCAGCGGCTACGGCGCTGCGCCCGCTTGCGCCCGCCCGCTCAGGCCGGCGCCAGCAGGGCCTCGGGGTCCAGCGCCGCGAGGTGCGCGCGCAGCGTCTCGAAGCCGACGCGCTCGACGGCCTCCGCCCACGGCACGAACGCGACGGCCTCGATGCCCTCCCGCTTCTCGGGCTTGAACCGCTCGGCCGTCGTCGTCATCGCGAACCAGTACGTCGTCTTGACGGCGTAGACGTCGCGGTTGCCCCACGGGTAGCCGTGGACGGTCGTCCCGAGGTCGGCGCCGACGGTGAGCGTCTTCTTCTTGATACCGACCTCCTCGGCCACCTCGCGCCTGGCGGCTTGGCGGGGCGTCTCGCCCTCGTCGAGCTTGCCCTTGGGGATGTCCCAGGCGCCGCGCCGGAAGATGAGCAGCAGCTCCGGCCCCTCCTCGCCCCGGCGCACCACGTAGCCGCCGCCCGCCGCGATCGGCGCCGGGCGCCAGTAGTCGCCGTCGGGGTCCACGTTCAGGACCGCCTCGCGGGGGACGTGCGCGGTGCCGCCGGCGCGGACCGTCAGCTGGTCGCCGTCGAGCACGAGGACTCGGCCGAGCCCACCGTCCGGGCCGACGGCGGCGGCCTCGGCGGCGTCGAGCGACGTGTACAGGCGGTACGGCTCGCCGTTCGCCGACCACCCGTCGGTGGGGAAGCCGTGGTCGCGGACGAACGTGGGCAGGAAGTACAGCACGGGGACCGGGGGGGCGAGTGGCCGGTAAGATCGACGCAGGACTCCCCTTCTACCCGTCCATTCGCACCGTGCCCCTCTGTATGGCCCACTACGACGTCGACCTCCTCGTTCTCGGCGGCGGGGCCGCCGGCCTCACCGCCGCCGGAACGGCCGCCAACCTCGGCGCCAAGACGATGCTGGTCGAGCGCGACCGGCTCGGCGGCGACTGCACGTGGACGGGCTGCGTGCCCTCCAAGACGCTCCTGCACGTCGCCGCCTTGCGCGCGAATGCCCAGGCCTTCGGCGCGTACGCCGACGGCGCGCCCGCCCCGCCCGTCGACTTCGCCAAGGTCATGGGCGACGTCCACCAGACGCGACAGGAGGTCTACGACGAGGCCGACGACCCGGCCATCTTCGAGGGCTTCGGGATCGAGGTCGTCAAGGGCGATGCGCGGCTGACGGGCCCGCACGCCGTCCACATCGACGGGGCTGGGGGCGGGCGCGACGTGACGTTCCGCATGGCCATCCTGTGCACCGGCGGCCGCGCCGCGCCGCCGCCCATCGACGGCCTGGACGCGACGCCCTACCTGACGAACGAGGGGCTCTTCGAGATCGACGCGCTCCCCGAGCACCTCGTCATCGTCGGCGGCGGGCCGATCGGGTGCGAGATGGGCCAGGCCTTCCGCCGCCTCGGCTCGCGCGTCACCGTCATCGACCGCGCCGACGAGATCCTGGGCCGCGACGACGCCGACCACGCCGCCATCCTGCGCGGCGTGCTCGAGCGCGAGGGCGTCCAGTTCCGCCTCGGGGCCGACGTCGAGAAGGTCGAGGAGAGCGAGGCGGGCGTCCGCGTCACGCTGTCGGTCGACGGAAAAAGCGAGACCGTCGAGGGCGACCGGCTGCTGATCGCGACGGGCCGCACGCCGAACGTCGAGGACCTGGGGCTGGAGGCGGCGGGCGTCGCGTTCACCGACAAGGGCATCACCGTCGACGAGCGGTGCCGGACGTCGCAGGGCCACATCTGGGCCGCCGGCGACTGCACCGGCGAGTACGCGCTCACCCACATGAGCGAGCACATGGCCAAGCAGGCGGTCACGAACGCCATCCTCAAGGTGCCCGCCGCCATCGACCGCGACGGCATCACGTGGACCACGTACACCACGCCCGAGGTCGCCCAGCTCGGCCCGACGGCCGCCGAACTCGACGAGAACAACACCGACTACGTCGTCTACCGCTTCCCGTACACCAAGGTCGACCGCGCGGTGACGGAGCACGCGACGGACGGGCACATCAAGATTCTGGCGACCAAGTGGCGCGGCAAGATCCTGGGCGCGAGCGTCGTCGGCGAACGCGCGGGCGAGTTGATCTCGATGCTGGCGGTCGCCCGCAAGGGCGGCGTGTCGGCGCGCGAAGTCTCGGACACCATCATCCCGTACCCGACGTACGGGCTCGGCGCGCGCCGGGCGGCCGACCAGTACTACATCCAGAAGCAGTTCCCGGTCGTCGTCGACACGCTCAAGCGCGTGTTCAGCTACCGGGGCACCACGCCACCGCCGCCGGACCCCGACCGCGTGCTCTGAGAGCTACTCGTCCTCGGCGATCCGGCGGAGCAGCGGGTCCTGGATCTCGTCCTCGGCGTCGATCTCCTCCTCGATCTGCTCCAGGAGCGCCTCGGCTTCCGTCTCGGCCGCCCGCTCCAAGACCACGAGCGCGGCGAACCCGTCGGCGGCCCCGCCCATCGGCGTCGCGTGCGCCACGCGCCAGCCTGCGCGGAGGTGCTCGTCGAGCGCGTCGAGCGACGGCGTCCGCGCCCCGGCGGGGTCCGTGGTGACGACGAGGGCTTTCTGGGGCATGGCGGTGGGCGCGGAGATCGATGAGAGGGCTGGCCTTGGTCGGCGGTTCCCAGCCCGGCGTGGGAACAGCACATCGACCTGGCGTCGTAGCCCGGGGACCTCACCGCTGACCCCATGCTCCGTCTGCTCTCGCTCCTGCTGCTGGCCGGATGCGCCGCCGCGCCGCCGGCCCCCTCCCCCGCTGGCGAGACCGCCGCGTTCGTCACCCGCCTGGGCGACGACACGCTCGCGGTCGAGCGGTTTACCCAGACGCCGACCGGCATCACGGCGACCGTCGCCCTGCGCGCGCCCGAGACGACGCTCGCGACGTACCGACTCGACCTCGACGACGCGGGCGGGCTCGCGAGCTACCAAGCCGAGGTCCGCCAGCCGCTCACCGGCGAGGTGGTCCGCCGCGAGACCGCCGCGCCCGTCGGCGACAGCCTGCGCGTGACGGTCACCGACGCCGGCGGCGCACCCGAGACGCGCAAGATCGCGGGCGCCGACCAGCCGCTCCCGTTTATCGACATGGTGCACTGGCCCTTCGAGCTGATGGTGGAGCGCGCCGTCGCGGCGGGCGGGCCGCTCGACCAGCCGCTCTTCACGACGCGCGGCACGGTCGCCTTCACGAGCGACGTGGCGGCCGACGGCGGCGTCACCGTCCGCCACCCGTTCCGCGGGCCGATGGCCGTCCGGGCGACGGCGGGCGGCGACCTCCAGACGCTCGACGCCAGCCAGACGACGCGCAAGCTCACCGTCACGCGCGTCCCGAACGTGGACGTCGAGGGCGCGGCGGCACGCTTTGCGGCGCGCGACGCGGCCGGCCAGCCGTTCGGCGACCTCTCGGGCCGCGCCGAGGCGTACGCGACGATCGGCGGCGCGACGGTCGCCGTCGACTACGGGCAGCCGCAGCGGCGGGGCCGCGAGATCTGGGGCGCGCTCGTGCCCTGGGGCGAGGTCTGGCGCACCGGCGCCAACCGCGCGACGCACCTCACGACCGACCGCGCGCTCGTCCTCGACCCCGCCGGCGTCGCCCTCGCGGTGCCCGCCGGCGAGTACACGCTCTTCTCCATCCCGCAAGCCGACGGCGGCGTCCTGATCGTCAACCGCCAGACGGGCCAGGGCGGGACGACGTACGACCCGGCGCGCGACCTCGGCCGCGTCCCGCTGGCGCGGTCGCCGCTCGGCGACACCGTCGAGGCGTTCACGATCGCCGTCGAGGAAGCCGGGCGAGGCGCCGGGCGGCTCGCGCTCCGCTGGAACCGCGACGCCTTTTCGGTCCCGTTCGCCGTGGCCGACTAGCGTGGACCTCGCCCTCGACGCGCTCTCGCAGCGCGACCGCTACAAGCTGCTGACCGCGCTCGTCGTGCCCCGCCCGATTGCGTGGGTCACGACGCGCAACGCCGACGGCTCGGTCAACGCGGCGCCGTACAGCTTTTTCAACGTGATGGGCACGGCCCCGCCCGTCGTCGCCTTCGGGCCCGACGACGCCGGCCCGACGAAAGACACGCCGCGCAACCTCCGCCGCACGGGCCGCTTCGTGGTCAACCTGGTCGACGAGGCCGTGGCGCCGGCGATGCACGCCAGCTCGGCGCCGTACCCCCGCGACGTGTCCGAGGCGGACGCGCTCGGGCTCGCGCTCGCCGACATGGACTGGGGCGACGTGCCCCGCCTCGCCGACGCCCCGGCCGCGCTGGCGTGTCGCGAGCACGCGACGCACCTGATCGGCCAGACGCGCGTCGTGCTCGGCGTCGTCGAGGGGCTGTACGTCCGCGACGACCTGGTGGACGAGCGGTACCGGATCGACCAAGAGGCCCGCCGCGCCGTCGGCCGCCTGGGTGGCGGGCTGTACGCGACGACGGCATTCCTCGACCTCGGCCCCCGGCCGAGGCTGGACGACCCGGCCTAAACCGCCCCCCAGGGTCTGTGAGGGGGTGTGAAAAGTGCGGAGTGCCGGTCGGCGGCGTCGAACGGAAGGGGCTGCGGCCTACGTTGCTGGGGTCTTCAGGCGTCCCGCATGCGCACGTCGCCCGTTCATCCCCTCCACCTCCGGTTCCGCGAGCCGGCCACCGAGGCGGCCTTCGTAGCCGCCTACGAGGCGCGGTCGTGGCCCCTCGTCCGGGCAGCCCTCGTGCTCGGGCTCGTCCAGTACGCCGCGTTCGGGTGGCTGGACCAGTGGGTGGCGCCCGTCGCCTTCGAGACCGTCCGCGCGGTCCGCATCGCCGTGTGCGTCGTGATCGCGGTTGGGATCGTGGCGACGTACCGGCCCCGCCTGCGGCGCTGGCTCCGGCCGGCGGAGGCCGTGGCGATCGCCGGCGGGCTGGGCGTCGTCGCGATGGAGTGGGCGGTTCAGCACGCCGTCGAGGTCGCGGGGCTGCCGGCCCGGACGGGCGGGCTGCTGATCCTCGACGGGTACTACTACAGCGGGCTGATGCTGGTGCTCATCTATGTCCACGTCCTGCTCCGTCTCCGGTTCGTGACGGCGTCGGCGATCGGGGCCGGGTTGATCGCGCTGTACCTCGGCGTGGCCTCGATCCACACGCCCGGCCTCCAGCTCGTCAACGCGGCCCAGTTCCTGCTCTCGACCCAGCTCAGCGGGATGGTCGCCTCGTACGCGCTCGAGCGGTACGCGCGCTACGAGTTCGCGCACGCACGCCGCCTCGCCGAGAGCCACGCCACGCTGACGGCCGCGCTCGACGGCCTGACGGCGGCGCAGGACCGGCTCGTGCACGCCGAGAAGATGGCGTCGCTGGGCCGCGTCACGGCCGGCGTGGCGCACGAGATTCAGAACCCGCTCAACTTCGTCACCAACTTCGCCGCGCTCGCGGGCGAGGGCGTGGCCGACCTCCGCGCGGCGCTCGGGCCCGTCGGCCCGGACGTCGAGGAGGCGCTCGACGACATCGCGCTCGGCGTCGCGAAGGTGGCGGAGCATGGGGCCCGGGCGAGTGGTGTCGTCGCCAGCATGCTCGACCACAGCCGGCGCGGCCCGTCGACGCGGGCGGCCGTCGACCTCAACGCGCTCGTCGCCGAGCACGCCACGATCGCGTCACACGCCGCCGCCGCTCGCGACGCGCAGGCCGTCCCCGTCGCGCTCGACCTCGACCCCGCCGTCGGCACGGCCGTCGTCGCCCCGGCCGACCTCGGGCGCGTCGTGCTCAACCTGCTCGGCAACGCCTACCACGCCCTCGACCAGCAGGAGGCGCCGCCCGACGGCCCGCCCCTGTCGGTCACCACGCGCCGACGCGGCGAGACGGTCGACATCGCCGTGGCCGACCGGGGCGTCGGGATGTCGCCCGAGGTGGCCGCCCGGGCGACGGAGCCGTTCTTCACCACGAAGCCGACCGGCCAGGGGACGGGCCTGGGCCTGTCGCTGGCCTACGAGATCGTGACCGAGGGCCACGGCGGGGCGCTGGCGATCGAGTCGGTCGAGGGCGAGGGCACGACGGTCCGGCTGGCGCTCCCCGCGCCTGTCGCCCCCGCCGACGGTGCCGCCGCCGAGGTCGACGCCCTCGTCTCCGCCTAGCCGAGGCTCTGGTCGAGCCCCGCCGCGATGGCGCCTGGACCCCGGGGTTGTCCGTCAGCGATGTGTCAAACGTGCACCACCTGGAGAAGCCGGGCCACTGCGCCACCGTAGACGACGACCGTGCTCCGGCACGCCTCGTCCGGCTGTCCGGTCGCGCACATCGCCGCACTCTGGCCGAACATCCCCCACCCCTCCGGGGCACCCCTTAAAGGGGGACTTTCTGGCGTGGGCGGTTTATTTCACGTTCCCCTCTAGGCCGATGCCTCGCCGACGCATCCTCCCGTACGACCCGGCGCTGAAGCCGCTCGCGCGGCGTCTGCGGAAGGACGGTACGTTGGCGGAGGTCCTCTTGTGGCGTCACCTCCGAGGGAAGCAGGTGAGGGGCTACAGCTTCTACCGCCAGCGCCCCATCGACCGCTACATCGTCGATTTCTTCTGCCCGGAGTTGATGCTGGCCATCGAGGTGGACGGGAGCAGTCACGATCAGAAGGGGGCCGAGGACCTGGAGCGTCAACAGCGGCTCGAATCGTTGGGCGTCCACGTACTGCGCTTTGAGGACGGGGAGGTCCGGCACCGAATCGACGATGTGCTCATCGGAATCGATCGGTGGATCGAGCAAGCGGCGTCCGAGGCGGACTGACCCCGCCGATTACCACTCTTGAAGTCCCCCTTTGAAGGGGGAGGCGGAGCGGAGCGACGCAGGGGGATGTTTGGTCGGGCATGACGCCGCGCTTTGAGCGGACATCCCCCGCCCCTCCGTCGGGGCACCCCCTTCAAAGGGAGACGTTCTTGGTGTCGCACCGGTGCGTGGTGGGCGGAGGAGAGCGCACGCCGCGGGCTGGATGCACACCCATCACCCGTCATTCATCGCCCGCTAGCCGACGCGCGCGAAGCCGAGGCTGCGCGGCGCCGTCCGGCCAAAGTGCTCGCGCATGGCCGCCAGCTCCGGGGCCATCAGCGTCGAGTCGGCCTCGGCGATCGCGAAGGCGGCCTCGCGGGCCTCGGACAGGATCTCGGCGTCGCGGACCACGTCGGCGATCTTGAGGTCCGGCAGGCCCGACTGGCGCGTCCCGAAAAAGTCGCCGGCGCCGCGCAGACGGAGGTCGATCTCCGAGATCTCGAAGCCGTCGGTCGTGTCGGCCATCGCCTGCAAGCGCTCCTCTGCGTCGGCGGTCCGCTTGTAGCTCGCCATCAGGAAGCAGTAGCTCTGGTCGGCGCCGCGCCCGACGCGGCCGCGGAGCTGGTGGAGCTGGCTGAGGCCGAACCGCTCGGCGTGCTCGATCACCATGACCGTCGCGTTGGGCACGTCGACGCCGACCTCGATGACGGTCGTGGCGACCAGCACGTCCGTCTCGCCGCGCTTAAAGCGGTCCATCGCCTCCTCCTTCTCGTACGACAGCATCCGCCCGTGGACGAGGTCCACGCGGTAGGGGCGGATGGCGTCCGCCAGTTCGGCCGCGCCGGTCTCGGCGTCCTTCACGTCCGCCAGCGTCTCGCTCTCGGACTCCTCAACGAGGGGGAACACCACGTACGCCTGGCGCCCCTCGCGGAGCTGCTCCTTGACGAACGCCAGCATCTCCTCGCGCCGTTTTTCCGAGTAGACGCGCGTGTCGATGGGCTTGCGGCCCGCCGGCAGCTCGTCGATGGCCGACACGTCGAGGTCGCCGTAGACCGTCATCGCGAGCGAGCGCGGGATGGGCGTCGCCGTCATCATCAGCACGTGCGGGCGCTGGCCCTTCGAGAACATCTTGGCCCGCTGGACGACGCCGAACCGGTGCTGCTCGTCGACGACCGCGAGCCCGAGGTTCTGAAAGGCCACCTTGTCCTCGATGATCGCGTGCGTGCCGACCACGACGTGCGCCGTGCCGTCCGCGATCTCGCCCAGGATCTCCTCGCGGAGCTTTTTGCGCTGCCCGCCGATCAGCAGGTGGGTCTTGAGGCCGAGCGGCTCCAGAAAGCGGCGGATCGTCGAGTAGTGCTGCTCGGTCAGGATCTCGGTCGGCGCCATGAAGGAGGCCTGGTAGCCCGCGTCGATCGCCATCAGCATGGCCGCGACGCCGACGACGGTTTTGCCCGAGCCCACGTCGCCCTGGACGAGCCGGTTCATCTGGCGCCCGCTCGCGGTGTCCCGGGCGACCGTCTCGAGCACGCGGGCCTGGGCGCCCGTCAGCTCAAAGGGCAGGACCTCGTCGAGGAACGCGCGCGCGTTGTGGCCGATGCCGTCGAGCATGACGCCTGGGCGGCGCTCCTGGCGCCCCTTCGTCAGCGCGAGCAGGAGCTGGAGGAAAAAGAACTCCTCGAAGACCAGCCGGCGGACGGCGCGGCCCCGCTCGGCCGCGTCCTTGGGGAAGTGGACGGCCCGGAGCGCCACGTTGCCGGGGATCAGGTCGTACCGCTCGCGGACCGACGTGGGCAGGACTTCGGGGATCGCCAGCCCGTGCGCCTTGATGAGCCCGTAGATCAGCTTGCGGAACGTCCGGCTGTTGAGGCCCACCTTTTCGAGCGCCGCGCCGCCTGGATAGAGCGGCACGATCCGGCCCGTCGTCAGCGCCGCCGAGGCATCGTCGAGCTTGTCGGACTCGGGGTGGGCCATCGAAAACTGGGACCCGTACTTCTCGACCTTGCCGTGGAAGGCGAACGTGTCGCCCTTGCGGTAGAGCCGGTGGATCCAGTTGGCGCCGCGGAACCAGACGCACTTGAGGGTCCCGCCCGAGTCGTCGGTGACGCGGAGCTCGAAGCGGTTGCGCCCGCCCCTCCCCGGGATCATGCCGGTCGCCGTCACGACGCCGACGACGGTCACGGCGCCGGGCTCGGTGATCTGGCGGATGGGCGTGACGGTGCTCCGGTCGAGGTAGCGGCGCGGGTAGTAGCGCAAGAGGTCGCGGAACGTCCGGACACCCGCCTTGCGCAAGGGCTCGGCGCGGCGCGCGCCCACGCCGGGGAGCTCTTCGATGTCGGTGTCGAGGACGGAGGCGTCCGTCGCGAGGTCGGTCTCGGCCATGCCCCAAGCTAAAAGCGCCCGGTGACGGCCGGCGCGTCACACGGCGGCGGGCAGCCGGACGGTGAACGTGCTCCCCACGCCGAGCTCACTCGTGGCCGCCACGGTGCCTCCGAGCATTTCGGAGAGTCGCTTGGTGATCGCCAGCCCCAGCCCGTTCCCCTCGTGCAGGCGGGCGTGGCCCTCGGACTCCTGGCGGAACTCGTCGAACAGGAGGGGCAAGAACGTCTCGGAGATGCCCTGGCCGGTGTCGGTCACGTCCAGCACGACGTCGTCGGCGTCGGCGCGGAGGGCGACGGTCACGGACCCGGCCTCGGTAAACTTGACGGCGTTGCCCAGGAGGTTCGTCAGGATGCGGCCCAGCGCCCCCTCGTCGCTCTGGAGCACGACCGGGGCCTCCGGGAGGGCGACCTCGACCGCGAGCCCTTTGGCCTCGGCCTGGGGCCGGAGCAGCGCCGCCGTGTCGGCGACGACCGTGCGGACGTCGACGGGCCGGAGCACGACCTCATGACGACCGGCCTCCATCTGGGCGAGGTCGAGAACCGACGTCAACGTGTGGAGCAGGCGCCGCCCGCCGCGGCCGATGAGCTGGGCGAACGTCTCGTCGTCGCCGTCGTGCTCAGCGGCCTCCTCCGCGAGGATGTCGGCGAACCCGATGATACTGGTGAGCGGGGTCCGGATCTCGTGGCTGAGGTTCGCGAGCATCGCGCTCTTCATGCGGGCGGCCTCCTCGGCCTCGGTGCGCCCGCGCTGGGCGTCGGCCATGGCCGCCACCAGGGCGAGCTCGTGGGCGCCGGCGGCCTCGGCCGCCTGGCGGGCCTCCTCGACGTCGGTGCACGTCCCCACCCAGCCCAGGAACGCGTCGTCGTCGGAGACGGGGATGGCCCGAATGGCGAACCGGTGATAGGGCCCGCCCGCGCTCCGGACGCGGTACTCGATCTCGTGCGGGCTCCGGGCCGCGATCGCCTCCCGCCACGCCTCGATGACGCCGGGCAGATCGTCCGGGTGAACGGCGTCGGTCCAGCCCCACCCCGCGATCTCCTCGGCCGTCTGGCCGGTAAAGTCGGCCCACGCGGCGCTGAGCTCGGTGGCGTCGCCGTCGGCGTTGGCCATCCAGACCACCTGCGTGGTGGCCTCGACGAACGACCGGAAGCGGAGCTCGCTCTCGCGGAGGGCCCGGCCCGTGGCCACCCGGTCGGTCACGTCGCGCACGACGGCCTGGACCTCGTCGTCGCCGACGGGCACGATTCGAGCTTCGAAGTGGCGGAGCTGACCGTCCCCCGGCACCAGATCGTACTCGACGCACTGGAGGTCCCCGGTGTCGAGGGCCTGGCCGACGGCCGCCAGGAGCGTGACCGCCAGGTCCGGAGGCAGTGAGGCCGCCATGGTCCACCCGATGAGCTGGTGCGGCTCGTAGACCAGGAGCGCGGGGTCCGGCGCCTTGACGTCGAGGTAGCGGCCGTCGCGCGAGAGGCGCAGGAACAGGTCGGGCAGCGCCTCGATCAGGCCGCGGTGCCGGGCCTCGCTCTGGCGGAGGGCCGCCTCGCTCGCGAGCCGGGCTGTGAGGTTCCGGCCCGTCACGCAGACGCCGACGACGGCGCCGGCGCTGTCGTGCACGCGGGCGCACACCAGCTCGTGGGGGACGGGGCCGTCGGGCGTCTGCATCGCGGCGGTCAGCGAGCAGCGCCCGCCCGACAGCGCGTCTTGCACGGCCGTCCGGACGCGGACGGCGTCGCTGGCCGTGAAGAGGGCGTCGACGGCGAGCCCGTCGAGATCCTCGGCCGGCCGGCCGGCCACGGCCGCGAAGGCGTCGTTCCACTGCCGCAGGTGGCCGTCGAGGCCGACGACCACGAACAGGTCCTCGAGCGCGTTCATGGCGGCGGCGGTCAGGGCCTGGGCGTCGGCGCGGGCGCGCGACTCGTCGGCCAGCCGGGCCTGGGCCTCGCGGTAGGCGATGGAGTCGGCGAGCACCTCGCCCAACTCGGCGAGGGTGGAGAGGTCGTCGTCGGTCCACGTCCGGGGCAGGGTGTCGATGGCGCACAGCGCGCCCAGCGCCTCGCCGTCCGCGCTCCAGAGCGGGACGCCGAGGTAGGCCTGGCCCGGATGCGCCCGGTCGCTGGGCCGGTCGGTGTCGACCACGAGCGGGCGGCCCGTGGCGGCGACGTGCTGGCACGGCGAGTCGTCGAGCCAGGTCTCGCGCGCGGCGTCGAGCGCCTCCGGGACGCCCGCCGCCCCCTTGTACACCTGCCACCCCGGCTCGATGAGGGTGACGAGGGCCGTCGGCGCCTTCAGCAGCCGGGTCGCGAGCTCGCACGTGCGGTCGCACGTCGCGTCGCGCGTGGGTGTCATCAGGCCCGCCCGGCTCAGCGCCGCGAGGCGCCCCGGCTCCCCGATCGCCGCGAGGTCGCCGGACAGAGCAGAGCGGGGGGAGGAAGCGAGCGCTGACACCATGGACCGGCAAGAGGACGAGTGCATGGGTGATCGGGTGTCAGAGCGCATTGTTTAGGGCACCACCCAGGCGTCCCTTTGCGCGATTGGGGGGCGGACCCCGGAAACCCCAACGCGTCTTCGGGTTCTACCGAATGCCCCTCCCGAACATCGTCGTGCGCCGCCTCACCCGTCTCGCCGCTCTGGCCCTGGTCCTCGCCGGCTGTGCCCCCACCGCGCCCGTCGCCGACCGCCCCCCGCCGGGCGCCCCCGCCAGCCCGCTCGTGGGGCGCTGGGACATGGCCGCCGTCTACGACCGGGGCGCCGACGTGACCGCCGAGGCGAACCCGGCCGGCGACCGGTACATCGAGATCCGCGCCGACGGCACGTTCGAGAGCGGTGGCCAGCCCTATGGCCTCAACACGGGCCGCTGGACCTACGCGCCCCGGACCCGGACCCTCGCCCTCGACTCCGACCTCGGGCCCGACGACGACAGCGCCTGGGTCGTGACGCTGCGCGACGACGTCATGGAGTGGGACGGCGCCGGCTCGGCCTTCGCCCGCCGCTTCCGCATCACCGCCGTCCGTGCGGACTGAGGCGCCAGAACGGTGACCCCCACGAGTGCCGGACGACGTAGGGATAGAGGCTGCCCCTTGCCCCCATGTCGACGACCCCGCCCTCGAGGCGCTCGCTCTGCCTCGCCCTCCTTGCGGCCGTCCTGGCGGCCGGGTGCGGCTCCATCGACTCGGCCCGGTCGCTGGTCGGGGGCCCCCAGATGTCGGCGGCGGACCTGCCCGAGGCGTTCGACGCGAACCTCGCCGTGCTCGCCTTCGAGAACCACACCGGCGACCCGCGCTACGACCCGCTCGGCCGCGGCCTGGCCAGCATGATGACGAGCGACCTCGCTGCCGTCCCCACGCTCCGGCTGGTCGAGCGCGAGCGCTTGCAGGCGCTGGTCGACGAGCTCGGCCTCCAGCAGACCGACGCCTTCGACCCCGAGACGGCGCTCCAGGTCGGGCGGTTTATCGGAGCCGACCACGTCGTGGTCGGGTCGATCGTGGCCATCCACCCCGAGATCCGGCTCGACACGCGCGTAGTCGAGGTCGAGACGTCCGAGGTGGTGCAGACGGCGAGCGTGGCGGGGCGCGAGGACCGGCTGTTCGACCTGCAGCGCGACCTCGCGGCCTCCCTCATCGACGGCATCGACGTGGTGATGACGGCCGAGGCGCGGGTTGCGCTGGCGGAGCGCCAGCAGGCCAACCGAATCGACGACGTGGAGACGGCGCTCTCGTTCTCGAACGCGCTCGCCCTGTTCGATCAGGGGGAATTCGCGCAGGCGGCGACGCAGCTGTTCGAGGTCCAGCAGCGGGCGCCGTCGTCGCAGCTCGTCTCGGTCGCGCTGGGGCTGGCGCGCGACCACGGCCAGCGGGCGCTCACCGAGGAGGCGGGGCGGCAGGCGCGGACGCGGATCGACGGGTGGCTCCGGGGCCGGCTCAACAACGACGACGAGGATGACGGCAACCGCTGAGCCAGCTCAGCGGGTTTGGGGAGCTCCCTGCACCTGTGGAACCGTCATTTCGAGCTTGTCGAGGGATCTCAAACGAGCGACTGAGTGCGCGCCAGAGATCCCTCGACAAGCTGGCTCCGCCGACCTTCGGTTCGGGATGACGCTGTAGAGAGCTTCTCAATCGAACAAAAGGCCCCTGCTCAGCGCGCGCCGCTTGCGGCGGCGCCCTCGGCCCAGCGGCGTGGGTCGAACAGGACGGGGGCGAGGGCGGGGTCGGCCACCATCTCGGCGTACGTCTCCCAGAACACGATCTCGCCGTCGACGCGGACCGTGACGAAGGGTGCGATCCAGCCGCCGCCGAGGCGCTGGTAGTTCTCGAACCGGACGTCCTGCACGGCGTCGCCCTGCTGCTCGACGAGCCGGACGAAGAGCAGCCGCTCGCGCTCGATCCAGACCTCGCCGCTCGCGGGCGTCCCGAGCACGTACATCGCGCGGCCGTCGAACGTGTCGGTGCGGAAGGCGTCGACATCGACGCCCTCGGCCGCCGCGATGCGGAGCGTCTCCGCCGGGTCCTGCACGGCGGCGTCGAAGCCCCACAGCAGGAGCGCGTTGCGCGACGGTCGCGCGGCCGCCAGCTCGCCATCGGCGTAGACGTAGGTCGTGTCGCCGACGAAGAGCACGTCGGTCCCCGCCAGCGGATCGTCCATCTCGACGCGCAGGCGCCCCGGCAGGGCCAGCCACTCGCGCCACGTCTCGACGGAGATGGTGCCGTCGGGCTGGCGGCGGCTCGTGCGCTGGGTGAACGTCAGCGTGCGGTACCACGAGCCCGCGTGGCGGGCGTGGATGGCGGCCACCAGCGTCGCCGCGTCGACGGCGGGGTCGGCGCGCATCGGCCCGGCGAAGACGGGCCCGGCCACCTCGGGCGTCTCGGGGGCGGCCTCGACGGTCGCCGGACGCGACGGTGCGCAGCCGACGGCGAGCGCGAGCAGCGCGACGGAGAGGGCGCGCGCAAGCGGGCTACCCACGCCTGCGAGAGGTCGAATGCGGCGGCGGAGAGGGGCGGGAACGGGCACGGGCAGGGCATCCAGGGGAACAGATGGTAACGCACGTGTTCCGTCCTGACCGGCTGGTCGGGCGATCGGGGCACCCGAGGGGGGCCGCCGGGCGGTATCGACCGGTTGGCACGCGACTTGAAGAAGGCCGCGTCAAGCCCACCCCCCGCCGTTATGACGCACGCCGTCACCGCCCACCCCTCCGCTCTCACCGCCCTCCTCGCGGCCTACGTCACCGGCGCCGTCGGCGAGGCCGCGATGGCCGGGTTCGACGACCTGTTCTTCGAGACCAACGCCTCGGCCGCCGAGCGGCTCGCGTTCGCCCGGTTCTACCTCGACGCGCTCGAGGCCGGCGAGGACGCCGACGCGTTCCCGACGGCCGCCGAGGTCCCCGGCATCCTGGGCGCGATCCGGGCGTAAGCCGCGGGCCCCGCGCCCGTGCCTGTGTCCTGTCCCGACCACCTGCCGTCCACCCCGGACGGCCGCTACTTCGTCCACGGCGGACGCCTGTGGCGCTGCTCGAACCCCGCCCTCTCCGACGACGACCGCCAGCGACTGGTGGACGACTTGATGGACGCCCGCCGCGATGTGGGTACGGCGACGCGAGCCAACGATGAAGCCGCCGAGCGCGACGCTCGCGCCCGCGTCCACGCCGCCAAGGTCGCCCTCGGGGAGCGCGGCCCGACGTGGTGGGACGGCGACGAGGACGTTAACCGGAAGGCGCCGAAGAACACGCCCTACGCCGAGTGGTGGGCCGGGCTGAGCGATGCCGAGCGCGCGCCGGGCGAGTAGCGGGATTCGGCAAGCGGGAGGGAGGGATGGGCAGAGCTCCCCGACCGTTTCTATGGAACCCGCAAGCCCTTCGAGGAGACCCGTCACCGCAAGCGGGGCGGACGCTCGGGACCCTCACCGGGCCTCCCCCGAGGGGGAAGGGGACGCCGTAGATGGGCTCGCGCAAGTGGCTCGCGGTGATCTCTGGCCAGTCCTCCCCTCCCAAACGGGAGGGGCTGGGGGAGGGAGATCGGCACCGCGCCTGCCGGGAAGCCTGCGCCGCATCCCTCGCGCACAAAAAAAGGCCCCCCGGTGCCGACGCCGGGAGGCCGTTGCGTCCGTCTATAGGACGCGACTGCGTGCGCCGCTTAGTTGGCGACGACGGGGTCGTTCACGCGCGACCGGAGGTACACGTCGCGCTGACCGTAGTAGTCGTAGACGCCCTCGGTGAACGAGGCGTCGGCCGTGCTGGGCCAGTCGGTCTTGTCGAAGCCGGGCGCCCCTCCGAGGCGCTCCTTGGTCACGTCGAGCACGAAGCGCTCGTTGCTGCGGTCGACGGTGAAGGCCTGGAGGGGGACGGCGAAGTACTTGTCGCCGATGCCGAGGAAGCCCCCGAAGTCGAGGACGGCGTATTCGATGCGGTTGCTGTCGAGGTCGATCATCAGGTCCTTGACGTCGCCGAGGGTCTCGCCCTGGGGGTTGACGACCGTCGTGTTCTGGATCGAGCTGGTCGAGAGGAGCGTATTCATTGTAGAGTGGGGTAATGGGAGATATAGAAGAGGGCAGTCTTGCCGCTCGATGTGTTGTATGCGGATTATCGTGTCGTGTTTTCAAGCGAGGATGAACTCCCGGGTCGCCGAGACTTGACCCCGGCCCGGGGCGGCCGATACTGCGGGTCTCTGCCCCCGTCGCCATGCGCTTTTCGACCCTCGCCCTCGTCGTCTCCGCCCTCACGCTGTCGGCGTGCGCCACCTCCGGGTCGGGTCCCAACGGCTGGGCCGGTGGCCGCCGTGCCGCCGACCGCCCCGCGCGAGCGCCGGAGCGCGTCGCCGAGCGCCCGCCGGTCCGCCTCCCCGCCCCGACCGCCGCCGACCACACGCCGGTCGACGTGGGCGACCGCCGCCCGGAGACGGCGTCCGGGCTGGTCATCCCCGTCGTGGGGATCGGGGGCGACGACCTGCGCGACACGTTCCACGCGCCCCGCTCCGGCGGCCGCGTCCACAACGCCATCGACATCGCGGCCCCGCGCGGGACGCCCCTGGTGGCCGTCACCGACGGGACGATCCGCCGCAAGCACTGGAACCGGCTCGGCGGCCACACGCTCTACCTCCGCTCCGCCGACGGCCGCACCGACTTCTACTACGCCCACCTCGACACGTACGAGGACGGCATCGAGGTCGGCACGAGCGTGCGTCGGGGCGACGTGCTGGGCACGGTCGGCTCGACGGGGAATGCGCAGGGCCCGCACCTCCACTTCCAGGTGCTCGACGTGCGCGGCGACGGCCGGGGCACGCCGGTCAACCCGTACGGTCTCTTGCGCACGGCCGAACTCGCACTAGCGGACTGACCCGCCGGCGGCACGCGCCGCCAGCAGGGGATCCACTCAGTCGGTGTCGAGGGCGCGCTCGATGAGGAACAGCAGGTGGTCGCGGTGGGCGAGCGTCTCGACATTGCCGGTGCGCCGCGCGCGCGCCATCGCCTCGACCCGGCGGAGCTGCGCCAGCACCTGGCTCTTGGCGACCGCGTCGTAGGCGTTGTTCTCGTCGGCGAGCATCGTCGCCAGCTGCGTCACGTACGCGATCTGGACGTTCTGCCGGAACGTGTTGACGTCGCCGCGCGCGTCCGCGTCGAAGAGGGCCGCCGTGAGGTCGGCCATCATGTCGGCCAGCGAGTACTCGTTGCCGTAGAGGCGGGCATCGGTGATCCGCTCGACCGTGTTGGGGTGGACGAGGTGCGCCAGCACGCCGCGCTGGAGGCCGAGCGCACGCGCGTGGATGCGCGGGTCTTCGGGCGCGCTGAAGAACCCGAACCCGCGCCGCTGGCGCGCGAGGTAGGCGTAGACGTCCTCGGCACCGTCGAAGGCGTCCGGCGCGAACAGGCCGCGCGCCATCAGCGCCATCGCCCGGCGCTGCTCGGCGGCCGGGACCGGCGTGAACGGCTGGGTGGCGCCGGGCTGCCCGGCCATCGCGCGGTCGACGTAGACGCCGCCGACGTAGCGGCTGGCGACGGCCATCTGGGTCCCGATCTCGCCCGTCAGGATGAAGTAGGCCTGGAGGAGGTCCTGGTAGCTCTCGCCGGGCTCGTCGTAGCGCTCGCGGAGCCCGTCGAACGTGGCCTCGACCAGGTCGAGCCGGCGCTCGGCGTACAGGAGTGCGTCGCTCGACATGTCGCCGATGTTGACGCGCGGGTCGATGGCCTTGCCCGGCGAGCGCATGTCGTCGGCGTCGTTGCCGAAGGCCAGGGCCGGCTCGGTCGACCGCGCCAGCAGGGCGGCGCGCTCGGCGTCGCTGAGGTCGCCGTAGGCGAACGTGATGGCCCACACGTCGTACGGGCCGGGCCGCGTCGTGTAGTAGGCGCCCTGGCTCTCGCCCGGTGCGGCCACGTTGACGGCCGGGTAGTCCATCACCGAGCCCGTCAGGCCGCGCGCCATGGTCAGGTCCCAGTCGGTCGTCTGCTCGAAGGTGAGCATCTGGCTCGACTTCATGTTGTGGTTGAGCCCGAGCGTGTGGCCGATCTCGTGGAGCACGAGGTAGTAGAGCCCCTGCTCGACGAGCGTCTCGCCATCGCGCTCGGAATGGCCGAGGGCGCGCAACGTCGCCGTGCCGAGCAGCATCTGGCCCTGCATCCGCATCCCGAGCGCGCACAGCGCGTCAGTCTCGCCTTCCGCGTGATCGGCGGCGTCGAGGTACGTCCCGGCCGTCTCGAACAGCTCGGCGTACGTCATCCGGTTGCGGATGAAGGTGTACTCCAGCATCACATCCGCGCCCAGGATCTGGCCCGTCCGCGGGTTGACGAACGACGGGCCGTAGCCGCCGAACGGCGGGGTCGGCGAGGACGTCCAGCGGAGCACGTTGTAGCGCATGTCGCCGGCGTCCCAGTCGGCGTCGTCGGGCTGGACGCGGACCTCGACGGCGCCGTCGAGCCCGGCGGCGGCGAACGCCTCGTTCCAGCGGAGCGCCGCGTCGCGGATCGTGTCGCGGTACTCGACCGGCGTCGTGTTCTCGATCCACCACACGAGCGGCTCGGCGGCGCGTCCGTCGGCGTGCTCGAAATGCCAGCGGTGGACGAGGTCGCGGTACGGCGTGACGCTCATCGAGGTCAGGTCCGTCACCTGGGTCGTGAAGTAGCCCACGCGCGGGTCGTCGATGAGCGCCGCGTACCCGTTGTCGGGCATCGCGATGAGGCTGTGCTGGACGGTCACCGTGACGGCGCGGGCGTCGGTCACCGCCGCGCCGCCGCCGTTCAGCGGCGTCGGGTTGTCGTAGACGTAGCGGACGACGGCGTCGGTGTTCTCGGGGTAGTTGCGGATCTCGACGAGCGCCGTCTTCTCTTTCGACAGATTCCCGAGGCGGAACGCGAGCGGCGACTGGCCGGGCCGCGCGACCGGCTTGATGGCCGCCAGCGCCTCGGTCAGAAACAGCCCGTCGGCCTTGATCAAGACCGTCCCGTCCTCCTCGGCGACGACGTCCTCGACCGCCAGCACGGCCGGGCTGATGTTGGCCTGCGCCGCGCGCGAGACCGCGTTGTCGTCGTCGAAGGCGAACGACGTGTTCTCGGCCACGAACTCGACCTTGTCGAACCGCCGCCGGATCGTGAACACGGCGTTGTCGCGGAACTGGCCCCGGAAGTGGCCCCCGACGGGCACGCCGTCGACCACGTGGCTGAAGTAGATAAAGTCGCGGTCGAACTGGTCCGGCGCGATCGCCAGCATGATCGAGCCCTTGGTCGAGTCCTGGTAGACCGTGAACAGGCCCTCCATGGCGGTGCTGGAGGCGACGGCCTTGTCGAACTTGGAGCTGTCGGACGCCGCCTCGGCGGTGTCGGTGGCGGGCGTGGCCACTCGGGCGCCGGTCGAGCAGCCGACGACGACGAGGGCGGAAGCGAGGAGGGCGAGGAGCGAACGGGTCATGGGCCGGGGAATGGGATCGGCCCGAGAATAGCGCGCCGGCCGCTCCGGGGCCGGGCTAAAATCTTAGCACCTGTGCTATGGGCTCATCGGCGCCCCTTCCGACGCGCGCGCCAGCGCCTCGAACGGCGTGCCCGAGGCGTCCGACATCCAGGCCACGGCAGCCGGCGCGAGGTCGTCGACGCGGGCGTCGTGCGAGGCCCGGTAGAACGTGTCGCCGCCGTCGGTCAGGATCGCATACGCCGCGCCGGTCTCGGCGTCGACCAGGAGCCACAGCGAGCGCGGGTCGTCCTCGACGGCCCCGTTCGCGGGGAACGCGAGCGCGAACGCCGCGCCCGCGAAGTCGACGGGCGTGATCTCGAACGTGGGTTCGGTGGCGAGCTGCGCCAGCCGGTCCATCAGCCCGGGCTCGACTTCGAACGCCTCTTCGATCTGGGGCCGGACCGACGGCTGGAGCACGAACTGCGACCCGTCGTCGCGCACGGCCGGGTGGCCGATCCAGCCGCGCAGGGCCTCGTACGGTGTCCGGTCGGCGGCGCTCGCGTCGGGGAGGGGCGTCTCCGGCTCGTCCGGGGCGGGCGTGTCGGCCACCGTCGCGACGGGCGCCATGGCCATCGCGGGCGCCCCTCGCAAGGTGTCGGCCGTGTCGTCGGGCGCGTCGCCGCAGGCGGCGACAAGGAGAGCGAGCGGCAGGAAGCGTCGGAGCACGTCGGTGGGGGCGCGTGGACCGCAAGCCTACGGCATCGGCCGCGCCCCGTCGGCGTCCACGCCAAGAGCGGGCATTCCGGCGCCCCAGGCCCCTTCCTAGTCGGTCGAGAGCCTGACCGCCACGCCTGGGCGCCGTCCCCTCGGGCCGCAGAGCGGCTCCTCGGTCCTGGCTCGCGCGGTCCTGCACGTCCCCGTTCGTGGCTGGCGCGATTCTCTAACAGGCCTCAGGATGAGGGGCCCGACGCCGCGCTAGCCGTCCGGGCCGGTCTCGGTCTCGCGCGGCGCCAGCGCGATCATCGTCGCCTGCATCGCCGCGATCACCGGGCGTTCGTCGCCCCGCTCGGCGCGGACCTCGGCCGCGCACACCGTCAGCGTCCGCCCCGGCCGGAGTACGCGCCCCACGGCCACGAACCGGTCGCCAGCGGCGGGCGCCAGCAGGTTCACCTTGAACTCGACCGAGAGGACGTCGTGGCCCGGCGCCATCAGCGAGAGCGCCGCGTACCCGCACGCGCTGTCGGCGATGGCCGTCGTCGCGGCGGCGTGGAGGTACCCGTGCTGCTGGGTGAGGTCGGCGCGGAACGGGAGCGCGATGGCCACCTCGCCGGGCCGGACGGCCACCAGCTCGGCCCCCAGCGTCTGCATCATCCGCTGCCGGGCGAAGCTGGCGCGGACGCGGGCCTCGAAGCCGGGGTCGCGCGGCTCGAATGTCGGCATGGCGCTACGCGTCCTCCTCTCCCCGGTACTGCTCGAACCACGCCAGGATGTAGGCCACCTTGGCCGCCAGCTGGCTCGGCCGGTTCGCGATGTTGTGCGAGGCGCCGGGGATCTCGATGTAGGCCGTCTCCACGCCGCGCAGGCGGAGCGCGTGGTACAGCTGCCGCGCCTCCGAGGGCGGCGTCCGCCGGTCGTCGGTCCCGACCATCACCATCGTCGGCGTCTCGATCTGGGCGACGACCGAGATCGGCGAGTCCTGCCAGTACGCCATCGGGTTCTCCCACGGCTGGCCGGGGTAGCGGTAGTCGGCGTACCCGTAGTAGTTGTCGGCCACCAACGTCTTCGAGATCCAGTTGACGACCGGCTTGATGACCGCCGCCGCCCGGAAGCGGTCCGAGTTGCCGACCATCCAGGCCGTCATCGTGCCGCCCGCGCTCCCGCCGGTCACGTACAGCGAGTCCGGGTGGACCGCGCCCGTCGCGAGGACGGCGTCGACGCCCGCCATGATGTCGCCAAAGTCGCCGCCGGGGTAGTCGTGGTAGAGCAAGTCCGCGAAGGCCTCGCCGTAGCCCGTGCTGCCGCGCGGGTTGGGCGTAAAGACCACGTAGTCGGCCGCGGCGTAGAGCTGGACCTCGGCCGAGAACTGCGGCCCGTACGCCGCGATCGGGCCGCCGTGGTTCTCGACCAGGAGCGGATACCGGCGCCCCGGCTCGGCGTTCGGGGGCCGTGTGATCCACCCCTGGATCTCGAGCCCATCCGCGCTCTGCCACGTGATCTCCTCGGTCGCGCCCAGCTGGCGGTGCGCCAGCACGTCGCCGTTGAGGTCGGTCAGCACGCGCGTCTCGCCGTCTATAACCACCGCCACGTCTGAGGGCCGGTCCGCCGTCCCGTGCGTGAACGCGACCGTCCCGTCGTCGGCGACGGAGTACGCCCCGCTCGTGTACGGCCGGCTGATCGCCAGCCCGCCGAGCGCGTCGGTGATCTCGCGCACGTCGCCGTCGAGCCCGACCCACATCAGGCGCGTCGCGCCCCGGTCGAGGGTCGTCGCGTAGAGCCCGTCGCCGTCCGCGTCCCAGGTGATGTCGCCCAGGCTCCGGTCCAGGTTGCCCGCCAGCACGCGCGTCGCCCCGGTACGGAGGTCGCGGACGGAGAGGCGCGTGTTCTGGAACGTCCGCACGCGGTCGTCGAAGCCGAGGTACGCCACGTGCCGGCCGTCCGGCGACACGGCGGGGCTCCGGTCCGGCCCGTCGCGGCTCGTCAGCGTCACGACCGTCGTGTCCGCCAGCCCCACGCGGTGCAGCTCCGACGCGCGGAAGTCGCGCTCCCAGTCGGCGGTCCGGTTCGCCGAGAACACGAGCCCGCTGCCGTCCGGCAGCCAGTCAAAGTCGGCGCCGTGCTGGTAGTCGCCCGTCGTGACCTGGCGGGGCGTCCCGCCGTCGGCGGGCACCACGAACAGGTGCCGGTGGCCCGGCTCGATGTCGCCCGAGCCGTCGGCCTCGTGGCGGACGCGCGTGATGATGCGCGGCGCGTCCGCCCACTCAGCGCCCTTCGGCTTCGCCGGCATTGTGACGGTGAACGTCGGGTCCTTCTCGGGGACGAGCATCGAGAACGCCAGCATCGTCCCGTCGGGCGACCACGCCAGCCCGGCCGGCGAGCGGTCGAGCTGGGTCAGCCGCGCCGTCTGGCCGGTGTCCTGCCACCGCACGTAGAGCTCCGCGCCCTCGTCCGTCGACGCCACGTACGCGACGCGGTCCCCGCTCGGCGACCAGCGCGGCGAGCCCTCGCCGCCCTCGCCAACGGTCAGCTTGCGGTGGCCCGTCCCGTCTGTGCCCACGATCCACAGCGACCGCCGGCGCTTGTCCGTCATCCGGTCCATCCCGGTGCGTGCGTAGACCACGTGCTCGCCGTCCGGACTGATCTGCGGGTCCTCGGCCCACTCCAGCGCGAACACGTCGTCGACGGTGAACGGCGCCTGCGCGAGCGCGGCCGGGGCGGCGAGGAAGACGAGGGCGGCGAGCAGGGGCCTCATGTGCGGAGTCATCAGCAGGGTGGGGAGAGCAGTCCGCACGAGGATAAACCCGCTCCCCACTCGCGCCAGCCCCTCCTACGACGTACCCTCTCCCCCCGAAAAGCGGACGGGTAAGGAATCGCTCTCACCACCACCCGCCGTCATTCCCGCGAACGCGGGAAACCAGGGTCCGGGGCCATTCTCTCAAGTCGACTCCGACCCTCCGACGCCGAGGACGCGCCCGCTTGCGAACTCCTCGATGCCAGCCGCTACACGCCTTACTGGCGCCCGAGGAACCGAGCGAGCCGCTGGCTATTCGTCCAGAATGGGGTGATGTCCCTGACCTGATTGGGGAAGCGGTTTTGCCCAACCGAAGTAGCGAACAGCGCCGTCTCTACCAAGGCGTCCTCCATCACGCCTGTGTCCTCGATGTTCTCGCCGACTAGATGGCGGTGGTTGCCGCTAGCCAGGAAATCATGTCGCCACAGGGCTCGCACAAACACCGGGAACGTGGACAGTACCTGATGGAGGGCGCACAAGATGTTGACAGCGGTGTGGAGTGTCGCCAGTTCGTGCTCCTCCACCCTATTGTGCTTCAACTTGTTGTGGGCCAGCCACCAATCGAGCCCTGAGTAGTTACCAGTCTTCTCGCTAGTCCATCCACGAAACGGAGCGAGCAGGCGCGGCGGGTATTGGTAGATCAGAGATCTGAGTTCGGCGAGGCTGAACATGGGCTCGTAGTGCGATGCAAAGTCGCCAATTCCCAACTGCCTTCCGTCTGGCCTCGTCCCCGTGTACTCCTCACGGAATACGGTGTCGATAATGCTCCCCGCTTCTACGATGACCGGAGCGAGGAGGGGGAGGTGGGCAGATCGGTTCTCTTCAGAGAATGGGACGAAGTGCAAGATCTCCAGCAAGCGCCGTTCAAGTTCTCCATACCAGAGAATCACATGCTCCGCTCCTGAGTCGGTCATTTCGTATTGCCTAGTAGTCAAGTACAGGACAGCCGAGCGACAACTCTGGCAGACCCGCTAGCCGGGCCTTCCACTAATCACGAGCCCGGCGGCCACCCCCACGATACCCGCCCCCTGCTGGCGCCTGCCAAAATAAATCTCGCGACAGAGGTTATGTAATCCCCTGCTCGCGGGTCCATAGGGGCAGACCCGCCCCACCGGCCCCATCCCGCCCCACCGGCCCCATGTCGTCGACCCCGCTCGCGGGGCCCCGCGCCCCCCGGCCGCCCACCGCTCGAACCCGTCGACCCCACCTTCGTCGCCGAGTACGCCCAGGCCCGCCAGATCCCCGGCGACTGACCCCGCCCCGGCGCCGAGGCGGGCCCAGCGGTCGGAGACGCGCGGTCTGCCGTCCGTCGTCCGCGGTCCTCGCCCCTACACGTAGTCCTCCATCGGCGGGCAGGAGCAGACCAGGTTGCGGTCCCCGAAGGCGTTGTCCACGCGCGAGGTGGCCGGCCAGAACTTGGCCTCGCGCGTCCACGGCGCCGGGTACGCCGCCTGCTGGCGGGAGTACGGGTGCTCCCAGTCATCGGAGGTGACCTCGGCCGCCGTGTGGGGCGCCATCTTGAGCACGTTGTCGGCCGCGTCCGCCGTCCCCAGCTCGACCTCCTGGATCTCCGTCCGGATCGCGATCATCGCGTCGCAGAACCGGTCCAGCTCCTCTTTCGACTCGCTCTCCGTCGGCTCCACCATCAGCGTGCCCGCGACGGGCCACGACATGGTCGGCGCGTGGAAGCCGTAGTCGATCAGGCGCTTGGCGATGTCCTCGGCCCCGATGCCCGCCTTCTGGAACGGCCGCACGTCCAGGATGAACTCGTGCGCGACGCGCCCGCCCGGCCCCCGGTACAGCACGTCGTAGTGGCCCTCCAGCCGCTTCGCCATGTAGTTGGCGTTCAGGATCGCCAATTGACTCGCCTTCCGGAGCCCCTCGGCGCCCATCATGGCGATGTAGGCCCACGAGATCAGCAGCACGAGCGAGCTCCCCGTCGGGCCCGCCGCGACGGGCCCGATCGCCTGGTCGCCGCCGGACGGCGCGAGCGGGTGGCCCGGCAGGAACGGCGCCAGCCGCTCGACGACGCCGATCGGCCCCATCCCCGGCCCGCCGCCGCCGTGCGGAATCGCGAACGTCTTGTGCAGGTTGAGGTGGCACACGTCCATCCCGAAGTCGCCCGGCCGGCACAGCCCGACCATCGCGTTCATGTTGGCCCCGTCCATGTAGACCAGCCCGCCGTGCTCGTGGACGACGTCGGCGATCTCCTGAATGGTCCGCTCGAAGACGCCGTGCGTGCTCGGGTACGTGATCATCAGCGCCGCCAGCCGGTCGGCGTGCTGTTCGGCCTTGGCGCGCAGGTCAGCCATGTCGACTTCGCCCGCCTCGGTCACCTTGACCGCGACCACGTCCATGCCCGCCATCACCGCCGAGGCGGGGTTGGTGCCGTGCGCCGAGGTCGGGATCAGGCAGACCGTCCGCTGGTCGTCGCCGCGCGACAGGTGGTAGGCGCGGATCGTCAGCAGCCCGGCGTACTCGCCCTGGGCGCCCGAGTTGGGCTGGAGCGAGACGGCGTCGAAGCCGGTGATCTCCGCCAGCCACTCCTCGAGCGTGTCCACGATCTCCTCGTAGCCCTCCGTCTGGTCCTCGGGCGCGAACGGGTGGATGGCCGCGAAGCCGGGGAACGTGACCGGCATCATCTCGGCCGTCGCGTTGAGCTTCATCGTGCACGACCCCAGCGGG
Source organism: Rubrivirga halophila (assembly GCF_046845755.1). Lineage (GTDB taxonomy): Bacteria > Bacteroidota > Rhodothermia > Rhodothermales > Rubricoccaceae > Rubrivirga. The sequence goes on from NZ_CP177357.1 coordinate 3,687,278, forward strand.
ATCATGCTGTGGACCAGCGACAGGTCGCGGTTCTCGAGCCGCTTGAGGTAGCGGAGCATCTCGTGCTCGGTCCGGTGCCGCTCGAACGTCGGGTGCGTGAGAAAGTCCGTCGTGCGCGCCAGCGGGCCGGTATAGCCCGCGTCGTCGGCCTCAGGCAGCATCGTCCCGCTGAACGCGTCGACGAGGTCGGCGAGGTCGAGGTCCGTGACGGTCTCGTCGAGCGCGACGCCGACCGACCCGTCGTCGTAGCGGCGCAGGTTGATGTCGAACTGATCGCTGGCGACCGCCGCCGCGTCGAGCCCGTCCGCCGTGTCGACGCGGATCGTGTCGAAGAACGCGTCGTGGCGGACCGTGTGGCCCGCGGCCTCCAGCGCCTGCGCCAGCCGCCGCGTCTGGCCGTGGACGTACTCGGCGATGGCGCGGATGCCCTCCGGGCCGTGGTAGACCGCGTAGAAGCCCGCGATGTTGGCGAGGAGCACCTGCGCCGTGCAGATGTTCGAGGTCGCCTTTTCGCGGCGGATGTGCTGCTCGCGCGTCTGGAGCGCCATCCGCAGCGCCGTGTCGCCGAGGCGGTCCTGGCTGACGCCGATGATGCGGCCGGGGATCTTGCGGGCGAAGCTGTCGGTCGTGGCGAAGAACGCCGCGTGCGGGCCGCCGAAGCCCATCGGCACGCCAAAGCGCTGTGACGAGCCCAGCGCCACGTCCGCGCCCCAGCCGCCCGGCGCCTCGATGAGCGCGAGCGCCAGCAGGTCGGTCGCCACGGCGAGGTAGCCGCCCGCCGCGTGCACGGCCTCGGCCACACCCGCGTAATCCACGATCTCGCCGTCGGTCGTCGGGTACTGGACGAGCGCGCCGATCGTGTCGTCGCCGAAGTCGGCGCTCGCGACATCCGTCACCACGACCTCGATGCCGATCGGCTCGGCGCGCGTCTGGACGACGGCGATCGTCTGCGGGTGGCACCGCGCGTCGACCACGAACGTCGCCCGCTTGCCGCGGTGCGCGCCCGAGAACATGGCCATCGCCTCGGCCGCCGCCGTGCCCTCGTCGAGCAGGCTGGCGTTCGCGACCGGCAGGCCGGTCAGGTCGGAGACGGCCGTCTGAAAGTTGAGGAGCGCCTCCAGCCGCCCCTGGGCGATCTCGGCCTGGTACGGGGTGTACTGCGTGTACCAGCCCGGATTCTCGAGCACGTTGCGCTGGATGACCGGCGGCAGGATCGTGCCGTGGTAGCCGAGCCCGATGTAGCTCCGCGCGGTCTGGTTGAGCTCCGCGAGCGCCGTCAGCTCGTCGAGCAGCTCGCGCTCCGACATCGGGTCGGGCAGGTCGAGCAGGCCCTCGAACTGGATGGTGTCGGGGACGGCCTGGGCGCTGAGCGCGTCGAGTGAGTCGAGCCCGAGCGCGTCGAGCATCGCGGCTTGCTCGGCGGCCGACGAGCCGAGGTGGCGGTCGACGAAGCGGTCGGGGTGGGCGGCGGTCACGAGCGTCTCCATCGGGCCGGGGCGGGTGAGGGCGGCAAGTAACGAGTCGGCGATGCGCAGTGCTCCCCCTCACGCCGTCTTCGCCAGCGGCGGCAGGAGGCGGATTCCGTCGACCGACCGGCCATGCTCGGCAAACCCCCCGTCCGCGCGGCGCTCCGAACGCAAGGCTGGAGCCAGCATCGGGGCCTGGTTGCCCGAATAGCACGACGCCACGCGGACTGTCCCCCTTGACAAGGGGGACAGCTTGGACGCGCAACGCGAGTCTACCCGGAATGCGCTCCGCTCGCGCGTCCGAGCGGGGGGTCTACCGAGCGAGAGCTGTACCCATTGCCTTGGGCCCTGTGCGGCCCGACTTGTACGTCCCAGGCGCCGACCGCCCCAGCGACGGCCGCTTGCCTCCCGACCCCTGCCCTCTTACGCCTGCGCCGTCTCGCGCTGGCGGAGCGCCAGCAGCGCCTCGCGCGCGGCGGCCTGCTCGGCGGCCTTCTTGGAGCGGTCGACGCCCGTCCCCAGCGCCTCGCCCTGCACCATCGCCGCGACCGTGAACTGGCGCTCGTGGCTCGGGCCCTCCTCCGAGATCACGTCGTACGTCGGCTGCTCGAGCCCCAGCCCCTGGACGTATTCCAAGAGACGGCTCTTGTGGTTGCTGCGGTCGGCGGCCGCCTCCTCCAGCGTCACGCACTGCGCCAGCACCGCCATCACAAAGCGGCGCGCGGCGCCGTACCCGAGGTCGAGGTAGACGGCGCCGACGATGGCCTCGAAGGCGTCGGCCAGGATCGTGGCGTTGCCGCGCCCGTCCGAGCCCTCCATGTTCTCGCTCATCAGGATCAGCGGCGCCAGCCCGATGGCCTCGGCGTACCCCGCCAGCGCCTTCCCGTTGACGAGCGTCGCCCGCGTCCGCGTCAGCAGCCCCTCGTTGCGGTCGGGAAAGCGGCGGAACGTGGCCTCGGCGACGACGGCCCCGAGCACGGCGTCGCCCAAAAACTCCAGCCGCTCGTTCGACTCCGTCCCGTCGGTCGTCAGCCCGCGAAAGAGGGAGCGGTGCCGGAGCGCGTGCTCGTACAGGTCGAGGTCGCCGATGGGCATCCCGACGATGGCCTCGATGGCCGCGCGCGAGACGCCCCGGTCCGTCACCTCGTCGACTGCGCGATGGGCGGGACTGTCGGTCGGCGCCCGGAACGTGCCGAGCCACGACCGCACCAGGCGGGCGCTCCGACGAAGGGTTCCAGACGAGGCCATGACTGCGAGGGTGAGCCTGGGGAATCTCCGGCCTGGCGCGCGGCATGGCAACCGGCCCGCCCGGGTTTTCACGCTGGAGTGAAGATCGGGCCCGCCAGACGGTCGCCACAGGCGACTGGAACGCGGGCTCGGAGGAACCCCGACCCGCTCCGCTCGCTCAACGTCCACGCCCTCTCCCCTTCCGATGCCCACAACTGTCAACCCGGCCACCGAGGCCGAGATCGCTCGCTACGAGACCTTGGGCGACGATGCCCTCGACGCCGCCCTCGACCGCGCCGCCGACGCCTTCGAGACCCACCGCCGGGTCTCGTTCGACGACCGCGCCGCCGCCATGCGCCGGCTGGCAGATCTCCTGGAGGAGCAGAAAGGCGACCTCGGCCGCCTGATGACGACCGAGATGGGCAAGCCCCTTGAGCAAGCGGTCGCCGAAGCCGAAAAGTGCGCCTGGGTCTGCCGCTACTACGCTGAGCACGCCCAGGCCTACCTCGCCGACGAGCCACGCGAGACGGAGGCCACCCGGAGCTTCGTGGCCTACGAGCCGCTCGGGCCGGTGCTGGCGGTGATGCCGTGGAACTACCCCTTCTGGCAGGCCTTTCGCTTTGCCGCGCCGACCGTCATGGCCGGCGGCGTCGGCCTGCTCAAGCACGCCACGAGCGTGTTGGGCTGCGGCGACCGGATGGCCGAGCTGTTTGCGGAGGCAGGCTTCGGCCCAGGCGTCTTTCAGCACCTCATCATCGACCACGACCAGACCGCCGCCGTCATCGCCGACGCCCGCGTCCGCGCCGTCACGCTGACGGGCAGCGAGGGCGCCGGGCGCATCATCGGGAAGCAGGCCGGCGAGGCGCTCAAGCCGTGCGTGCTCGAACTCGGCGGGACCGACGCCTTCATCGTGCTCGCGGACGCCGACCTCGACGCGGCCGTCGAGACGGGCGTGACGGCGCGGACGCAGAACAACGGGCAGAGCTGCATCGCGGCCAAGCGGTTCATCCTCGAGGCGCCCATCGCCCAAGCCTTCACCGAGCGCTTTACGCGCCGCATGGCCGCCCTCACCGTCGGCGACCCGGTGGCCGCGAGCACCGACATCGGACCGCTGGCGCGAAAGGACCTGCGCGAGGACATCCAGGACCAGGTCGACCGCGCGGTCGCCGACGGCGCCGAGGTCTTGACCGGCGGCGCCATCCCCGACGGGACCGGCTACTACTACCCGCCGACCGTGCTCGCGGGCGTGACCGAGGGCACGGTCGCCTTCGACGAGGAGATCTTCGGGCCGGTCGCCTCGCTGATCGTGGCGGACGACGCCGACGACGCGGCCCGGCTGGCGAACGCGACGCGCTTCGGGCTCGGCGGCAGCGTCTGGACGGCGGACACCGAGCGGGGCGAGCGGCTGGCGCGCGCGGTCCGCTCGGGCGCCGTGTTCGTCAACGAGATGACGAAGAGCCACCCGAACCTGCCGTTCGGCGGGATCGGCGCCTCCGGCCACGGCCGCGAGCTGGCGCGCCACGGGATCCGCGCGTTCGTCAACGCCAAGACGATCTGGGTAGACTGAGCACGGCCCGCACTATCGCCCGTGGTCCAAATGCCCTATGCGGCCGGCGGGACGCGCCGCTAGGCTGCCGTATCCCACCACTTCGACATGCCCCGTACGACCTGGCACCTCGTGTTCGCTGTCGCGATCGCGCTCGGCATCGCCCTCGCGCTGGGCGCTTGAGCGCGGCGGTGTGGCTCCCGTAAGCCGTTGAAAGAGGAGGCCCGGCTCGCAGTCGGGTGTAGGGACGGCGTAGGTTGGCGCCGGACCGCCCTCCTGCGCCATGGACCCCGCTCTCATCGCCGTCATGCCGTTCGTCGTCGCGAGTGTGGCGATCCTCGCCGGCACGTACGCCAAGGTGGCCAAGACGAACGCCGCGACGGCCGACAAGCTCGGCCGCGCCACGGCCCACCTCGAAGACGAGCTCGCCGACGCGAAGGACGAGCGCGAGCGCCTGCGCCGCCGCATCGAGACGCTCGAGGCCATCGTCACCACGGAGGGCTACGACCTCGCGCGCGAGGCCCGCGCCGCCGGCCTCGCCGACCGGATCGACCCTGGCCTGCTCGACCTCGACCCGCTCGGGGATCCCGCCGCCCACCCGCGCCGCCGGGTCCGCGAGTAGCCCCGCCGCCGGGCCCCGCGACACAACCGACGCCGGGGCCGGGCGGAATCGCCACAGGTCCGACACACGAACGCCCGGGCTGCCCCCCCAGGTTGGCGTCGCACCCCCCGCACGCCGCCATGACCCGCACCCTCCTCCTGGGCGCCCTCGCCCTCTCGCTCGCCGCCTGCGACGCCGCCGGCCCCGACCCCGCGCTCGCAGACGCCGCCCTCGACGACGCCGCCGTCACGCTCGCGACCGCCATCGCCGTCGACGCGGGCGGCATTCTCGAAGACGCCGCCGCCGCCGCCGCCCTCGCCGACACCGACGCCGCGCGCCTCGCCGACCCGCACCGCCGCGGCTGCCGCGCCGAGCGCACCTTCGACGAGGCCGCCGTCGCGTGGTCCTTGGTCGCCGACTGCGAGCGGGGCGACCCGGACGCCCGTTTCTACGCCGCCTTCGAGCGGACCGCGACGGTCCAGTTTTTCGACGCCGCCGGCCAGCCCCAGGCCGAGGCCCGCACCGCCGACGCCCTGCGCTACGACGTGCTCTCGGCGTCGAGCCTGCTCCGCACCCCGCGCCACGTCCACGCCCTGACGAGTCTCGGCGTCGCGCTCGACGTGACCGACCTCGGCGCCGACCTCGTCACCGTTAACGGCGCCGTGCAGCGCGCGGCGACCGACACCCTGCGCGGCGCGCGCGGCGAGCGGACCGTCGCCTACGCGCTCGGCGCCACGCTCGCCGACGTGCGCGGCCCGCGCGGCACGGCCCGGCGCTGGCGCCGCGCCGTCGAGGGCACCATCTCGGGCACCTTCCAGGCCACCATCACGCGGACGCCCGCCGGGGGCGAGACCGAGACCGTCGAGATCGACGAGCCCTTCGAGATCACCTTCCCGCTCGACGGGTCCGGCGACCGCGTCGTGGCCCTCGTGCTCGGCGGCCGCCGCTACCGCGCCGACGTCGACACGGGCGAGGTCACCGGGATGGACGCCTAGCGGCGCCCCGTCCCGATCGCCCGGCGGGGGCGTGCTCCGGCACGTCCCCGCTTTTTTGGAATGGGGCAGGTCGCGGGAGGCGCCCGGCCCGAGCGCGGGGATGGGCCCGCAGGTCGGGGTGGGGCGCCGGCGCCGATGCCCGGCGCCAAGCGGCTCTAGCTTCCGCGCCCATGGCCGACGCCGCCCCCCGTTTCCTCGACACCGTCCGCGCCGAGGTCCGCGCCCTCGACCCGTCGCGCCGGGCGCTCCGGCGGTTCGGGTGGGCGGTTGGCGGCGTGTTTGTGGCGATCGCCGCGGTCGTGGGGTGGCGGAGCGGGCCGGGCCCGTGGGTGTGGGGACTGGGCGGGGTCGGCGGTGCGCTCGTGGTGCTCGGCACCGTCGCGCCCCTCATGCTGCGCGGAATCCGGCAGGCGTGGATGACGCTCGCGTTCGCGCTCGGCTTCGTGATGACGCGCGTGCTGCTGACGGTCGTGTTCGTGGCCATCGTCGTCCCGACCGGGCTGGCCTTGCGCGCGCTCGGCCGCGAGCCGCTGGCGCGGCACCCCGACGCGAGCCGGCCGACGTACTGGATCGACCGGCCCGACGGCCGTCCCGACCGCGAGAGCCTCGAACGCTTCTTCTGATTCGTAATGGGCGATGCGTGGCGTCTGCTCATCACTCATCACTCGGTACCCATCACCCGTTGACTGTTCTCGGTCTGTCCTGCTTTTACCACGACGCCGCCGCCGCGCTTGTGCGCGATGGCGAGATCGTGGCGGCGGCCCAGGAGGAGCGGTTTACGCGCCGCAAGCACGACCCGTCGTTCCCCACGAACGCCGCCGCGTACTGCCTGGCCGAAGCCGGCCTCGCGGTGGCCGACCTCGACGCGGTCGCCTTCTACGACAAGCCGCTGCTGACCTTCGAGCGGATTCTCGAGACCTCGCTGGCGTACGCCCCGCGCGGGCTGGGCGCCTTCATCCGCGCGATGCCGGTGTGGCTCACGCAGAAGCTGTGGACGCCCGACACGATCCGTCGCGAGCTGGGCGGCTACGACGGGCCGCTCGTCTTTTCGGAGCACCACCGGAGCCACGCCGCGAGCGCCTTTTTCCCCTCCCCCTTCGAGCGCGCGGCAGTCCTCACGACGGACGGCGTCGGCGAGTGGGCCACGACGAGCTGGGGCGTCGGCGACGGGGCCGGCCTCGACATCCGGCAGGAGATCCACTTCCCGCACTCGCTGGGCCTCCTCTACTCCGCGTTCACCACGTTCTGCGGGTTTCGCGTCAACTCGGGCGAGTACAAGCTGATGGGGCTGGCGCCGTACGGCGAGCCCCGCTACGTCGACGCCATCCGCGAGCACCTGATTGATCTCCGGCCGGACGGCTCGTACCGGCTCCACACCGACGCCTTCACCTTCGCGACGGGGACGCGGATGACGGGGCGCCGCTTCGAGGAGCTGTTCGGCGGCCCGGCGCGCGAGCCGGAGTCGCCGCTGGGGCCGCGCGAGATGGACCTGGCACGGAGCGTGCAGGCGGTCGTGGAGGACGCCGTGCTGGCGATGGCGCGGCACGTCCACGCCGAGACGGGCGAGACCCGGTTGTGCCTCGCGGGCGGCGTCGCGCTGAACTGCGTGGCGAACGGGCGGCTGCTCCGCGAGGGGCCGTTCGACGAGGTCTGGGTCCAGCCCGCCGCCGGCGACGCCGGGGGCGCGCTTGGCGCCGCCCTCGTGGCCGCCCACGAGTGGGGCGATGACCCCCGCGTGGTCTCCGCCAGCGACGCCATGCACGGCGGCTACCTCGGGCCCAAGTGGACGCCGGACCAGATCCGCGCCGCGCTCGACGCCGACGGCCTGCCGTACGACGAGCACGCCGGCGACGCGGCCCTCGTCGACGCCGTGGCGGACCTGCTGGCGCAAGGCCAGACGGTCGGCTGGTTCCAGGGCCGCGCCGAGTTCGGGCCCCGCGCGCTCGGCCACCGCTCCATCCTCGCCGACCCGCGCGGCGCCGACGTGCAGCGGCGCGTCAACCTGCAGATCAAGTTCCGCGAGAGCTTCCGGCCCTTCGCCCCGGCCGTGCTGGCGGAGCGGGCGGCGGAGTTTTTTGAGCTCGGGGGGCAGGGGGTCGGGATTCGGGATTCGGGAAACGCCGCCTCGCCAGGCGGGGACACATCAGGCGAAGGCCTCCGGTCCTCAATCCCCAATCCCCAGTCCCCTGAGTCCCCGTACATGCTCCTGGTCGGGCCGGTGCGCGGCGCGACGACGGGCGGCACCGGGCTCGATAAGCGCGCGGCCGTCGCGAGCGCGCTCCCCGCCGTCACCCACGTCGACGGCTCGGCGCGGGTGCAGACCGTGACGGCCGAGCGGAACGGCCTCTTCCACGCCCTGCTGGCGGCGTTCGACGCCAAGACGGGCTGCCCGGTCTTGGTCAACACGTCGTTCAACGTGCGCGGCGAGCCCATCGTCCACGCGCCCGCCGACGCCGTCCGCGTGTTCCGGCGGACGGGGATGGACGCGCTCGCGATCGGCCCGTTCGTCGTCACCAAGGCGATGCTGCCCGAGGCCGACCGCCAGCCGTTCACGCCCGACGAGATCGCGGCGGCGTACGGGCTCGATTGACGGCATCGCGCGCCAGGAATCCGTCTCGCGCACCCCTCGCTGGTCCCAGTCGGCATCGGGCGCACAAGAAGGGCGCGCCCACTGCGGGCGAAATCGGCGCGTGGGGGATCCTGTGGGCTCCACGCGCGGTATGTTGCCGCTCAACGCCCGTGTGGACCCCTCCGTGGTTCTAGCGCGAGCACGTTTTCCCGGAGCACGCGGGGCCGACAGATCCGAGTCGAGCTATCTGGCCCACCCGTCTTTCGCATTCCCCTGTCGGCGCTCCTTTTCAACCCCCGCATTATGAACATCTACGTCGCAAACCTCCCCTACTCCTCGGGAGACGACGACCTCCGCAGCCAGTTCGAGGCCTACGGGTCCGTCGACAGCGCTACGATCATCAAGGACCGTGACACCGGTCGCTCGCGTGGCTTCGGCTTCGTCGAGATGTCCAACGACGACGAGGCCCGCGCGGCCATCGAGGCCCTCAACGGCTTCGACATGGGCGGCCGTCCGCTCACGGTCAACGAGGCCCGCCCGCGTGGCGACCGCTCCGGCGGTGGTGGCGGCGGCTACGGCGGCGGTGGCAACCGCGGCGGCGGCTACGGCGGCGGCGGTGGCAACCGCGGCGGCGGCGGCTACGGCGGCGGCGGTGGCAACCGCGGCGGCGGTGGCTACGGCGGCGGCGGCGGCTACTAGCCACCCCGCGCCTCAGCGCTCTTGGGCGGCGGCTCCTTCGGGGGTCGCCGCCCTTTTTTTGTGCCCGCGGCTGGCGCCGGACGCCCCTACGGTGCGGACGAGGCCTCTTGCGCTGCGGATGGGTGCGCTTGCGCTGCGGACGGGACCCCTTGCAATGCGGAGGAGCGTCGTCGCAGTGCGCGGGACGGCTCTTGCGCTGTGCGGGGAGGCCCTGGTCACATGCGACCAGGCGCTTGTGGTCGACGGCGCGCTCCCCGCGCTTCCATCGCTACGCTCAGGGAAGGAAAGCGGGGGGAGCCGCCGCTGACGAGCGATGGCCTGAGAGCTCGCGCGGTGTCGGCCCCGTCGTCGACTGGCTCGCGCCAGCAGGCCGCGCTAGCGGACGCGCACCAAGCGGCCCACGTCGAGCGCCCCGCCCGCGCTCAGACGGACCGTGTAGGCGCCCGGCGCGAGCGCGGCGCCGTCGAGGGCGACGGCGTGCGTGCCCGGGCCGTACGCCCCGGAGACGCTGGCGACGATGCGGCCGAGCGCGTCGACCACGTCGAGGCGGACGTCGGCGGGGGCGTCGAGACGGAAGCGCAGGCGGGCGGCGCCGCGCGACGGGTTCGGGGCCGTCGCCAGCAGGCGCGCCGCGCGCCCGTCGCGGTCGCCCTCGGCCGACGTGGTGCGGAACGAGAAACGCGCCAGCACCGGGAGGTGGTCCGACGTCGTCGTGACGTAGCCCGGCACGCCGTCGACAACCTCGATGAACCGGTCGCCGGAGTCGTCGACGTACTCGTCGGCGAGGCCTGACGTAAAGAGGATGTGGTCACGCGTCGAGCCCGACGTGCACGTCGCGTTGTTGCAGAGCGTCGGCTCGCCCCGGTTCTCGACCGGGAGCGTCGCCGCGACGTAGCCCGCCGTGTCGTTCGTGAACACGAGGTACGGCGACGGCTGGCCGATCCGGATGGAGCGGGTTAGGAAGTCGTTGAAGTCGCCCATCAGAATGACGTCCTCGCCGAGCGCCACGCGGTCGTCGATGTAGGCCTTGAGGGCCTCGGCGCCGTTCTGGCGGTCGGTGTAGTCGTCGGACTGGGTGCCGGCCTTGGCGTGGAGCGAGATGATGCGGACGGACCGCGACTCGCCGTCGACTCGGACTGTCGCCTGCATCTCGAAAGGGGCGCGGCCGCCGAAGTTGCCACCCGAGAGGATCGTCCGCGTCCCGATCACCTGGACGACGGACGGGTTGTAGATGAACCCGAGCCGGAGCTGGAAGCTGCCCGGGACGGTCGGGCCCAGGCGACCCGTGTACCCGTCGTCGGCGAGCGACGCGAGCAGGTCCGACCAGGCCTGCTGGTCGCCGACCTCCTGGACGGCCCACACGTCGATCTCGGCCCCGGCGATGATGGCCTCGGCGTTGCGGAGTTGGAGCGGGTCGTTGGTCGGCCCCTCGCTCGGGTTGCCGAAGTGCTCCATGTTCCACGCGGCCACGTCGAACGTGTCGTCGGCGCCGCGCGCGGGGACGGACTGGGCGGCGAGGCCGGGGCCGAGGAGGACGGCGAGAGCCGCGAGGAGGAGCGTGCGCATCGGGCGGGGCGGTGGGACGGACCCGAAGGTAGGCGGGACATGTGCGGGCCCGTGGGAAGGGGACGGGTAGATTGAAGCCCCCCCGGCCCCCATGTCCCCACACGTCACCGTCGTCGGCGCGGCCGACCTCGCGGCCCGTCTCGCCTCGCCCGGCGCTCCCGGCGCCCCGCACGTCGTCGTGGTCGGCGGGCCCGTCGACGACCGCCCTCAGCGCGCGGCCGACGCCGTCGCGAGCGGCGCGCACACCTTCCTGCTGTGGCCACCCGCCCCGACGGCGGGCGCGGCCGAGCGGCTGGCGGACCACGCCGAGGAGGCCGGCGTCGAGGTCGGCGTGGCCCGGCCGCTCGGCGTGACGCCCGCGCTCGCGGGCATCCCCGCCGGGTGGGCCGCCCGGCTCGTCACGCTCGCGCTCGTAGCCCGGCCCGACGGCCCGCTCGCCGAGGCCGGCTGGGCGACCCTGCTGGCCGGCGCGCTCGACGTGTGCGCCACGCTCGCCGACGCCCGCGCCGTGGCCCGGATGGACGCCGTCGCCGAGCGCGACGGCCAGGCGCTCCGCGCCGTCGCGCTCGCGGTCCGCTTCGAGAACCGCGCGTATGCGCAGGCCACGGTCCGCTTTTCGGACCACGTGGCCGACGACGAGGTCGCGCTCTACGCCGCCCGGCCCGGCTCGCGCGTCGAGGCGCGGTCGCTGGCGGGGCCGCTGTGCGTCGAGGCCGAGGGGCACGCCGCGCCGTTCGCCCCGGCGCCAGCGCTCGCCGACGGCCCGGCGACCGAAGCGGCGGCGTTCGTCGCCGCCATCGCCGGGGGACGGCCTGCGCCGTACCCGCTCGACCACGCCCTCGCGACGCTGCGGCTGGCGGAGCGCGCGCAGGAGAAACTGCGGTAGAGCCCCCCGGAGGGTCTCGCTACCGGATGTGGGGCACGTCCCCGGTTCCGGCCTCGGCGCGCCCGACCGAGTACCCCGTGCCTCTGTCCCCACACCCGCGCGTTTCCCCGACGCTTGGCTGGCTGGCGGGCGCCGGCCGCCGATCTTCCAGCGTCTCCCCGCGCCTCTCGTGCCCGACCGCACCCCCACCCTCCCCTTCGAGCCCGTGCTCCGGCGCATCGGCGCTGAGGCCGCGCGGCTCGGCGTCGAGGCGTACGCCGTCGGCGGGGCCGTGCGAGATGCGATCCTGGGGCGCGAGACGACCGACCTCGACGTCGTCGGCGTGGGGCCGGGGAGCGGGCTGGCGCTGGCGACCGCGACCGCGACCGCGCTCGGCGTCAAGGCGCCCGCCGTGTACCCGGCGTTCGGGACGGCGGCCGTCACGGTGCCGGCCGAGACGGTCGCCCGGCTCACGGGCGGCGAGGGGCTGCGGCTCGTGATCGAGTTCGTCGGCGCCCGAAAAGAGAGCTACCGCGCCGACTCCCGCAAGCCCATCGTCGAGGACGGCACACTCGCCGACGACTTGGCGCGGCGCGACTTTACCGTCAACGCCCTCGCGGCTCGGCTCGACACGGCCTTCGGGACGGTCGTCGATCACTTCGGCGGGCTCGACGACCTCGACGCCCGGCGCCTGCGGACGCCGCTCGACCCGGCGGTCACCTTCGCCGACGACCCGCTGCGGATGCTGCGCGGCGCGCGCTTCGCCGCTCAACTCGGCTTCGAAGTGGATGCGGCGGCGGTCCAGGCGATGGCGGCGCAGGCGGAGCGCGTCGAGATCCTGAGCGCCGAGCGCGTGACGGACGAGCTGTCCAAGCTGCTCGCGGCGCCCGTCCCGTCAACGGGGCTGGGCCTGCTGTTCCGGACGGGCGTGCTCCACCACATCCTGCCCGAGGTGACCGACCTGGCGGGCGTCGAGGAGGTCGGCGGACGCGCCCACAAGGACAACTTCTGGCACACCCTCGAGGTGATCGACAACCTCGCGCACCTGCAGCGCGGCGTCGGCGTGGGCGACCGGGCGGCGGGCTTCGACCTGTGGCTCCGGTGGGCGGCCCTCCTTCACGACGTCGGAAAGACCGTCACCAAGCGCTACGAGCCCGGTACCGGCTGGACGTTCCACGGCCACGAGGACGTCGGCCCGCGCACGCTCATCCCCCAGGTCTTCCGCCGCCTCAAGCTCCCGCTCGGCGACCCGCTCGACTTCGTGCAGACCGTCGTCCGGCTCCACCACCGCCCCGCCGCGCTCGTCGACGCGGACGTGACCGACTCGGCCGTCCGCCGCCTGCTGATGGATGCGGGCGACGACATCGAGGACCTGATGCTGCTCGTCCGCGCGGACGTGACGAGCAAGAACGCACGTCGCGTGCGACGCTACCTCGCCGGCTTCGACCGCGTCGAGGCGCGGTTCGAGGAGGTCGAGGCGCGCGACAAGATGCGCAACTGGCAGCCGCCGGTCTCGGGCGACGAGATCAAGCGGCAACTCGGGCTCGACGAGGGGATCGCGGTCGGGATGCTCAAGGAGTGGGTCCGCGAGGCCGTGTTGGAGGGCGAGGTCCCCAACGAGCACGACGCCGCGTGGGAGTACGTGCTGGCGCGACAGGACGAGGCCGTCCGGCGCGGGGCGCTGTTCGTCGAGGCCGTCCGCCAGCTCCGCGGCTCGGCGCGCGGGGCCATCGGGGCGGTCAAGGCGGCCCTGTTCTGGGGCGACGTGCCGGCGGACCCCGCCGAGGCGCGAGCGTTCGTGGAGGCGGCCGTCGCCGAGGCGCTGGCGGCGCGCGGGGAGGAGGGGTAAAGACGGTCGCGAGCCTGACTGGCGGTTTCCTGCAGACCGACCGCCTCTCCCCCATCGTGTCATCCCGAGCGAAGCCGCGCAGCGGCGGAGTCGAGGGATCTCAGCCGAGCACGACGCGACGTCCGCGCTGTAGCGGGGCGGTGCGCGCCGGAGATCCCTCGACTCGCTGCGCTCGCTCGGGATGACACGGCGGGAGGCTTGCGGCCTATCTCCGACCCGTCTCTCTGGACGACCGGGACAACGGCCGCAATCCTAGGCGCGGTCGCGGCGGCGGGCGGCGGCGGCGGGGCCCGATGTTGGCGCGTCGAAGTCGAGCGTCAGACGCGCGCCGGGGTCAGCGGGGTCGTCGGTCGCGGTGACGATGGCCTCGAGGTGCTCAATGCGGCGCTGGAGGCGGCCAAGGTCCTGGGGCGCCCCGGCGGGAAGGACGCGGGCGTCGAGCTCCTCGTCGAGCAGCGTCCGGATCCGCTCGTCGGAGGTCGTCTCGCCCATGAGTTCGGCGGCGCGGCGCTCGATCCAGTCGGCGCGGCGGACGTGGCCGAACGTCGAGATGGCCTGGCTCCCGATGCCGATGCCCCACCCGAGGAAGGGCCACACGACCCACAGGCTGTCCGGCGACGTCAGCAGGTTGATCGCGGTGAGGAACGACATCACCAGAACGAACGAGGCCAGATTCCCGTAGAACGCCCGCTCTTTTCGGGCCTGCTTGCGGGCGTCGGACTCGGAGAGAGCGGACCGGGTCGGCATGGCGACGGTGGCGGGGCGCGCCGCACGCTACGGCGAAGAGCGGGATCGAGATGCAGCCCCTTTCTGCTCCCCCTATCGCCGTGGGCACGCTGGAACGAGCGGGCGCCACCGCCGCGCACGCGCACGCCGATCCACTGCCCCGGCCGTGGCGATTCGCTAGCTGCGCGCCAAGCGCTCCGCGAGCCGGGCCTCGACGGCGGGCCACTCGGCGGCGGTGACGCTAAAGTAGACCGTGTCGCGCAAGCGTCCGCCGGCGACCACCATGTGGTGGCGGAGCGTGCCCTCCTCGACCGCCCCCAAGCGCAGGATGGCCGCCCGCGAGCGGGTGTTGAGGGCGTCGGTCTTCCACTCGACGCGGGTTAGGCCGAGCGTGTCGAAGGCGTGGCGCAGCATCAGCAGTTTGGCCTCCGTGTTGACGGCCGTCCGCTGCCACGGCGCGGCCACGAACGTCCACCCGATCTCGACGCGGCGGTGGGCGGCGACGTAGTTGCCGAACCGCGTGCTGCCGACGACGCGCCCGCTGGCGACGTCGATGGTGGCGAACGGGAGCGCCGTGCCGTCGGCCTGCATGGCGAGCGCCGTGTCGACGTAGGCCTCCAGGTCGGCGCGCGAGCGGACCGTCGAGGCGGTCCAGGCCCAGAGATCGGGGTCGAGGGCGACCTCGGCCAAGGCGTCGAGGTGATCGCGGGTGAGCGGCTCCAGGCGGACGTGGGCCCCTTCGAGGACGGTCGGGGTCATGGGGCGGCGGGCAGCCCGTGGCGGTCGAGCCGGGCGCAGAGGTGCCACGCCCGCGCGCGGACCGACGGGGCCGGATGGTCGAGTGCGATGTGGAGACTGGGGACGATGCCGGGCGCGAGGCCCGGGTGCGCCACGGCGACGGCCGCTAGCGCGCCGAGCAGGTTCGCCTGGTCGGCGGGGCGCGAGCGGTCGAGCCGGCCGAGCGCCCAGCCGGTCGCGCGCCGGGCCTGGGCCGGGGTGAGGGGCACTCGGGACACGAGCCGCGGAAGCAGGCGCCGGAGCATCCCGCCGGTCCGGTCCGCGTCGGCGACGGCCAGGAGCGCGTCGGCGTGCGGCGCTAAGCGACTCGGGGTCGACCGGGTCGCCACGTCGAGCGCCCACGCGCTCCGGTTGCGGACGCCCTCGTCGGGATGCGCCAGCCCGTCGACGACGACGGCCACCGCGTCCGGATCGTGCGCGATCTCGGCGGCCACCTCGCGAGCGGCGCCGATGGGCCCCAGCGAGCGGTCGGCCAGGCGGAGGTGGAGCGGGTGCACGGCCTCAGCGGTAGCGGCCCTCGGAAAAGACGGCGCGGATGTCGGCGAGCACCTCGCGGTCGATGCGCAGCGTCTCGCCCGCCCCGAGGTCCACGTCGGCCACCTCGTCGATACGGAGGTCGTAGTTCTCCCACCCCATGTAGTCGGTCAGGATGCGCTGGAATTCGGCGTCGACCACGCCGTCGGCCGGGCCGTCGTACTGGAAGCTCCGGGCGATCCAGATCTCCTGGAGCTCGCGTGCGATCGCCGGCGTCACCTCGATCATGTCGGCGGGGTCGGAGTCGGTGAAGTACAGGTCGTTGAGGGCCACGAGCCGCGCGAGCTCGGCGAGCGGCGTGAGGTGGTCGTAGACCGAGATGTCGACGATCACGTCGGACCCGTCGTAGCCGGCGCCCTTGCGGTGGACGACGAGCGCGGCCGACTGCTCGCCCCGCTTGTCGCCGCCGGCGCGCCCGCCCGCCAGCAGCGCCTCGGTGAGCCGCAGGGCGAGCGTGCCCGTGCTGGCCTCGAACGTCTCCGCGATGGCGTCGACGGTCGCCTGGGACACCAGGATGTTGCCCTGGGCCGCGTACCCGTGCCCGACGGCGACCACGCCTGGCGCGGCGACCGCGTCGCTGCCGCCGACACGCCCGCCGCGCCACGCGAAGGCGTCGGCGCCGGTGAAGGTGGCCGCGTTCCCGCGTGCGTCGACCATCCCGACCTGGCGGGCGCCCGTGTCGGGGTCGTTGCGCATCGAGACGCGGAGGGCCTCTTGGGCCGTCGCGCCCTGGCGCATCAGCGCGATGCCCTCCGGCCCGTACGCGAGGCGGGCAAACGACTGGGTGGCGACGGCGCCGACGCCGGCCACGACGGTCGGGACCATGAACCGGACGTTGGGGAACTTGCTCTGGACCGCGACCCCGATTTCGCCCGTGGTCGTGTCGACGGCGACGATGGAGAACGTCGACACGAGCGGGTCGCCCGCCGCATTCCGGACGACCTCGGGCTCGCCCGAGGACGGCGCGCAGCCGCTGGCGACGAGGACGGCGAGCGCGGCGAGGGAGACGAAGCGGGCGGGGTGCAGCGTTCGCTGCGCGGTCACCTTCCGTGTGGGCATCGGCGTGGGCGGTGTGTCCACGTATTCTACCCGCCATGCCTGCCGTGCGCTCTCTTCTTCTCTGCCTTCTGGTCGCCGTCTCGGGCGCCGCCTCCGCCCAGGGCGACCTCCAGGTGGCGCGCCTGCAGTACGGCGGCGGCGGCGACTGGTACTCCGGCGACCCGCTCCCGAATCTGCTCGCGTACGCCCGCCAGCACACCCTCCTCGATGTCGACGTGGAGCCGGTCACGGTCGACCTCGCCAGCGACCGGCTGTTCCGGGTCCCCATCTTGTACATGAACGGGCACGGCAACGTCGCCTTTACCGAGGGCGAGGCCGCGCGGCTGCGGCGCTACCTCGAAGGCGGCGGCTTCCTGATCGTCAACGACGACTATGGGCTGGACGACGCCGTCCGCCGCGAGCTGGCGAAGGTGTTTCCGGGGCAGGCGCTCCAGCCGCTCCCCGCCAGCCACCCCGTCTACCGCGCCCACTTCGCGATGCCGGACGGGCTGCCCAAGATCCACGAGCACGACGGCGAGCCGGCCGTCGGCTACGGGCTGTTCCACGAGGGCCGCCTAGTCGTCTTCTACGCGCACGAGAGCGATCTCGGCGACGGCTGGGAGCCCGCGGGCGTCCACCCGGACCCGCCGGCCGTCCGCGAGCAGGCGCTGCGGATGGGCGTCAACCTGCTCGTCTACGCCATGACCCAGGGCGTTCAGTAGTCGCCGACGGCCGGTGCCGCGCCGGATCCGCGCGGTGAACCGGCCGCCGCCGTGGCCGGCGCCGCCGACGCCTAGCTTGCGGCCGTCGCCTCTCCCCTGCCATGACGCCCGGACGCATCCTCTTCGTCGGCCTCCTCCTCCTCGCGGGGCTGCTCTTCGTGCTCAACCCGGGCCCGGACCGGTTCCAGGAATACCTCCAGGAAGAGGCCGCCGAGCGGGCCGGCCGGCGCGGCTCGACGGGCTTCCTCAACGAGCGGCTCGGCCGCGTGGCCGGCGGGCTCGCCGACGACGCCTTCGAGCGCGAGGACCTCTACCTCGCCAGCATCTACGAGGCCGACCTCAACGGCCGGATGCCGGGCGGCGAGTGGCGCTACCTGGGCGTCGCGGGCTGGTTCTTCGTGCTCGACTCGCCGGTCGACGAGGAGTAGGCGTCGCCCCGCTGGCGGACCCGCCGCCGCGACGGTTTTCACTCGGCGCGAAACGGGAGACGCGGACCGAGGCGCGCGCGGCCGGGTACTTTCTGCGATCCACCGATGCCGCCCCCGATGACCGCCCTCCAAGAGACCGACCCCGCCGTCTACGACATCGTTCGCCGCGAGGTCGAGCGCCAGAACGACGGCATCGAGCTCATCGCGTCCGAGAACTTCGTGAGCCCCGCCGTGCTCCAGGCGAACGGCAGCCCGCTCACCAACAAGTACGCCGAGGGCCTGCCCGGCAAGCGCTACTACGGCGGCTGCGCGGTCGTCGACGAGGTCGAGACGCTGGCGATCGAGCGCGCCAAAGAGCTTTTCGGGGCCGACTGGGTCAACGTCCAGCCGCACTCCGGGGCGACGGCCAACAGCGCGGTCTACCTGGCCTTCATGAACCCCGGCGACCGGCTGCTGGGCCTGGACCTCGCGCACGGCGGCCACCTCACGCACGGCTCGCCGGTCAACTTCTCGGGCAAGCTCTACGAGCCGCACTTCTACGGCGTCCAGACGGAGGGCCCGAACGCCGGCACCATCGACCTCGACGACGTCCGCGCCAAGGCGCTCGACGTCCGCCCGACGATGCTCTCGGTCGGCGCCAGCGCCTACAGCCGCGACTTCGACTACGCCGCGCTCCGGTCGATCGCCGACGAGGCCGGCGCGATCCTGTGGGTCGACATGGCGCACACGGCCGGCCTTATCGCGGCCGGCCTGCTCAACGACCCGCTCCCCCACGCCCACGTCGTCACGACCACGACGCACAAGACGCTGCGCGGCCCGCGCGGCGGGATGATCCTGGTCGGGACCGACGCGCCGAGCCCGACGGGCGAGACGTGGGTCAAGTCCGGCAACCCCAAGTCGACCGGCCAGGTCCTCGACTCGGCCATGTTCCCCGGCACCATCGGCGGGCCGCTCATGCACGTCATCGCGGCCAAGGCCGTCGCCTTCGGCGAGGCGCTCCAGCCGTCGTTCGCCGACTACCAGCAGCGGACGCTGGCGAACGCCCAGGCGATGGCGCAGGCGTTCGTCGAGCGCGGCTACGACGTGGTCTCGGGCGGGACCGACAACCACCTCGCGCTCGTCGACCTGCGCGGCAAGTGCACCGGCAAGGACGCCGAGGCCTGGCTGGGCGCGGCCGAGATCACGGTCAACAAAAACATGGTGCCGGGCGACCCCGAGAGCCCGTTCGTGACCTCCGGCATCCGCGTCGGCGCCCCGGCGATGACGACGCGCGGGTTCGGGCCCGACGAGTTCCGGACGGTCGTGGCCATGATGGACCGGGTGATCGCGAGCGAGGGTGGCGAGGCGGAGGCGGTCCGCGCCGAGGTCCGGGCGCTGTGCGACGCGTTCCCGCTCTACGACGTCGACAGCCTGGGCGCCGCGCCCGTCGCGGCGTAGCGCCCGTCGAATCGGGAAAACCCGCGCGCCGGACTACCGTACGCCCGGCCGGCCGCCGATTTCTCCCCCGCGCCCGCGCGCGAGCGCCGCTTCGCTCGCGTTGTCCGGGTCGCTGGCGTGCCCGTCCGGCCCTCCGAACCGCCCCGCCTCGCCGGCGGCCGGGTCGTGGCCGGCCGATTGCCCCTGCCGCCTCCGTATGTTGCCGCCCGCCCCCGGGCCCCTGTGCCGACCCGATGCCCAACGACTCCAGTTCCGTCCCCGAGTCGGCCCTCGCCAAGCTGGGCCACACGCTGTACCAGCAGGCGCTGGTGCGCCGCGAAGACGAGGCCATCACCGACCCGCGCGGCCAGCCCATCGGCTGGCTCTTGGACACGCGCACGCCGATGCTCGACGGGGCCGTGTTCATGGAGGCCGGGACCGTGCTCGCCGAGCGCCTCCGCGCCCGGGGCATCGAGCAGGTGGCCGGGTTCGGCTACGGTGCCTTCCCGCTCGTGACGGCCGTCCTCCCCCACGGCACGCCCGACCGCCCGTTCAGCGGCGGCTTTATCCGAGAGCGCCGCAAGGCGTACGGCCGCCGCCGGCTCGTCGAGGGCCCCCTCGACCGGGCCAAGCCGGTCGCCCTGATGGACGACATCCTGAACAGCGGCCGCAGCGCCGCGCGCGCCGCCCAGTTGCTCCGCGCCGACGGCTTCACCGTCGCCGGCGTGATGACGCTGTTCAACTTTACCTGGAGCGGGGGCCGCGCCCGGTTGGAGAGCGAGGGCCTGTGGGTCGAGTCGCTGCTCGAACTCAACCTGCGCGAGAGCGCCCGGACGGCTGCCGCCTCCGGCGACACGGTGTGATGCCGGTACGAGGTACAGGGTACGCGGTACCGGGCCGCCCCACCGCAGGTGCTCTCGTACCCCGTACGTCGTACCTCGTACCCGCCCCGAAGGGACGTTAAGCCATGGACGTCTGGCGCTCGCGGACTCAGAAGGCTCGCGCCTCCGGTGACGGCGCGACGGACCCGATCCGCCTCGACCAAGCCCCGCCGCCGGCCCCGCCCGCCGTGCCCGGCGTCTTGCCCGAGCACGCGCCGACGCCCGAGGAGATGCCGTTCCTCGACCACCTCGAGGAGCTCCGCTGGCGCATCCTCAAGGCGCTCGCGGGCATCCTGCTGTGCGTTGGCGCCTGCCTCTTCTTCACCCAGTGGATCATCGACCAGCTGCTGCTGGGGCCCACACGGGCGGACTTTTTCATGTACGACGTGCTCCGGCTGAGCGCCGTCGACATCGTCCTTCAGAACCGGACTGTCACGGGCCAGTTTTTTGCCTTCTTCGGGACGGTCATCGCCTCCGGCGTGGTGCTCGGCTCGCCGATCGTGGTGTACCAGACGTGGCGGTTTATCGAACCGGGGCTGTACCCCGAGGAGCGGCAGGACCTCCGGTTCGCGGCCGTCTTCGCGTCGTTCTTTTTCGCGCTCGGCATCGCGTTCGGCTACCTCATCATCGCGCCGATCGCGCTCCAGTTTTTCGCCCAGTTCCAGATCTCGGACACGATCGTCAACGAGTTCGACATCTCGAAGTACTTCTCGATGCTGCTGACCTGGGCGTTCGGCGCCGGGCTGCTGTTCGAGCTCCCGGTCGTCGTCGTCGTGCTCGCGAAGGTCGGCGTGCTCACGCAGGAGATGCTCCGCGCGGGGCGGAAGTACGCGCTCGTCGCCGTGCTCGTCGTCGCCGCCTTCCTAACGCCGCCCGACCCGTGGAGCCAGCTCCTGATGGCGCTCCCGCTGATGGGCCTGTTCGAGCTATCGATCTGGATGACGGGCGTCGTCGAGCGCCGCCGGATTCGCAAGGAGGCCGCCGAGGCGCGCGCCGAGGCGAAGCGCCGCGCCCGCGTCGAGGCCGAGCAGGCCGCCGCGAAGGGCCCTGACGACGGCGCCTGACGGGGCGCCACTCGGCGAAGGCACGACGGGGTGACTTGACCCGGAGCTGCGGCGGACACAAACTCCGTCGCCGCCTCCCCCCGGTCTCATGTTCCGCTTCACGGTCGCCGCCCTGCTGCTCGTCGGGGTGTCCGCATGCGACGCCTCGTACGACCTCCGCGACCTCCGGGTGGACGACCTCTCACAGGACTCCGGCGCCCTCGTCGGCACCTGGGACCTCGCCACACGGACGGGGTCCGGCGAGTGCACGGGCGTCTGCCAGGAGACCGTCCCGGCCGCAGCGGCCCAGCTGACGGACACGTTCACGTTCTCTGCCGACGGCGAGTACACCCGATCGCAGGCGTGGCCCGGAGGCACGTCCGACGAGGCCGCTCGCTACGACGTCCGCCGCGTCGACTATGGGAACGGGACCCGGAGCGACCGGGCCGTGCTGTTCCTCGGCGACCGGTTCGAGTCGTTCGGACTCAAGGACGACCGCCTCTACATCGACACACGGGCCCGCGACGGGGACCTTCGCGAGTACCGCCGACGCTAAGCACAGTCCCTCCACCCCTCATGCGTGCCTTCGCCCTGGTCGCCACGGCCCTCCTTCTCGCCGCCTGCGACACCACCTCGCCCGGCGTCCCCGACGACCTCTCGGGTCTCGACGTGTCGACGCTCTCGCACGACCCCGCGGCTCTCGTGGGTACGTGGGCCCTCGAGACGTCCACGACGAGCGGCCAGGTCGGCACGCCGACGACGCAGCCCGCCTCGGGCGAGCGCCTGGTTTTCCGCGAGAACGAGACGATCGAAATCTACCGCCTCGTCGACGGCGAGTCGACGGTCGTGACCGTCCCATACCGCGTCGGCCGCGTCGACTACGGCAACGGCACCCAGAGCGACGTGCCGGTCCTCTTCCTCGGCGAGCGCATCGTGCCCTTTGGCATCGCCGACGGCAACACCCTCTACCTCGACGACCGCGCGGTCGACGGCGACCTGCGCGGGTACCGCAAGCAGTGAGCCCGGTCCGAGGTCGACGCCTTTGGCATGGGGCCTCTCCCCTGCTCGCCCTGACGGCCTCCACCCTAGTCGCGTTCGCCGTCGCGCCGGCCGCCCAGGTCCGCGCGCACCAGACGATCAGCGCTGTCGAGGGCGGGTTTGCGGGGCCGCTCGGGGACGGCGACCGCTTCGGCGTGTCGGCCGCGCCGCTCGGCGACCTCGACGGCGATGGGCGACCGGAGGTGGCAGTCGGCGCCTCTGGCGACCGGGGCGGACGCGGGGCCGTGTGGATCCTCTCGCTCCGCCCCGACGGAACGGTCCACACGGCGGTCCCGATCCGGCTCGACACCGAGCCGGGTGACCTGTTTGGGACATCGGTCGCAGCGCTGGGAGACCTCGACGGCGACGGCACGGTCGAGGTCGCCGTCGGGGCGGACCATGCGGACGACGGCGGGCCGGATCGCGGAGCGGTCCACATCGTGTCGCTGCAGCCCGACGCCAGCGTGGTGCGCGTCCAGACCATCAGCGCGACGGACGGCGGGCTCGTCGACGCTCCGGCTGACGGCGACCTCTTCGGCCACAGCGTCGCCGCGATCGGCGACCTCGATGGCGACGGGCGGCCCGAGCTGGCGGTCGGCGCCGACGACGCGGACGACGGGGGACCCCAGCGCGGCGCGGTCTGGATCTTGTTTTTGAACGCCGACGCCACGGTCCGCCGCAGCCAGCGGATCAGCGACACCGCGGGCGGATTCACCGGGACGCTCGGCGACGGCGACCTCTTCGGCCAGGCCGTCGCCGGCGTCGGCGACCTCGACGGCGACGGCACGCCGGACCTCGCCGTGGCCGCCACCCGCGACGACGACGGCGGGGCGGACCGGGGCGCGGTCTGGATCCTCTTTCTGAACGTCGACGGGACGACGCGGGCCCATCAGAAGATCAGCGCGACGGCGGGCGGGTTTGGCGGCGCGCTCGCCGAGGGCGACGTGTTCGGCAGCTCGCTCGTCGCTACGGGCGACCTCGACGGCGACGGGACGCCCGACCTGGCCGTCGGCGCCGCCCGAGACGACGACGGCGGGCCGGAGCGCGGCGCGGCGTGGCTCCTCTTCCTCACCACCGACGGCACCGTCCGCGCCCACCAGAAGCTCAGCGACACCGTCGGCGGCGACACCGGCGCGTTCGCCGACGGCGACGAGTGGACGCCCGCCGCCTTGCTCGGCGACCTCGACGGCGACGGCGCCGCCGACCTGCTCCTGGGCGCCCGGCTGGCGGACATCGGCGGCCCCACACGCGGCGCCGCGCGCGTCCTCTTTACCGGCTATCCCGTGGCGACCGCGCCGCGCCCGCTCGCGATCGACCTGACCGTCGGCCCGTCCCCCACGCGCGGTCCGGCGACCGTCCGGTTCACGCTCGCGAGCCCGGGGCGCGTCTCGGTCGACGTCGTGGACATGCTCGGCCGAACGTGGCACACCACCGCGAGCAACCTCCCCTCCGGCCCGCACCGGCTCGCGGTCGACGCCCGCCGGTGGCCGGGCGGCCTCTACGTCGTCCGCCTCTCCGCCGCTGGCGCCCGTGCCACGCGCGCGCTCGTGGTCGTCCGCTGACGGAGGCGCTGGCCCCGACGGTCGAGGAGGTCGACGAGCAGGGCGCTAGCGCACACGCGCTGGCGTTAGCCTCCGGCCCCGACCCCCCGCCCATGTCCACGATCCCGCTTGCGGGGCGCCATCTCGCCCTCGCCGTCCTCGTCGCCCTGCCGCTGGCGGCCCCCGCGCTTGCTCAGGGCGTCGACTTTTTCGCCGTCCGCAAAAGCTTCGGCCTGTACGGCACCGTCTACGAAACGCTCGCCGCCGAATACGTCGACGCCATCGACGCCGAGGCGCTGATGCGGGCGGGCATCGGCGCCATGACCGGCTCGCTCGACCCCTACACCGTCTACTACGACGAGGCGACGGCTTCCGCGAGCCGCCTCCAGCAGGGCGGCGACGTGGGCGGCGTCGGCGTGGTCGTGGCCGAGCGCGGCGGGCGGCTCGTGGTCGTCTCCGTGCTCGACGGGTCCGACGCCGAGCGCCAGGGCCTGCGGCCCGGCGACGCCGTCGAGACGCTCGCGGCCCAGCCCGCCGACGCCCTCGACGTGCGCCGCGCCAACACGCTCCTGCGCGGCGAGCCCGGCTCGACGGTTGCCCTGACCGTCGTGCGCGAGGGCGAGCCCGACCCGCTCCGCTTCGTGCTCGTCCGCGCCGGCGACCCGTCGAGCGAGGTTACGTACTCCGGGTTCTTGGGCGACCCCGCCGACGGCGTCGCCTACGTCCGCCTGGGCCGCTTTATGGCCGACGCCTCCGGCCAGGTCGGCACCGCCATCAAGGGGCTTCAGGACGAGGGCGCCGTCCGCGCCGTCGTGCTCGACCTGCGCGGCAACCCGGGCGGGCTCCTGTCCGAAGCCGTCGCCATCAGCGGCCTGTTCCTCCCTCCCAACACCGTCGTGACCCAGACGCGCGGCCGCGCCGAGGGGACCGACCAGACGTACCGCACCGACGCGGAGGCGCCCGCCTTCGACCTCCCCGTCGCCGTCCTCATCGACGGCACCAGCGCCAGCGCCAGCGAGATCGTCGCGGGCGCCCTCCAGGACTACGACCGGGGCGTCGTCGTCGGCGAGACGACGTTCGGGAAGGGGCTCGTGCAGGTGGTCCGGCCGATGCCGTACGGGACGGCCCTCAAGCTCACCGTCAGCCGCTACACCACGCCGTCCGGCCGCGAGATCCAGCGGCTGACGTACGCCCAGGGCCAGAACGCCGTCGAGGCGGGCGCCGGGCAGGCCTTCACGACGGCGGGCGGGCGCCCCGTCCGCAGCGGCGTGGGCATCGAGCCCGACGCGCCCGTCTCGCTCGGCGACGAGTCCGAGCTCGAGCGCGCGCTCGTCCGCTCCGCCGCCTTCCTGCGCTTCGCGAACGCCTTCGCCGCCGACACCCCCGAGCTCCCCGCCAGCTGGCGCGTCGACGACGCCGTGCTCGACCGCTTCCGCCGCTTTGTCGAGGCCGAGGGCGTGACCTACCGGACCGACGCCGAGCGGACGGCCGACGCGCTCGCCGACGATCTCCAGGAGGCCGGCTACGCTGGCGCCGACGACGCCCTGCGCGACCTGCGCGCCGCCGTCGCCAGGGAGAAGGCCCGCGATTTCGAGCGCCACGCTCCCCGCCTGCGCGCTCGCTTGCGGACCGAGATCCTGTCCCGCTACGTCGGCCAGCGCGCCCAGACCGTCGCCGCCCTCGCCCAGGACCCCGTCGCCGCCGAGGCCCGCCGCTTGGTCCTCGACCCCGCCGCCTACGCCCGCCTCCTCGGGCGGTGAGGTGGGGCCTGCTGCTCGGTGTCGCTGTCGCCCTCGTCGTTGGTGTCCCGCCGCCGGACGGCGGAGGACTTGCGGACCGAATCGCGGACCGGGTCCAGCAGGGGGACGGGACGGTCGTCGATCTTGCCGCTCTGACGACGTTCGAGTGGGACCGGCTCTACATCGTCGGACCGTACGTATCGCAGGGGGTGTTCGAAGCCCAGACCGGAGTCGACTGGCCGTTCTGGTGGCAATGGGGGTGGATCGATTGGCTCGACGACCGGGTCCTGTTGGTGTTCGCCGACGCGGATGAAGCGGTCGCGGCCGTCGAGCTCGAACGGCAGGATGGAATGATGGCCCCTACCGTTGACGGGTCCCGGCCGCGCAGCGTGCGTCCGCGAGACGCACGCTTCGTCGTAGAGATCGAAGAGGGCTCGTTCTTCCCCGGCCTTGCCCGCGTCCCCTGACTCCTGAGTGGTCGTGCGGCCGTGCCCGGTCGCCCCCTCCCCGCATTGGAGCCGGTGCGGTCGCGCCGCGTACGCACCCTTCTCCCCTCGGCCTCCATGCTCCTCCTGTTGATCCTCGCCGGCGCCGTCGGCGGGTTCGTGGCCGGGCTGGTCGGCGTCGGCGGCGGCGTCATCTTCGGGCCCGTCCTCTTTTTCGCCTTCCAGGCCATGGGCATCGAGGACCCCGTGCTGACGCCGCTCACGCTCGGGTCGAGCCTCTTGTGCACGTTTGCCGCGAGCGCCTCCGGGGCCGTCGCCCAGGTGCGAGTCGGCGCCGTTGACGTGCGCACCGCGCTGACGGCGGGCGGGCTCGCGGCCGTCGCCGTCGTCCTCGTCGGCCGATTCGTCGCCACGCAGCCGTGGTACGACAAGACCTCCTTCCAGCTCGTGCTCGGCGTCCTGCTCGTGGTCGTCGTGGTCCGGATGCTGCTCAAGAAGGACCGCGCCGACACGTTGTCGACCGCCGGGGCGCGGCGCGGGATCGGCCCGCTCGCGGCGACCGGGCTCGGCGCCGGGGCCATCGCCGCGCTCGCAGGGATCGGCGGCGGCGTCGTGCTCGTGCCCGCCTTCAGCGGCGTCATCCGGCTCCCCATGAAGGTGGCCGCCGGCACCTCGACCGCTGCCATCGTGCTGATCACCGCCGTCGGCGTCGTCACCTACGCCGTGCTCGGCCAGGGCGCGCCCGTCCCCGACGGCGCCCTCGGCTACGTGGACTGGCCCCGCGCCGCCGCGCTCGCCGTCCCCGCCGTCGTGACCGCCCGCTGGGGGGTCGCCACCGCGCACCGGATCAACGTCCGCGCGGTCCGCCTCAGCTTCGCCGCCTTCGCGGCAGTTGTCGCCGCGCGGCTGCTGTGGAACGCCCTGACGTAGCGGGGGTCTACGGCGCCCCTTCCCCCTCCGCCATGCGTGCCCTTCTGCTGGCCGCCCTCGCCGTCGCCGCTGGCTGCGCCGACGACCCAACCGACGCCCTCCCCATCGAGGGCGTGGACCCGGTCGAGACCGACGGCGACCTCGCCCCCGACGAGGCGCTCGCGCCCCAGGACACCGACCTCGCCCCCGAGGTGGGGGTCCGACCGGACGTCCCGCTGGCGCCCGACGCGACGCTCCAGCCCGACTCGACGCGCTAAACAAAAATGCCCCGCCGACCCGAGGGCTGGCGGGGCGCACGACCTGCGGGCCCGGGCCCTACATGTCGTCCTTGCTCTTGACGATGAACGTCACCTTGCAGTGGACGCGGAACCGGCCGGCCTCTTCCTCGCCGGGCTCGTAGATAAAGTCCTCGACGTAGACGCTCTGCACGCCGCGAACCGTCGCGGACACCTCGGTGTAGGCGGTCTTGACGGCGTCGTCGAAGCTCTTGTCGGAGACGGCGGAGACCTCAATGATCTTTGCGATAGCCATGGGAGAGTGGGTTGGTGAGGGGGACGCGATTACGCCGGCCGGTCCCCCGGGGGTCCGGCGGGGCCTGCGCGCGCGGCTCTTTGCCTGGAGCCTGGGCCACGCCGACGCCACCCAGCGCCGCCTCTACGCCGACCGCAAGCGCCCGCTGTTCGCCCGCATCGAGGGCCGAGACGGCGCCCCACCGGTCGTCGTCGAGATCGGCGCGGGCACCGGCCTCAACGCGGCCTACCTCCCCGCTGGCGCGCGCTGGGTCGTCGTCGAGCCCAACGTCCACTTCCACGACCGCATTCGGGCCGCCGCCGCCGCGCATGGGCTCGCGCTCGACGTGCACGCGGGCACCGCCGACGCCCTCCCCCTCGCGGACGGCGCCGCCGACGCCGTCGTGAGCACGCTCGTGCTGTGCTCCGTGCCCGACGTCGACGCCGCGCTCGCGGAGGCCCGCCGCGTGCTCCGCCCCGGCGGGCGGTTCGTGTTCATCGAGCACGTCGCCGCGCCAGCCGGGACCGCGCGGCGCGGGTGGCAGCGCGCGCTCCGCGCGCCGTGGCGCGCCGTCGCCGACGGCTGCCACCCCGACCGCGAGACCGGCCGCCACATCGAGGCCGCCGGCTTCGCCTCGGTCGCCCTCGACCCCTTCGACGCCGACCTGTTTTTGGTGTCCCCCCACATCGCCGGCACCGCCACCGTCTGACGCGTCCGCTCGGCACGGGCGTGGGTCACCCAATTGTGGAGGGGTTTTGACCGCGTCCGTGAGAGTGTCGAGGGCGTCCGTGACGGCCTTGAGCCCGTCCGTGATGGCGCCGAGGGAGCCCGTGCCGGACGTGAGATCGTTCACGGAGGCTCCGGGACCGCCCACGACCCCGTCGAGCAGGTCCGTGAGCCTCTCCACCGAGTCGATGACGCGAGGAGGGCCGGGCCCGCCAGATGTCAGACGGCGCCGCATTCTCGGGCCCCGGCGTACGACCGTCCGCGTTCGCCGAGTCTATCCTCTCCCCGCCCCCACACCCCCCGCATGGACACCCTCCTCCACGACCAAGTCCGCGAGTACTACGGCGAGACGCTGAGCGCCACGACCGACCTCAAGACCTCTGCCTGCTGCACCGAGGAGGCCGTCCCCGAGCACCACAAGCCGATCCTGTCCCTGCTCCCGGACGAGGTGCTGAGCAAATTCTACGGCTGCGGCTCGCCGATCCCCCCCGCGCTCGACGGCTGCACCGTGCTCGACCTGGGTTGCGGGACGGGCCGCGACGCCTTCGTCGCCGCCGCGCTCGCGGGGCCGACCGGCCGCGTGATCGGGGTCGACATGACCGAGGCCCAGCTCGACGTGGCCACGCGGCACCGCCAGGCCGTCGCGGACGCGCTCGGCCACGACGCGCCGACGACCGAGTTTCGGCTGGGCACGATCGAGGACCTGGGCGCGCTCGGCATCGCCGACGGCTCGGTCGACGTGGTGATCTCGAACTGCGTGCTCAACCTCGCGCCCGACAAGGGCCCCGTCTTTGCCGAGATCGACCGCGTGCTCAAGGTCGGCGGCGAGCTCTACGTCTCCGACGTGTTCGTCGACCGCCGCTTGTCCGACGAGGTCAAGGCCGACCCCGTGCTCGTGGGCGAGTGCCTGGGCGGCGCGCTCTACACCGAGGACTTCCGCCGTATGATGGCCGCCCTCGGCTGGGCGGACGTGCGGACCGTCACCGAGCGCCCGCTCGAGGTGGACGACGCCGAGCTCCGCGACCGCCTCGGGAATGCCCGGTTCGTCTCGCGCACGATCCGCGCCTTCAAGCTGCCCGACCTCATCGAGGACACCTGCGAGGACTACGGGCAGGTGGCCACGTACCGCGGCGGCGTCGAGGGCCAGCGCCACGCGTTCGTGCTCGACGACCACCACCGCTTCGAGGTCGGCCGCCCGATGCTGGTCTGCGGCAACTCGGCCGCGATGGTCGAGGACACCCGCTACGCCCCGTTCTTCGACGTCACCGGCGACCGCTCGACGCACTTCGGCCTCTTCGACTGCGCCCCGGTGTCCGCCGCCGACGCGCCCGCCGGGAGCTGCTGCTAACACACGCACCGATGACCCGCCTGCTTGCCACCCTCCTGCTGCTCGCCGCGCTCGCGCCCGCCGCCGGCGCCCAGGTCGACCGTCGCCTCGCCGACCTCCGCCTCGCGACCGCCGTCCGGCTCGCGCTCGTCGAGGACGGGCGGACGCGGACGCTCGACGTGACCGTGCTCGCGCGCGACGGCGCGGTGACCGTGCTGGGCGAGGTGCCGCCGACGCGCCAGGCGACGGCCGCCAGCGTCGCGCGCGCCGTCCCCGGCGTTCGCTCGCTCGCGGGGCTGGCGACCGACACGCCCGCCGGACCGACGGTCACGGTGCAGCCTGTCTCGGATCGGGGGGAGTCCTCCCCGCGCGACGCCAGCGGGCCGCTGTACCACACCGTCGAGCGCGGCGACACGCTCTTCGGACTCGCGCGGCGCTACAACACGACCGTCGAGACCATCCTGGCGCTCAGCGACGAGCGCTCGACGGCCATTCGCGTCGGCCAGCGCCTGCGCGTCCGCTAACCTCGGACGGCGCGCTCGTAGAGCGTGCTCTGCTCGAACAGGCGGTACGGGTTGACGGGCGTGCCCCGCCCACGCCCGTTCTGCCGGAGCACCTGGAAGTGGAGGTGCGGCGGCGTGTGCCGCGCATTCCCCGTGTCGCCGACGGTCCCGAGCACGTCGCCCTGACGGACGGTCTGGCCGACTGCGAGGCCGGGCGCGTAGCTGTCGAGGTGCGCGTAGTAGAAGTCGTAGTCGCCCCCGTGGCTCCGCAGGTAGAGCACCTTCCCGCCCAGCCGGTTGGTGTGGATGCGGACGATCTCCCCGTCCGAGATCGCGAGGACGGGCGTCCCCCGCGGCGCCAGGATGTCGATGGCGCGGTGCGTCCGGCCGCCCGAGCGGCGCGCCGAGAACGTGTCGTCGAGGTCGTCCGGCACGATGCCCTCGACGGGCACCAGGAGGCGGTCGGCCGAGAAGGACCGCGCCGGCGCGGCGTCGGCGACCGGCTGGACCGGGATCGGCACGCCCTGCGCGAGCGCGGGCAGGGTGAGGGCGATCGCGAGGGCGGCGGGGGCGACGAGTCGGAGCACGGGCGGCGCGGCGGTGTGCTAAAAAACTAGCCCTGCACCAGCGCCTTGAGCACGAAGAAGGCGTTCTCCTTGCGCTCGCGGATCCGGCGCGAGAAGTACGGCAGCCACTCCGTCCCGTACGGCACGTAGACGCGCATCCGGTAGCCGTCTTGGACCATCTGGCGCTGGGTCTCCGGGCGCAGGCCGTACAGCATCTGGAACTCGAAGGCGTCGCGCGCGACGCCGCGCTCGTCGGCCAGCTGGCGGACGGCCGCGATCAGCTCGTCGTCGTGCGTGGCGATGCCGGGATAGCGGGCGCCGGTCAGCAGCGCCTGGGCGTGCTGGCGGTAGTGCCAGCGGATCGTCGGCATGTCCTGGTGCGCCAGCGACGCGGGCTCCTTGTAGGCCCCCTTGCACAGGCGGACGCGCGCGTCGAGTTCGCACATCCGGGCCACGTCCGCGGCGGTCCGCAAGAGGTAGGCCTGCAGGACCGGCCCGACGTGGTCGGGGAAGTCGGGGTAGACCGCCTCGAAAAAGTCCAGCGTGGACTGGGTGATGTCCGTCCCCTCCATGTCGAGCCGGACGAACAGGTCAGCCTCTTTGGCGCGCGCCAGCAGGTCGCGGAGGTTGCGCTCGCACGTGTCGCGGTCGATGACCTGCCCGATCATGGAGAGCTTGATCGAGATGCCGACGGCCTCGGGCGCCACGCCGCGCGCGTCGCGGTACGTCGCCAGCCGCTCCACTAGGTCGCCGTAGGCGTCGGCGAAGCCCTGCGCCTTCGTCCGGTCGTGGACGTGCTCGCCCAACAGGTCGAGCGTGATGAAGAGCCCGTCGTCGAGGAGCGGGTCGAGTGCGGGGAGCGCGGACTCGAGCGTGGGGCCGGCGACGAAGCGGCGGGCGAGGGCGAACGGGAGCTGCATGCGGGTCGGGTCTGGGCCGCGAAGCTACCCCCCCACGCACCTGGCGGCCCGTGTGGGCGGTGCGAACCCGGGCGCTCCTGAGGTGCTCAGGGATTCGCATAGAGGGCCCATATGGGACTCGTATGTGGGCCCACACGACCGGCGATCGGCCCGTCGGCAAGCACGTCCTGTGGAACGATCTGTGCCCTAGGAGGGGCGCCCCACCCCGGGCCGTCGGATCGGCCAATTGGACACCCCTCCGTTACGAATCGAACCCCCATGCCCGTCGACCCGGCCCCTTCCGCCCGATTCCGCATCCAGACGCTCGTCGACGGGTGGATCGATCCGGTCCGTCGCCCCGAGACGTCGCGCGAGCTCCGGCAGGCGCGGATCGTCGTGGTCGAGGGCTGGCTCGCGCTCGTGGCGTACTCGATGCTGACGGTCGCCCTGCTCCTCGGCGGGCAGGTCCCGCTGATCCCGTTCGTCGAAGTGGCCGCGTCGGTCGTGCTCACGATCGCCGCGCTCGCGATGGTCCGCTGGGGCGGGCGGGTCGAGCCGGCCGCCTGGATCCTGACGTTCTGCCTGGCGCTGACGCCCATCTTCCAGGCGTCCGTCGACCTCGGGATCCGCGACCCCGCGCTCGCGCTCGTGATGCTGGCGCCGATGGCCGGCGCGCTGACGTCCGGGACACGACTCGCGATGGTGAGCGCCGGGCTCGGCGTGCTCGGCGCGTTCTTCCTGTTCGGGCTCGACCTGATCGGGCTGGCGCCGGAGCCGTTCTCGACGCCGGCCGAGGCCGCCGGCTACGCCATCGCGATGGTCTCGATCGGGTCCATCCTCTCGGCCACAGCCGGCGTCCTCTACGCCCGCCACACCCGGCACGAGCTGGTCGAGGCCGAGGGCCAGTCGACGCGGCTCGACGCCGCGCTGCGCGCCTCCGAGACGCGGTACCGATCCCTCTTCGACCACATCCCCGTGGGGATGTACCGGACCGCCTCGGACGGCCGCGTCCTGCTGGCGAATGCCACGCTGGCGCGCCTGATCGGCGCGCCGAGCCCCGAGGCCGCCCGCGCCTACAACGCCTCCGACTTCTACGTCGACGTCGCCGACCGGACGCGCTTCCGCGAGACCATCCTGCGCGACGGCCACGTCCGCGCCTTCGAGACGCGCTGGCGCCGCCCCGGCGGCGACATCCGCCACGTCCGCATCGACGCGCGCGTGGCGCTCGACCCCGACGGCCACCCGCTGTTCTACGAGGGCGCCGTCGAGGACGTGACGGCCGAGCGCGAGGCCCGGCTGGCGCTCCACCGCAGCGAGGCCCGCTTCAAGGCGCTCGTCCAGCGCTCGACCGACGTCGTCGTCGTGGCCGACCGCGAGGACCGCTTTACCTACGTGAGCCCGGCCGTCGCCTCGCTCCTGGGCCGCGCCCCCGACGCCCTGCTCGGCACCGACCTCACGGCGCTCGTCCACGACGACGACCGGGAGACGGCCCAGGCCTTCCTGACCGACGCCCAGGCCGGCACCTCGGCCGCGAACGTCGAGTTCCGGCTCCGCCACGCCGAGGGCCACCTCGTCTTCGTCGAGGGCGCCGCGACGGCCCTCTACGACGACCCCGCCGTCGAGGGGCTCGTGCTCAACCTGCGCGACGTGACCGAGCGCAAGCGGGCGCAGGCCGTGCTCGTCCAAGCCAAGCGCCAGGCCGAGGAGGTGGCCGCGCTCAAGAGCGCCTTCCTGGCCAACATGAGCCACGAGATCCGGACCCCGCTCACGGCCATCCTGGGCTTTGCCGACGTGCTCTCCGACGAGGTCACCGACCCCGTCCAGAGCGAGTTCGTGGAGCTCATCGCGCGGAGCGGCCGCCGGCTCATGGACACCCTCAACTCCGTGCTCGACCTGGCGCGGCTGGAGGCCGGCCGGGGCGGGCTCGCCGCCGAGCCGCTCGACCTCGGCGCGCTGGCGCACGAGACGGCCGAGATGTTCGGCCCCGCCGCGACCGAGCGCGGGCTGTCCGTCGAGATCGACGTGGCGCCGGGCACGCATGCCGTCGTGGCCGACGAGGCCGCGCTCGCGCGCGTGCTCCACAACCTGATGGGCAACGCCATCAAGTTCACCGACACCGGCGTCGTGAGGCTGGAGGTCCGGCCCGTCGACGGCCGCGTGCTGGCGGTCGTCCGCGACACCGGGATCGGCATCGACGAGGCGTTCCTGCCCCGCATCTTCGGCGAGTTCGAGCAGGAGTCCACCGGTTCGGGCCGCAAGTACGAGGGAGCCGGGCTTGGGCTCGCGCTCTCGCGCCAGCTGGTCGACCGCATGGGCGGCACCATCACCGTCGAGAGCGAGAAGGGCGTCGGGACGGCCTTTTTCGTTTCCCTGCCCGCCGCCGACGTCGCCGCGGCTGCCGACGACCGGCCGCTCCTCCTGGTCGTCGACGACAACGAGCAGTCGCGCGAGATCGCGCTCCACACGTTCGGCGACACCTTCCGCGTGGTGCTGGCGGCCGACGGCGACGGGGCCCTCGCCGCGGTCCACGGCGAGCGCCCGGCGGCCGTCCTGCTCGACATCCACCTCGGGCTCTCGATCTCGGGCGAGGACGTGATGCGCCAGCTCCGCGACTCGGAGGCCTTCGCGGGCCTGCCCATCGTCGCCGTGACGGCGTACGGGCTCCCCGGCGACCGCGACCGCTTCCTGGCCGCCGGCTTCGACGCCTACCTCACCAAGCCGTACACCCGCGCCGACATCCACGAGACCATCGAGGGGGCAGTCCGCGCCCGCGAGGCCCCCACGGAGCCCCGGGCGCCGCGCCCGCTGGCCCCGGGCGGGGGCGTCTACGTCACGCACGCGACCGAGGCGGCCCCGAGCCCTCCGCGCCCCGTCCCCACCGACGGCTCGAGGCGGTAGGCGGCCGGCCCCTCCGGAACTCCGGCGCGGGCGGCCGTTACAGTCTGCCCACCCCACTCGGTCGCATGCGCCTCGCCATCATCGGAGCCGGCCCTGCTGGGCTCGCCGCCGCCCACGCCCTGAGCGACGCCGCCGAGGTCACCGTCTTCGAGAAGAGCCGGGGGGTCTCCGGCCGCGCCGCCACGCGCTGGCGCGACGCCCCCGCGCCGGATGGGTCGGACGCGCGCTGGCGCTACGACCATGGCGCCCAATACCTCAGCCCCGAGCCCGACAGCCCGGCCGCCGACCTGGTCCGCGCCGTCGCGGGCGACGCGGTCGTCGAGATCGACGGCGCCGTGTGGCCCTTCGACGCCGACGGCACCATCCAGCCCGACCACGCCCGCCCCGGCGGCACGCGCTGGACGTTCCCGGGCGGCATCGCCGACCTCGGCCGCTTCCTGCGCGACGCCACGCCCGGCCTCGACCTCCGCCGCCAGACCCGCGCCTCCACCCTCGACCGCACCGCCGACAGCTGGGCACTGGGGGGCGACGACGGCCCGCTCGGCACCTTCGACGCCGTCCTGATGACCGCGCCCGCGCCCCAGACCGCCGAGCTGCTCGGCACCGAGGCAGGCGCCGACCTCGCCGATGCGCTCGCGGGCGCGAGCTACCGCGCGCAGTTCACCGTCGTGTGGGCCTTCCACGCCGCCCTCGGCCGCCCCGCCGACGTGTACGCGCTCGTCAACGCGGGCGGCGGGCACAACGTGGCCTGGGTGGCCGTCGAGAGTGACAAACCGGGACGGGCGCCCGACGGCAGCACGTTGCTGCTGGCCCAGATGTCCGACGGCTGGACGCGGGCCCACTACGACGACGCCCGCGCGGACGTGATCGACGCCGCCACGCACTCCGTCATCGACGTGTGGGGCGCCCTCCCCGCGCCCGCCTGGACCGACACGCAGCGCTGGCGCTACGCGCTCCCCGACGGCGCCGCCGACACCGCCCGCCTCGACGACGCCGCCGACCGGGGCCTGTTCTTCGCCGGCGACTGGACCGCCGGGCAGGGCCGCGTCCACCTCGCGCTGGAGGAGGGCTTGGCCGCCGCCGGCCGCATCCGCCAGCGGCTCTAGCCGCTCGCCCCCCATGCCCAACCTTTCCGACCTCCGCGAGTCCTACGAGCGCGGCGCCCTCGACGCCGCCGACCTGCCCGCTGACCCGTTCGCGCTGTTCGCAGCGTGGTTCGCCGACGCGCAGGCCGCCGACACGCGCGAGCCGAACGCGATGACGCTGGCGACCGCCACCGCCGACGGCACGCCGTCGGCTCGGATCGTGCTGCTCAAGGGCGTCGACCATGGGTTCTGCTTCTACACCAACCACGAGAGCCGCAAAGGCCGCGAACTCGATGCCAACCCCTGCGCCGCGCTCGTCTGGTGGTGGCCCGAGGTCGAGCGTCAGGTCCGCGTCGAGGGCCGGGTCGAGCGCGTCGAGGCCGAGACGGCGGACGCGTACTTCGCCAGCCGCCCGCGGGGCTCGCGCCTGGGCGCCTGGGCCAGCCCCCAGAGCCGCCCGATCCCCGACCGCCGGACGCTGGAGGTGCTGCTCGAAGAGATCGAGGCGGAGACCGCCGACGATGACGTGCCGCGCCCGGGCTTCTGGGGCGGCTACCGCGTCGTCCCAGAGGCCGTCGAGTTCTGGCAAGGCCGCGCCAGCCGCTTGCACGACCGGCACGTCTACCGCCGGGACGACGACGGCTGGACGACGGAGCGCCTGGCGCCGTAGGGTCCACTGCGGCAGAGTCGTCGTGTGATGATATGGCGACACGGCTCAGCAGGCCCGAGTCGTCACTCGCCGTCGGGGGATGATGCGGTTCGAGACGGCGTCCCAGGCTTAAGCAAGGCGGCGCGGGACGCCTGCGAGGGAACCGGGGCGCTCGCGCCGCCGCTACGCCGCCCGGTTGTCCACCACGCCCCGGACGTTCGTGACCACCAGGGACACCTGCAGCGCCACGAGCGCCCACGCCGCGTCGTGCCAGCCCCAGCCGATCCAGAGCGCGTTCGACACCAGGAACAAGCCGAAGCCCCAGAGCCGGCGGCGCCCGCTCTCCGACGCCACCAGCCACCCGGCGGCGACGGTGACGACGAAGGCGGGCCATTGCAGCAGATCGAGCCAGTCCATGGGGGCAGCAGAAGCGGGCCGTGCAGTACCCCGGCCGCCGCGAGTGGATCGCGGGCACCGCGCACGTCCGGGCCGCCCCGATGGCCGGCTCGGAGTTACCCGCGGGCGCCCGCCGCCGCGCGCCCGAACAGCCACGCCGACCCGGCGAAGAGCGTCGCGAACAGCCCGCTGAGTCCCAGGATCTCGGCGGCCGGGTTGTACGCGGGCACCAGCCCAGCCGCCAGCGCGACGACGCCCGCCAGCATCATGGCCACGGCCGTCGCCCCCATCGCCCACACCATCCCGCTCGCCCGAAGCCGGGCCACAACCGCGCCGACGACCCCGACGCCGAGCGCGCCGACGTAGAGGAGGTCCGCGCGGTCGCCCTCGGCGCCGACGATGCCGACGGCGCCCGAGATCCAGAGCACGGCGAGGAGCGCGAACACGGCCAGGCCGAGGCCGGCGCGATAGAAGGTGGTCGGGGTCATGGGTCGGTGGGGAAACCAGGGGGGAAGGGAGGAGCGCAGGGCCCGCCCGGCCGGCAGGACGGGATCACGCCGGGATGCCGACCGCCGGGCGCTCGCGGCGGGCCGCGTCGATGTCGACCTCGGGGCGGTTCAAGACGGCCTCCCAGTCGAGCCGGCCGGTCGCCTGCATCGTCACGAACAGCGTGGCGACAGAGAGCAGCGTGACGGCGAGTCCGGTAAAGCCCTCCAGGAAGAACGTCGCCGCGAAGGCGACGAGGTACACCATTTGCGCACCGCCGACCTCGACGAGCGCGAACCGCAGGCCGGCCACCAGCCGCACGTACGACACGACCAGGCCGACGCTCACGACGGACGCCACCGCCATCGCCACGCCGACCGACACGTGGTCGACGAGGTACGCCAGCAAAAGGTGGAACGCGAAGCAGGCGGCGCCGAGGAAAAAGTAGTGCATCGGGTGCAGCCGGACGCCGCGCAGGACGGAGAGCACGAAGACGGCGAAGAAGAACAGGAACAGGCTGACGGGCGCGAAGAAGGTCACCCGGCTGACCCACGGGCCCGGGTTGAGGCGCTGCGGCATCGCCACGCCCACGTCCGCCGAGGCGACGAGCGTGCCGTAGTCCCACGTCAGCACCCAGCCGCCGCTCGTGGCGCGCTTGGCCGTCGGGGACAGCGTGCCTTCGGGGAAGTCGACGGCGTCGAAGTCGGTCGTGACGCGCACCGTCAGGTCGCGCGCCGTCTGCACGCCGACGCCCGCCGACTCCTCGCGGCGGACGGTGTGTCGGCTGGCACCGAGCGCGTAGCGCCACGTCGAGACGCCCTGCGACCCGTAGCGGACGCGGACGACGACCGACTCGCCGGCCTTCAGCGCGAGCCCGTGCCGGATCGCCCCGCCCTCGGCGTCGACGCCGACCGAGTCGCCGTCGACGTCCAGCTCCAGGCCGGAAAAGACCGAGGCGCCGTCGGGCAAGGGGAAGGTGAACTCGAACCGGCCCGCGTCGCCGTCATTCCGGAGCCGGTACCGGGCGTCGACGGTCGCCGCATACGTCGGGTACCACATCAACCCCTTGCGGCGGTGGTCGAGCGCGAGGTCGGCCGCCAGCCGCGTCCCGGCGAGCGGGACCGGCTCGCGCGTGGCCTCCGTGACCGTCTCGGACACCGACTCGAGCCCAGTGCCCTCGGCGTTGGGCTGCTGGCGGACGACGGACCGCGTGGTGGTGCCCAGTCGCGCGAGTGTCGGCGCGTGCTGGACCTGGGGCCCGCCCCACAGCTCCCCGACGCTGGCGCGGAGATAGCTGTCGCTCTCGGACGTGCGGTGCGTGACGGTGCCGCCCAGCACCATCCAGGCGACGGAGCAGGCGACAAAGATGAAGGCGACGGCGGCGAGACGTTTGAACATGGTCGGGGGGGAGATCGGGGTCGACAGGAGGCGCCGCCCGAGACGGACGAGCGCGAGGAGGGCGACGACGGTGAGGGCCGCGAGGGCCAGTAGCGCCGTTAGCAGGGCGAGGGCGAACACGAGATCAGGCGGCGACCAGGCCGCCAAAGCGGCGCTGGCGCGAGTCGAAGTCGGCGACCGCGTCCGCCAGCCAGTCGCCGTCGACGTCGGGCCAGAGCGTGTCGTCGAAGCGGAGCTCGGCGTAGGCGGCCTCCCAGAGCAGGAAGTCGCTCAGCCGCCGCTCGCCGCCGGCGCGGACGAGCAGGTCGACCGCGGGCGAGGCACCGCCGTCGGGGTGGAGGGCGGCGCCGAGCGCGGCCTCAAAGGCGTCTCGACTCGGCGGACCGTTGTTGCCTGCCAGCCGGCCAGCGGCGTCGCAGATGGCGGCTCGCGCCGAGTAGTCGACGGCGACCCGCAACGTGAGGCGCGAGCCCCGGCGCGTTTCCCACTCGGCGCGCGCGGCGGCGGAGCGGAGCGCGAGCGGCAGCCGGTCGCGGCGACCGATAATCTGGAGCCGGACGCCCGCGCGGCGCAGCTTGGGGGCCTCGGCGCGCAGCGTCGCCCCAAGGAGCGACATCAGGGCGGAGACCTCGCGCGGGGGGCGCCGCCAGTTGTCGGCCGAGAACGCATACACGGTCAGCGCGCCGACGCCCAGTCCGGGCGCGGCCTCGACGACGCGGCGCAGGGCCTCGGCGCCCGCGCGGTGGCCGGCGGCGCGGGGCAGGCCCCGGCGCTCGGCCCAGCGGCCATTCCCGTCCATGACGAGGGCGAGGTGGAAGCCGGCAGACTGGAGAGTTCTTTGCATTTCAAAGTTTGGAGATGTGAGTGGGCTCGGAGGTGCCCGACGGGTGGATCAGCCCAGGTTTTCGGCGACGAGGTAGACCGCGATGACGGCCGCGAACGTGGCGGCGCTGGCGATTGCCGCGAGCGCGAAAGGGCGCCGCCGCACGTCGAGCCGCAGCGTCACGGCGTCAGGCGCGCGCTCGACACGGAGCCGCAGCGCGTCGGCCGCCGCCAGCGCGACGGCGAGCGCCAGCCCGCCCAGCACGAGCGCCGGGTGCACCAGCCAGTCGGGCCGCCCGACCACGACGCCGCTGGCGCTTTGAAGGAGGCCCGTCGAGACGAGCACGGCGGCGGGCACGAGCGCGAGCCCGGCCCAGCGGGGCGAGGGCGCGGTCATGACGACGGGCGGGCAGAGGCGATGACGGCCTCCATCGCGTCGAGGTAGTCGCCGAGGGCGCGCAGGCCGGCGTCGGTGAGGGCGTACTCGGTCAGCGGGACGCGCTCGGCGAACGACTTACGGACCTCGATGTAGCCGGCGTCCTCCAGCTTGCGGGCGTGGACCGACAGGTTGCCGTCGGTGAGCTCGAGGACGGTCTTGAGGTCGGTGAACGAGGTCGTGCCGCCGGCCGCGAGCGCGCTCAAGATCCCGAGCCGCACGCGCTGGTGCACGATGGCGTCGAGGTCGGGGACAGAGGGCGCCGGGCGGACCGCGCGCCGCGAGGATGTGGAGTCGGGCATGGTTGTCGTCGGTTTCTGGTTCGGACTCATCACTCGTGACCCATCCCTCCTCACCCGCTAGCCGCCGTGGCGGGTCGCGATAAGGAGGCCGAAGACGATGTGCAGGCCGCCGAAGCCGACGGCCATGAAGGCGTCGCCCCAGGCGGCGGGCGCCAGCAGCGCGAGCGCGCCGGTGAGCATGAACAGCGAGCCCATGAGGGGGACGAGCCGGATCGAGAACATCCCGGCCGAGGCGACGCCCGCGCCGTAGAGCAGCAGCCACAGCCCGGGCAGCAGCCGGTAGCTGGCGATCGCGTCGATGGTGCCGCCGCGCGCTGCGACCTCGCCCGTCGGGCCGACCTCGTAGGCGAAGACGGCCAGCGTGAGGGCGACGCCGACGAGCAGGGCGGGCAGGAGGCCGAGCAAAAACTTGCGGCCCTGGCCGCTGAGGAGGGCATGCCCGCCGCGCCGCGCCTTGGCCGCCGTCGCCCACCCGCCGACGACGAGCCCGACGAGCGCCTCGGCGGTCCAGACGGTCAGCCAGTCCGAGACCGTCGGCTGCCGCGCGGCCACGACCGCCGCCGCCAGCGCGGTCGCGCCCATCGCCACGCCGCCCCAGCCGGGGACGGCCGTGAAGGTGCCCGTCCGCGCCATCGTCTCGCGGATAAAGCGCAGGCTGGAGGCCGCCGTCGCGTCGGGCGGGGTCGCCGGCTGGCGCGAGCGGAGGGCGGGGCGGTCGGGGCGCATGGGGGAGAGGTCTCTTTGCAACCCAAAGTAGACGATCCACTTTGCGTTGGCAAGTGGGCGCCACGATCGGCTCTCGGCTTGCGCCAGCGGGCGGGCTTGCTGCGCGTTGGATGGCGCCGGCCTTCGGCTGTCCCTCTCCTGAGGGGAGAGGGGGCGCCGTAGGGGGGGCGAGCACTCTCGCAGCTCGGCCGGGGCGTGTGCGGACCCGTCGCGCCAGAAGACCGCTCGCGGCTTAGTCCGGCCGCTCGGGCCCGTAGATCGTCGTGTGCATCCCGGCGATCCGCCAGTCGCCGCCCACCTTTTCCATCAGCCGCGACTCCCGCTTCCAGCCCTGGTCGGCGTCTTGCTGCTCGTAGGTGACCGCGGCGCCGTTGCCGTAGAGGCGGATGTCGGCAGTCTCCAGCGCGGGCGGCGGTGGCTCGGGCTCGGGGTGCGCGTCGAGGTAGTCCCGGACAAAGTCGTTGACGGCCGCGAACCCACGCATCTCGGAGCCGGTGCCGTCTGTGAGGTCGAGGTACGTCTTGACGACATACGGCTCGTGGACCCAGTGCTCGCGCCAGCCGTCGTAGTCGCGCGAGAGGGCCGCGCGGGTCTCGCCGTTGAGGACGGCCAGGATCGCGGCGCGCTCGGCGTCCGCGCTCGCGGTGGGTTCGCTGTCGTCCGGAGCGCCGGAGGACGGAGCGTCAGCGCAGGCTGAGAGAGTGATCAGGGCCACGAGGGCGACGAGGAGCAAGCGCATGGGTCGAAGTGGCGAGAGGCCGCCGAGCCGGACCACTGAACCTACCGGTCGGGGGCCGGGGGTGCCGATCTTGGCGACGCACCCTCTCCCCCAGCCATGCGCCGTCTGCTCGCCCTCGCCGTCCTCCTCGCCGCCTTCCCGGCCGCCGCGCAGACCGACCTCGGCGCTCGCATCGACGCCGCCGTGGCCGAGGTCTCGGCGAACGTCGTCGAGTACCGGCGGCACGTCCACGCGAACCCCGAGCTGTCGAACCGCGAGACCGAGACGGCGGGGTACGTGGCCCGCCACCTCGCCGACCTCGGGATCGAGGTGCGCACCGGCGTCGCGCGGACGGGCGTCGTGGGCACGCTGCGCGGCGGGCGGCCCGGGCCGACGGTCGCGCTCCGTGCCGACATGGACGCGCTCCCCGTCACCGAGATGGTTGACCTCCCGTTCGCCTCGACTGTCCGCTCGACCTACAACGGGCTGGACGTGGGCGTAATGCACGCCTGCGGCCACGACGCGCACGTCGGGATTCTGATGGGCGTCGCCGAGGTGCTGGCCGGGATGCGGGCCGACCTGCCGGGCACGGTCGTCTTCCTGTTTCAGCCCGCCGAGGAAGGGGCGCCCGCGGGCGAGGCCCCGGCCGGCGCCGAGCAGATGGTGGCCGAAGGCGCGCTCGACGGCGTCGACGGCGTGTTCGGTCTCCACGTGACGAGCATGTACGAGGTCGGCGAGGTGCTGACGCGGCCCGGCGGGATGATGGCCTCGGCCGACGACCTGCGCATCGTGGTTCGCGGCAAGCAGACGCACGGCGCGCTGCCGTGGGGCGGCGTCGACCCGATTGCCACGTCCGCGCTCATCGTCACCGGCCTCCAGACGATCGTCAGCCGCCAGATCGACCTGACGACCTCGCCGGCCGTCGTCACGATCGGGCGGATCGACGGGGGCGTGCGGTCCAACATCGTCCCCGACTCCGTGCTGATGATCGGGACCATCCGCTCGCTCGACGCCGGCGTCCGGGCCCTCCTTCACGAGCGCATCCGGCGGACCGTCGAGCACATCGCCGCCAGCCAGGGCGCGACGGCCGAGGTCACGATCGCGGGTGAGTACGGGTACCCGGTGACCGCGAACGACCCGGCCCTGCTGGCGCAGATGACGCCGACGCTCCAGGCCGTCGCCGGCGACGGCTTCGGCGCGGACGTGACGCCCGTGCTCGGTGCCGAGGACTTCTCGTACTTCGCGAACGAGGTCCCCGGCCTCTACCTCTGGCTCGGGATCAAGACGCCCGGCGCCAGCGACGAGGCGTTCCCGCCGAACCACTCGCCGCTGTTCCGCATCGACGAGGCCGCGCTCCCGCTCGGCGTCCGCGCCCTCGCGCACCTCGCCGTCGATTTTTTGGAAGGGGAGGGGTAGCCCGCCCGCCGCTCTCCCTCGCCTCGACATGCGCCTGATCGGTCTCGACTGCGCCACCCAGCCCAAGAACACCGGGCTCGCGGTCGCCACCCTCTCGGACTCCGGCCTTACCGTCCACGACGCGCGCGTGGGGCGGTCGCGCACTGACATCGTCGACACGCTGGCGGGTTGGCTCGCGGACTCCGCCGACGCTGTGCTCGCGCTCGACGCGCCGCTCGGGTGGCCCGTCGAGATGGGCCGGCTGGCGGAGCACCGCGCGGGCGACGCCCTCGAGATCACGCCCAACGACTTGTTTCGGCGCGAGACCGACCGGTTCGTCCAGCGCACGATCCGCAAGACGCCGCTCGACGTGGGCGCCGACCGGATTGCGCGGACGGCGCATGTCGCCCTCGCCACACTCGCGGCCGTCCGCGAGCACGTCCCGGTCGAAATCGGATGGACGCCCGGCGCGGTCGCGGGACGGCAGGCCATCGAGGTATACCCGGCGGCGACGCTGATCCGCCGCGGCCTCT
This sequence comes from Rubrivirga halophila, assembly GCF_046845755.1. Lineage (GTDB taxonomy): Bacteria > Bacteroidota > Rhodothermia > Rhodothermales > Rubricoccaceae > Rubrivirga. The sequence goes on from NZ_CP177357.1 coordinate 3,730,316, forward strand.
CGCCCCGCGGCTACAAGGCGCCCGACGCGGGTGCCCGGCGCGCCGAGCTCCTCGACGCCCTCGACCTCGAGATCGCGCCAGCCATCCGCGAGCGGGCCCAGGCGTCGGACCACGTGTTCGACGCCATCCTGTGCGGCGTCGCTGCGGCGGACTACGCGCGCGGCGCGGTGCATTCCCCAGACGACGAGGTGCTGGCGCGGCGCGAGGGGTGGATCTGGTTCTGACCTAGGCGTCCGTTAGCCGCTCCGGGTGGAAGCGGTGGTCGGCCGAAAAGAGGCGCCGGTACGCCAGCCCGACGACGCCGAGCGCCGCCAGCGCCACGCACGCCGCGATCATGAACACGATCAGGATCTGGTAGCGGACCGCGTCGGCCGGCGCGGCGCCCGCCAGGATCTGCCCCGTCATCATGCCGGGCAGGCTCACGACGCCCATCACCGCCATCGAGTTGGTGATCGGCACGAGCCCGGTGCGAACGGCCTCGCGGAAGAGGGGACGGGCGGCCTCCCAGCGTGTCGCGCCGAGTGCCAGCCGCGCCTCGACGAGCCCGCGCCCTCGGCCGGCGCCCTCCATAAAGCGGTCGAGCGACAGCGAGATGCCGGTCAGCGCGTTCCCGAGCAGCATCCCGTGGAGCGGGATCACGTACTGCGGGTCGTACCACGGGTCGATGCGCAGAATCCCCACGACGGCCGCGCCGGTGACGATGAACGAGGCGCCGAGCACGGAGACGAGCGCGTCCGCCCAGATCCCCCGGAAGCGCCGCGAGGTCCGCCGCACCGCCGCGTGCCCCGCCAGCAGCGCCATCCCGACCGCCAGCGCCACGACCAAGAGCGCGCTGTCGGTCGAGAACACCCATTCCAGCACGAGCCCGACCAAAAACAGCTGGGCCACCATCCGCGTCGCCGCGACCGCCAGCCCCGTCGTGAGCCCGAGCCGGAGCGCGACCGACGCGCCGAGCGCGACGAGCAGCAGGCCCGACGCCAGCACGAGCTGCCACAGCGAGATGTCGACGGCTGCGCTCACAAGTCGATGGACCGGTCGGTGACGCGCGCCAGTTGGGCGGCGTCGTGGCTCGTCCAGACGGCGGCGCGGCGCGGGTCGGCGGCGAGAAAGGCGTCGACGACGGCCTCGACGGCGGCGGCGCGGTCGGGGTCGAGTCCAGATGTTGGCTCGTCGAGAAGCAGCACCGTCGGGGCGGTGAGGAGGGCGCGCGCCAGCCCGACGGTCGCGGCCTCGCCGCCCGAGAGCCCGTCGACGGACTGGTCAAGCAGGGCCGGCTCGCGGGCTAAGGCATGCGTCAGCGCGAGCGCGCGGGATTCGTCGTAGACGCCGTCGTGCGCGGCGAAGGCGAATGGGGCGCTCAGGTTGTCGCGCACGGTCCCGTCGAACAGCGCCGGCCGCTGGGCGATGTGGGCGACGGCCGCGCGGTGGCCGGGCAAGCTGAGGACCGGCGCGCCGTTCGCCCCGAGCTCGCCCTCGTCCAGCGCGTCGAGGCCCGCGAGCGCGCGGAGCAGCAGCGTCTTGCCGGCACCCGACGCCCCGCGCACCGCCAGCCGGTCACCGGGGCGGACGGCGACGGAGAGCCCGCGCCACACCCAGCGGTCGCCCACGCGGCGGCCGGCGGACCGAAGGGAGACGAGCGCGGCGTCGGGCATGGCGCCCGGACCGCTCGCGGAGGGTCGAGGTTTCCCGACCGCCCGCGCTACTCCGCGACGCCGAACGCCAGCGCCCACGTCCCGGAGCGGCCGGTGACGGTGTCGCGGATGACGCCCTCGAACACGACCCGGTCGCCGGGCCGCGCCTCCGCCGGGACGGGCAGCACCACGAACTCGCGCGCCGTCCCCGAGCTCGTCCCTGACACCGTCGCGCTCCGCGACACGAACAGGCGCTCGCCGCCGCGCTCGATCTCGACCGTCCGCTCGACCTCGTAGCTCGACCGCCCATCGCGTGTGCCGAGGTCGTACGCCTCGACGTAAACGCCGAGGTCGGCGCCCGGCACGACGACGGTGTACGGGTACCGCCAGCGCTCGCGGGCCGCGACGGCGTCCGCGCGGTCGGCGGTCGCGATGGCGCGCTGGGCGCCGGGCGGGACGAGGTGGGGGAGCGGATCGCTCATGAGCAGCCCGCCGGAACCGACCGACAGCGGCGCCAGCGGGCCGACGCGCTCGACGGCGCGGCGGACCGTCGCGCCCGTGTCGTTGACCACGTCGACCTGGACGGCGACTGTCGCGTGGCGGCCGAGGCTGGCGAGCGTCGCGGCGACGACGGGCGTCGTGCCGCCGGGCCGGGTGGCCGCAGGCGGGAGCGCGAGCGAGGCCGCCTCCCGGGGGAACGGCCGGCTCGCCGGCCGCCCCGCCTCCGCGAGCGTTGCGACCGACCGGACGGTGTGCGCGCCCGCCAGCCCGACGTACGCCCCGGGCTCGGGCGCGTAGGCCACCTCGACGCGCGTCCCGCCATCCGCCGCGCGGAACCGGGCGACGCGCACGGCCAGCGGGATCTCGACGACGACCGGGAGCGCCGGTCCGGTCGGCTCGACGGTCGCGTCGCGCTGGCGCACCGCCCGCCGCGTCTCGGTGCGGACGGCGTAGTGGAGGTTGTGCCCGAGGCGGTCTCGATACCCCGGCGCCGACGTGTCGAGCCCGAACTCGGGCGTGGCCTCCATCGGATTCAGCGCCCGTTCGATGGTGTGAAGGGCTCGGAGGTAGTTCCGATCCGAGACGGCCATTGGCGGGAGCAGTTCGGCCAGGATCGCTGGCGCCGCCTCGGTCCGCCGGAGCTCGAACGGGATGAGGTCGACGGGCTCGGCCTCGCGCCAGCCGCGCCGGCGGTCGTCGACGAACAGGTAGACGGGGCCGCGGCGGCCGTACGTCCACAGCTCGTTGTCGGGCGCGCGGTCGTAGACGCTCGCGCGGCGCATCGTGGGCGAGTAGAGTCGCCGCGCGTGGGGCGGCTCGCCGAGCTTGACGAGCACCTCGCCGCGCGCGTCGAACCCGGCGGGCGCGTCCGAGGGGTAGCGCCGGACGGCGACCGCGACGCGGCGGAGGTGCTCGGCGACGCCTTCGAGGTCGGGCGTGGCCGGGAGCGGGTCGGCGCCGCGCCACCACGCGGCGACCTCGGCCCCCACGCCGGGACGGTCCGGCGGCCCGAGCGCGCGGCGCACCGAGTCGGGGAGCGCGGGCCAGGCCTGGGCGATGAGCCGGGCGTGGCCGCGTGCGTCGGGGTCGGCGAGCACGGCGAGGTAGGCCTCCGGCCCGGGCTGAGCCGCCGCGGCCGTCGCGAGCGCTGCAAGGAGGACGATCCGGATCATCGGAGTGCGAGCGAGACGAAGGCTACGACATATGCCGCGCGATGTCGGGCGATCGTCACGCCGTCAGCGGGCCCTGCGCGGGGAGGGAAGGCCTCAGGAGTCGAACCGCCTTGAGAAGAAAAGCGCTTCCGGGCCCCGATCTGCGCCGAGCGCTCGCGTCGGCCTTGCGCCGCGCTCGCCCGACAAGTACCATCGGCCCATGATCGACGCCCGCCCCACGCTCGCCACCGCCCGTCCCTACGGCTATTGGTTTATGCGTTCGGCGGGCACGCAGCAGACGGGGTAGCCAGCCTCCCCGGTCCGCTTTGCAGAGCCCGCCCCTCCCGGCGGGCTTTTTTCGTTTAGAGCCTCCCCCCCGACATGTCCGAGTCCACCGACCTCTCCGCCCTGCGCGACGACCTCGACGCCGTCGACCGCCGGCTCGTCGCCGCGCTCGCCGACCGCCAGCGGCTCGTCGCGGACGTTGCCGCCGTCAAGGCCGCCGACGACGCGCTCCCCCTCTTCGACCCCGGCCGCGAGCAGGACCTTCTGTCCCGCGTCCACGCGCTCGCCGAGGACGCCGGCGTCGACGGCTACTTCGCGAGCCAGCTCTACCGCCAGATCCTGCGCCACTCGGTCCGCTACCAGGCCGTCCGCCAGCAGGGCGACGCGGCGGGCGTCCGCGTGGCCTACCAGGGCGTCGACGGGTGCTACAGCCACTCGGCGGCGCGGCATCACTTTGCGGCGGTCGAGTCCGAGACGGTCGGCGCGAGCACGTTCGGGGGCGCCATCGATCTCCTCAAGCGCGGCAAGGCCGACCGCGCCGTGCTGCCGGTCGAGAACACGACGGCCGGGCCGATCTCGGGCGTCTACGACCTGTTGGTCGAGCCCGGGCTGCACATCGTCGGCGAGGAGATCTTGAAGGTGGAGCACTGCCTGCTGGCGACCGAAGACGTGCCGCTGGCCCAGATCCGCCGCATCGGGAGCCACCCCCAGGCGCTCCGCCAGTGCAGCCTCTTTTTGGATGGGCTGGGCGACGTCCACGTCGACGCCGAGACCGACACGGCCGGGGCCGCCCGGTCGGTCGCCGAGTCCGGCGACCCGACGCGCGCCGCCATCGCCGGGGAGGACGCCGCCGAGCTGTACGGCCTGCACGTCATCAAGCGCCACATCGCGAACCGCAAGGACAACTTTACGCGCTTCCTGGTCGTGGCGACCGAGCCGCTCGCGCACGACCCGCGCCTGGCCCACAAAACGTCGCTCGTGCTGGCGACCGACCACGCGACGGGCGCACTCGCGGGCATGCTCCAGCTGTTCGCCGACGCCGACGTCAACCTGACCAAGCTGGAGAGCCGGCCGTCGCCCACGACGCCGTTTCAGAGTCTGTTCTACATCGACCTCGAGGGCGGGATGCACGAATCGCACGTTGCGGACGCCGTCGCGCAGGCGACCGCGAAGGCCCGGATGCTGCGCGTGCTGGGTTCGTACCCGATCTACCGCGCCGAGACGCCGCGCGCCGCACTCGCTCCGCGTGCCGAGGAGACCGCCCGCCCCAAGGCGACCGCGCCCGCGTCTGTGAAGCCCAGCCGCCGCGCGCTCACCGACCGCATCGACCGGCCCGACACCGTCGTCGAGATCGCGGGCGTGCGCATCGGCGGGACCGAGCCGCCCGTCCTGATCGCCGGGCCGTGCTCGGTCGAGAGCGAGGCGCAGATCTTTGCGAGCGCCAAGGCCGTCCGCGAGGCGGGCGGGCTGATGCTGCGCGGCGGCTGCTTCAAGCCCCGGACGCTGCCGTACGACTTCCAGGGCATGGGCTTCGAAGGGCTCGCGCTGATGCACGAGGCCGGCCGCCAGCACGGCCTGCCGATCGTCACCGAAGTCGTCCACCCCCGCGACGTGGAGGCCGTGGCCCGGGAGGCGGACGTGCTCCAGATCGGCGCGCGCAACATGCAAAACTTCGAGCTACTCAAGGAGGTCGGCCGCAGCCACGCCGCCGTGCTCTTGAAGCGCGGGATGTCGTCGAGCATCGACGAGTGGCTGGCGGCGGCCGAGTACGTGCTCGCGGGCGGCAACGAGCGCGTGATCCTGTGCGAGCGCGGGATCCGGACGTTCGAGACGGCGACCCGCAACACGCTCGACCTGTCGGCGGTCGTCGTCGCTAGGGAGCGGACGCACCTGCCGGTCATCGTCGACCCGAGCCACGCGGCCGGCTTGCGGCGCTGGGTCCCGGCGCTCGCCAAGGCGGCGCTCGCGGCCGGCGCGCACGGCCTGATCGTCGAGGCGCACCCCGACCCGGACCACGCGCTGTCCGACGGCCCGCAGTCGCTGACGTTCGAGCAGCTCCGCGAGCTGGCCCAAGAGATCGGCGTGGCCCCGGTCCCCGCCTGAGGCTCGCCGACGCCGTTCGCCCCGCTCGCGTCGTCGCCTGCGGGGCGGCGGCGGATCGGGCGGAGCGGCGTCAGTAGCTGGCGGGGCGTTTGACGAACCGCCACAGGATCTTGCACGCCACGGCCCAGCTGCGGGCGCGCTGCCTCACGAGGGCCTGGAGCCCGTCGAGCGCGTCGCGGTCGTACAGGTTGCCGTTGAACACGACGGCCCGGATGCGCTGCGTGTGGCGGATGTCGTCGAGCGGGTTGGCGTCGAGGAGGAGGAGGTCGGCCACCTTGCCGACCGCGACGCTCCCGGACGTCCGCTCCAGCCCGGCGTAGCGGGCGGGGTGGAGGGTCGCCGCCCGGAGCGCGTCCGCCGCGGACAGCCCGGCCGCCACGAGCTGCTCGAGCTCGCGGTGCACGTCGGCGCCTGCCACGATGTAGTCCGTCCCGACGAGGACCGGGACGCCGGCCCGGTGGGCCGCGCCGGTCAGGGCGAGCCCCGCGTGGTAGACGTCGCGGTACGCTTGCCGCCCGCGCGGCGTCGGGTCTTCGGCGACGGTGGCGTCGACGTCCTCCATCCACTGCCACCGCATGAGGGGGTGGAGGTACTGGAGCAGGGAGTCTTGGCGGACCGCCGGGGCGTCGGCGTAGGCGTCGGACCAGCGCGTCAGGTGGGTGGGGACGTACCACGTGCCGTGCTCGACGAACGCCGCGAAGATCTCCTGCGCCATCGCCGAGTCGTGCTCGGCGACCATCCGCGGTCGGTCCTCGCGCCAGGCGTCGGTCCCAGCCGCGGCGCGGAGCGCGGCGCTCCCGGAGTACGCCTCGTGCAGGAAGACGCGGGCGTGGTCGACGCTTTTCTGCCCGGCCGCGGCGGCCTCGACAGCACTCACCGCGTGGGGCCGGTGGCCCACCACGTCGAGGCCCACCCGGTGCGCCTCAGCGACGAGCGTGAAGTAGGCGGCGCGCGGGATCCGGTCGTAGACCTTGATCTCGTCGACCCCGCGGGCCGCCTCGTGCCGCACGAACGCGCGCGCCTGCGCGGGCGTCTCGGCGCCGACGAAGGGCGGCGCGTTCGGGAGCCGCGCCTGCATACCCGGGCCGTTCGCCATAAAGCTCGCGGTCGAGACGATCCGTGGGCCGACGCGGAGGCCCCGCTCGGCCTCGTCCGTCCACCGGCGCTTGTCCTCCGGGCACGAGATGAACGGGTCGCCGGCCTGGGGGCAGCTCAGCATGTCGCGGACGTTCGCCACGCCGTAGCTCAGGTAGAGCGGGAGGTCGAGCAGGGGCGAGATCGCATACACGTGCGTGTGCATGTCCCAGAGCGCCGGCAGGAGGTACCGCTCGCGGGCGTCGATCCGCTCGGCGTCGTCGGGGAGGTGCACCTCGTGCGCGCCCGCCACGGCGGTGATCCGCCCGCCGTCGACGACGACCGTGCGGTCGGGCACGGCGAGCCCGCGCTCGACGTCGATGAGGGTGACGCCGACGAAGGCGACCGGGTGGTCCGTGACGACGGGCACGGCGGTCGGGAGCGGCCAGAGCACGCCGAGGGCGAAGAGCCCGCTGGCGATCAGGATCGGAGCGACGCTCCACAGCGCGATCCGTCGGGCTCGGCGACTCACAGACAAGCTTTGGTGGCGGGTGGAGGACAGACCGGCGTTCGGAAGCGGCCCTCCGGCAGTCGAGGCGCTACGGGGGACGGGCGACGGAGATACACGGAGACGCAGGGACGGCTCCCCCGGCCTGCCGCAGCGGGCTACCCGGCGTCCGTGCGCAGCCGCAGCCACCACGCCAGCAGGCCCACCGCCGCCACGCCGAAGAGCCCGTGGAACAGCACTCCGGGGACGGCGCCCACCCAGAGCCCCCACATCCAGAGCGGCCAGCGCTCGCCGGTGGCCGTGTCCTCGCGCACGACCGTGGCGACGACGAACGGCGCCTCGGGGTCCTCGCTCTGCACCTGCTCTGCCGATCCCGGCGGGTACTCCACGAGTCGCCCGCGCCGGAAGTCCCAGTAGGCGGGGGGCGGGAGGTCGCCGCGCGCGGTGTACGGCGCTGCGTGCGCCTCGAAGGCCGCGCGGATCTGGGGGGTCGTCTGGTCGAGCCGGGCGCGCGCGGCGACCTCCCAGACGCTGAGGCCGATCCAGGCCGCCACGACGACGACGAGGGCCGCCAGAACAAGGTGGGGAGCGCTCATGGCACAGAGGTCCGAGTGCGGCATGCATACTCGCTCGGCGACCCGTGGGGTCCGCAGCCCCGGCCGCCCACCGGCCGGCGGGAGACCTCCACCCCGATTGTGAAGGGGTTTCGACCGGGCTCGTGAGACCCTCGAGGGAGCCCGTGACAGTGTCGAACCAGCCTGTGAGAGCGTCGAGATCGTTCGCGACGCAGAGGCGGCCCGCGACCCCGTCGAGAGCGTCCGAGACGGCATCGAGAAGCTTCGTGAGGGCCTCGACTTCGTCCGAGAGACCATCGAGAAGGCCCAAGACGCCTGCGAGATCGTCCGGGACGGCGTCGAGGCGGCTCGTGACGGCCGCGAGCCCGTCCGTGACGCTCTCGACCGGCCCCGGGACGGCCGCGCGCTACTCGTAGACCCGCACCAGCTGGTCGAGCAGCGCCCGCCGCACGTCGCCGTGCGTGCCGACCTGGGTGATCTCGGGGTTGCCCTCCACGCTGAAGAAGTCGAGGCCCGTCTCCAGGCCCAGCACCAGGAAGTCGTTCGTCGCGATGGTGTACGTCCGGGCCGGGTCGAGGCGGGCGCCGCCGATCGTCCACGTGCCGTCGGCGGCCTGGCCGATCTCGGCCGAGCGCTGAAGGTAGCCGCCCGTGCCGGCGTTCGCGTCGCCCTGGCTGAGCACCCGCGCGAGGACGGCGCCGGGCAGGGTGACGGTCACGACCTCGCCGCCAAAGGGCAGCACCCGGATTGCGTCGTACTCGCGGAACGGGCCGGCTGCCAGCACGTCGTCGACGCGGATCGAGCCGCCATTGAAGAGCCCGGCGTCCGCGCCGGAGGCCGCCACGAACCCGTCGGCGATGAGCGCGCCGAGGCGTGCGGGCCGGGTGCGGACCGTCCCCTCGCGGCCGTCGAGGTCGTCGGTCGTCGTCACGGCGACGGCCTCGGGGTCGAAGCCGTCGGCGATGAAGCCCGCGTACGCCGTCTCGACCCACTCGGCGACGACCGCCGCGACGGCCGGGTCCTCGGGCGTCGCGGCGGTGATCGAAACCAGCTCCGAGGCCACCGACACCGCACCGTCCGTCCCGACCGTGACGCGGTGGACGTAGGCCGTCCGCGCGTTCGCATCCGCCTTCAGGATCGGGACCATCCGCGCGCCCCGGTACGCGCGCACGTTCTCGTGCTCGTGCCCGCCCAGCACCAGGTCGAGCCCGTCGATCGTGGCCGCCGCGCGGACGTCGTCGGCGAAGGCCTGGTGCGTCAGCCCGATCACCACGTCGGTCTCGGCGTCGAGGCGGGCGACCTCGGCGCGCAGGGTCGAGTCGGCGTCGAGGTAGGCCACCCAGTCTTTCTGGTTCGAGGGGAGGACCACGCTGGCGATGCCCACGCGGACCGGGCCACCCGCTGTCGGCACCGTCATCACGAGGCGGGGCGGGACGTCGTCGAAGCGGGCGCCGCTCGGCTGGACGGCGTTCGCGGTGATAAACGGGAAGTCGGCCTCGGCGACGCGCGCCGCGAAGGCGTCGGCGCTCACGTCGAACTCGTGGTTGCCGACGGCGGCCACGTCGAGCCCGAGCGCGTTGAGCACGGCGACCATCTGCCGGCCGTAGAGCCGCTCGCCGTCGACGCGGGCGGTCCCCAGCGCCGACGGGCTCAGGAAGTCGCCGGCCATGACGGTGATCGTGCGGGGGTCGTCGGCCAAGAGCTGCTGGCGGAGCCCGGCCACGCGCGCGAGGCCGCCGGACTGCCCGCCCTCGACGGGCGTGATCTCGTAGACGTCGTTGATCTGGAGGACGGTGAACGTCCGGCCCTCGGGCGTGGGCGCCGTCGCCATCGGCGCCGTCGGCGCGCACCCGACGACGAGGACGGCGAGGAGGGCGGCGGCGAGGTGGAGCGTCTTCATGGCACGGGGGAAACCCCGGGGGGGCAGATTCATAAAAGGATAGACCGAGCGCGACGAACCGCCGCTCGGCCGGTCGGTCCGCATCGGGCTTTTGTCTCCCCCCACAATTCGAGGTTTGATTTGGCGCTCTACGAACTCCAGGACGCAACGCTGGCCGGTATCGAAGGTCAAGGCTACGTGTTCCCCGTCGACACGTTCGAGGGCAAGCAGTACAAGGGCGTCTTCTTCGCCAACGACGAGGAGGCCGACATCTCGACGGACATCGAGGAGGCCACCTTCGAGGGGATCATCTACCACAAGACGACCTCGGGCCCCGGCGACGCCGTGGTCACGGTCGTCAACGTGGTGACGACGGCCGTCGGCAAGCGCGCCGACTTCGAAGTCGTCTCGTAGGCTCCGCCTCACTGAACGTCAACCGGACATGTCTAGGGGCGAGATGCGCCTCATCGGCGTCGGCCGTCCGCATGGCTCGGCAGCGCCGGTCCCTGCTCACCCCGGCAGCCGGTAGCCCGTGTCGAGGCACGGCTGGCCGACGAGCGCCGAGGGCCCGCACGCCCGCCGCTCCGCTGGGGGCGTGGCCTCCAGGCGCGTGTTGAGGTCCGAGCGGTCGAGGACGTAGGCGCGGAGGATCTCGCCGTCGGTAAAGGTGGCCGCGCCCTGCAGGCTCTGGTTCATCACCCCGGCCGTCGTGTGCGGCAGCCCGTGCTGGTGGCCGACCTCGTGCGCCAGCAGCAGCCCGCGCTGGCCGGTGTGGGCGTCCATGTACAGGACGCCGCCGGGGCACGCGAAGCCCTGGTAGCCCGGGATGTCGGTCACGTAGCGGACGACCGTCCGCCGCGCCTCGGCCGTCGGCGGGCACGGCCCGATCGCGGTGACGGTCGGCGCCAGACCCGTCTGGTCGATCGCCTCGACCGCTCCGACGGTGAGGCCCAGCCCCGACGCCCGCCACACCTGATCCATCCCGGCGGCGTCCCGGAGCGCGGCGTCGCGGTGGGCGGCGAATGGCGGCTCCTGGATCTCAGCCCGGATGTCGACCACCAGCGGCGCCCGGAGCGCGACCTCGACCCGGTCCGGCCCGGCCGTCCACGACACCGTCCGGACCGTGGGCGGCCCGTCGACGCCGAACACGACGACGGTCGCCGTGCCGCCGTCGAAGGGGAGCAGCAGGACCTCGCGCGCCGACGTCGTCCGCTCGCGCAGAACCTCGCGGCGCCCGTCGCGGTCCGCCAGCACGACGACGCCACGGACGGGCTCGCCGGTGACGACGACGCGGTCGGCCTGGGCGTCCGGGATCACCCCGGCGAGCGCCTCGACCTGGGCGCCCTCCGCGTCGATGCGGAGCTGCTGGCGGTCGGCGCCGGCACCCAGGGTCCACGCGACGGCGGCTCGGCCCGAGGCGCCCGTCCGGACCGTCGGCGGGGCGGTGCCGCCGTCCGACGCCGCCAGCGCGAGCGTCACGCCGGCGGCCGGCACGCCGCCGCGCCGCGCCTCGACGACGACGACATCCGCCAGCGGCTGCCCTGCCAGCCCCCGCTGCCCGTCGCCGGCCACGACGGCGACCGTCAGTGCGTCGCCGCCCGCCGCGTCGCACGCGGCGAGCGCCAGCGCCAGCAGCAAGAGGGGCCAGCGCACGGGCTAGGCCAGCGCGCTGTACATCTCGGCCACGGCGCGGGCCTGCGAGACGACCTGGTCGCGCAAGTCGTCCGGCGAGACGACCTCGGCGTCGGTCCCGTAGCGGAGGAGCCACTTGGCGACATACGCCACGTTCTCGAACTCGAACGTGACCTCGGTCCACCCGTCGCGCTCGAGTTCCTGGAGCACATCCGCCGGGACGGCGCGCCGGGCCCAGCGCCACGCCCGGTTGCGGAAGCGGACCGTCATGCGGACGTTCTCGGGCCGCGTGCCCCGCTCGCGCAGGTGCTCCTTGAGGTCGAACCCGGCCGGCGGCTCGAAGCGGTCGAACCGCGTCCGGAGCTTCTTGATCTGGTCGAGCCGGAAGTTGCGGATGTCGTCGCGCAGGTGGTCGTAGCCGATGAGGTTCCAGTGGTCCGAGTAGTAGACGAGGCCGAGGGGGTCGACCTCGCGGACCGTCTCCTCGTCGCGGCTGGCGACGTAGTACGTCATCTTGACGACGCGCTGGCGCGCGATGGCCTCGGAGAGCTCGAACCACAGGCCCTGCTCGTCCTCGGTCGCCCCGCTCTCGGCGGGCTCGTTGAACGGCGCGAGGACGGTCCGCTCCTGCAGCCGGTCGATGTAGTCGCGGACGGGCTCGGGGAGCACGTTGCGGATCTTCATCGCCACGGCGTCGGCGTCGGCGCGGAGGCTGGCGTCGGGCTGGAGCTTCGTGAAGCCGGTGCCGACCAAGAGGGTCGCCGCCTCGCGCGCGCTGAACATCAGCGGCGGGAGCTGGTAGCCCTCCAAGATCTCGTAGCCCCCGGACTCGGCGTAGGTCAGCGGGACGCCGCTCTCGCCGAGCGTCCGCAAGTCGCGGAAGATGGTGCGGCGGCTGACTCCGAAGTGCTCCGCGAGGTCGCGGGAGGTCATGTTCGGGCGGTTCTGCAAGAGCAGTACGAGCGCGAACAGGCGTTCGGTCTTGTTCAGCGAGCGGTCGGAGCGGGACATCCAGCGGGGGGAGGCGGGGTGGCGACGGCGTCGGGCAGCGGTGTCCGCAGGATCGGACGGGTGACACCGAATTGTCAACGTCCGAGCGCGCGCCGCGGTTCGTTCTGCGGCCGAAGACCGTGTGGAGGCGAGACCCGGCGCCGTTGGCGCGCGGCTTGGAGGCCTGAGCGCCGGGCTCTGCCCGCGTCTGTCCCCCACCTCTCCCCCCGATTCCATGCGATTCCTGTCTCTCGTCGCCCTCGCGGCGGTCCTCGCACTCCCCGCCAGCGCCCAGGCCACGTTCCTGGTCAAGGGCGGCCTCAACACGGCCTTCCTCACCGGCGACCTCGCCGACGGCCTCGACCCGCGCTTGGGCGCTGTCGCAGGTGCCGGCGTCCGGTTCGACCTCACGCGGTCGGTCTCGCTCCAGGCCGAGGCCCTCTACAGCCAGAAGGGCGCCGAGGACAAGGACATCGTCGACCCGGGCACGTACCGGCTCGACTACCTCGAGGTCCCTGTCCTCGTCCGCTTCGCCGTCCCCGTCAGCCCTTACGCCGACGCCGGGTTGTACGCGGGCCCGTCCATCGGCATCCCCATCGGCGCCGAGTTCCGGTCCGACGACTCCGAGGCGCTCGACATCGACTACGACGGCGACCTCAAGACGGACATCGGCCTGGCGCTCGGCGCGGACTTCTGGTCCGGCCCCGTCGGCATCGACGTCCGCTACGTGGCCGGGCTGAGCGACGTGTTCGAGGACGGTCGCGGCCTGCGCGATGTCCGCAACGGCGCGCTCCAGCTCACGCTCGGCTTGCGCTTTGGCGGCGGGCGCTACTAGGCTGGGGCGTCTGCACCAGGCGTCCGGCCCGATCGCCCCGCGTCCGCCCGGTCCATTTGGGCCACGGACGCGGCGCGCCGACCGCGTACGCTGATCTCGACAACGGTCCCGAGGCCCCCCGGCTCGGGCTCCCGTGCCCGACAGGTCGGCGGTTTGTCGCACCTCCGCCGCGCCGTCTCCCGCGCCCGTCGACGCTTGTCGATGGGCGCGGTTTGTTTCAGTTAGGATCGGACGCCTGACAGCCCGTCGCGACCCGTGACGTGGCACGGAGCTTGCGCGGCTACTGACTCATAGACCGGCCGCGGTTTTCGCACCGCCGCACCGCCGATCGCCCGCGCCCGCCGGTTCGCACCCCGGTGGGCGCGGTCTGTTTTCGGAATGGGGCGCCCGAGGCAGAGTGGGTGTCTGGGCAGGGGTGCCACGAGCGTCGGGCACGAGGAACGATCAGACTCCCTCGGCGGACGCCGCTCCATTCAGACCGCTCGCCGCAGGGACCGCCGCGAGCATGCAGCCTCTGCCGGTGCCCCTTTCCCCGGGCCCCGTCCCCAGTCAGCCCGCAACGGAGACGATCGCCTTGTCCGCCCACTCCGCCCCGAGCACGTCGGCCAGCCCCTCGGTCTCGACGGCCAGGCCGGGCCACGCCGCGTCGAGGGCCGCCCGCTCGTCGCCCAGGTCGCCGCCTTTGAGGCACAGGAGGTCGGCGGCGTCGCTGGCGCGGGCGCGCTCGTGCCACGCCCACAGCGTCGCGAGGGGTGCCGTGGCGCGGCTGACGGAGCGCGTCGGGGCGGGCCCGTCGTAGGCCTCGGCGCGGCCGTTCCAGGCCGTCAGGTTGTCGAGGCCGAGGCGCCGGGCGAACAGCTTGACGGCCTCGCTCTTTTTGCCGACCGTGTCGACGGCGACGAACGTCGTCTCGGGGAAGGCGACCGCGAGGGGGAGGGCCGGCAGGCCGCCGCCGCTGCCCCAGTCGACCACGACGGCGCCGGGCGCGAACGGGCGCGTCGCCAGCGCCAGGCAGTGGCGGACGTGGCGTTCGAGGTCGGCCCGGCGGGCGGGCCGGGCCACCAGGTTCACGCGCCGGTTCAGCCGCTCCAGCTCGCCGACGTAGGCGTCGATCGTCGCGCGCTGGGTGTCGGAGAGGGCGACGGGGAGGTCGGCGATCATCGGGGGTGAGTGGGGCGGTGGCCTACGCGTCGCTGGCGACCGGGACGGACGCACCGTCGCCGCTGGGTGCTCGGAAGCGCTTGAGGAGCACCATCAGCGCCTGCACGTCGGCGGGGGAGACGCCCGAGATGCGCGAGGCCTGCCCGAGTGTGTCGGGGCGGATGCGGGCCAGCTTCTCGCGCGCCTCCAGCGTGATCGCCGCGACGGGCGCGTAGTCGAAGTCGGCCGGGACGCGCCAGCGCTCCAGGCTCTGCATCTGGGCCACGAGGTCGCGCTCGCGCTCGACGTAGCCCGCGTAGCGGAGCTCGATCTGGGCCAGCTCGTCGGTCCGCTCCATCCCCGGCCCGGGCGCCACCAAGTCGGCCTGCCCGGTCGCCGCCAGCAAGTCCGCCAGCTCGACCTGGGGGCGGAGCGCCAGCTTCGCGAGGCGCGTCGGCCGGTCGATGGGCGAGGTGCCGAGCGACTCGAGGTACCCGTTGACGGCGTCGGGGTGGGCGTTGGTGGACTGGAGCGCGTCGAGCGTCTGCGCGAGCGCGGCCTCTTTCTGATCGAGTCGCCGGACGCGCTCGGTGCTGGCGAGGCCGAGCTCGGCGCCGAGCCGCGTCAGGCGGCGGTCGGCGGTGTCCTGGCGCAAGAGCAGCCGGTGCTCGGCACGGGAGGTAAACATGCGGTACGGCTCGTCGGTGCCCTTGGCGACCAGGTCGTCGATGAGCACGCCGATGTAGGCCTGGTCGCGGCCGAGCACGACGCCCTCGCCGCCGTCGAGCGACCGCGCGGCGTTGATCCCCGCCAGCAGGCCCTGGGCGGCGGCCTCCTCGTAGCCCGTCGTCCCGTTGATCTGGCCCGCCAGGAAGAGCCCGCCGACGGCCTTCGTCTCCAGCGTGTAGCGCACCTGGTACGGCGGGACGTAGTCGTACTCGATGGCGTAGCCCGGCCGCAGGACGTGGGCGTGCTCCAGGCCGGGCACCAAGCGCAGCGCCTTGGTCTGGACGGCCTCAGGGAGCGACGTCGAGAAGCCGTTGACGTAGACCTCGTGCGTGTCGCGGCCCTCGGGCTCGAGGAAGAGTTGGTGCCGGTCACGGTCGGCGAACCGGTCGATTTTGTCCTCGATGGACGGGCAGTAGCGCGGGCCCTGCCCCTCGATGCGGCCCGTGAACATGGGCGACTGCTCGAACCCGGTCCGCAGCACGTCGTGGACGGCGGGCGAGGTGTAGGCCAGCCAGCACGAATGCTGGTTGCCGGGGAGCGCGTCCGTGAGGTGCGAGAAGGGCCGCGGGTCGGGGTCGCCGGGCTGCTCGGTGCAGGCGGCCGTGTCGATGGTGCGGCCGTCGATGCGGGGCGGGGTGCCGGTCTTGAGGCGGCCAAGCTCGAAGCCGAGCCCTTCGAGCGTGGCGCTGAGCCCAATCGCCGCGCGCGCGCCGGCCCGGCCGCCGCCGAACTGCTGGTCGCCGATCCAGATGGTCCCGTTGAGGAACGTGCCGGCCGTGATGACGACGGCGCCGGCGGCGATCGCGAGCCCGGTCTGGGTGACGACGCCCGTGACCCGGTGCGGGGCCCCGCTCGCGGCCGAGTCGCCAGCCGGCTCGGTAAGGAGGTCGACGACTTGGTCCTGGCGCAGGAAGAGGTTCTCGGTCGCCTCGAGCTCGCGGCGGACGGCGGCGGCGTAGGCGGCGCGGTCGGACTGGCAGCGCGGGCTCCACACGGCGGGGCCCTTGCTCTTGTTGAGCATCCGGAACTGGATGCCGGTCTCGTCGGCGACGCGGCCCATGAGCCCGCCGAGCGCGTCGATCTCGCGCACGATCTGACCTTTGCCGACGCCGCCGACGGCGGGGTTGCAGGACATCGCGCCGAGCGCGTCCAGGCTCATCGAGACGAGGAGGGTGCGGGCGCCGAGGCGGGCGGCGGCGTGCGCGGCCTCGGCCCCGGCGTGCCCGCCGCCCACCACGACGACGTCGAATCGGGTCACAGCGGTCTGGGGTCAGCGGTCAGGCGCCAGGATAGGACGGGCAGGCGCGGGCGTCCCCGGATTCGGCGCGAATCGGGCCGCCAGCGGAACGGGGGGGAGGGCGCCGGGCACGCAATCGCGTGTCAGACACGGACTGAAAATCCGTCGCGGGTCTTAAGGGTGGGTCGCAGGCAACGCTAACAGGGTTTCACCGCACCTGTAGACCCTGGCATGAAGCATTTCGTCGACAACATCGAGCTCTACCTCAGCGGGGCAGGGCTCCTCGTCGTGTGGGCCGCCGCCGCCGTCCTCGCCCCGCTGGGCATCGGCGTCTGGCAGATCGCGGCCGTGACGGCGCTGGGGGTCAGCGTCTTGCACGGGGCCATCTTCTGGGTCGTCCGCCGCCGCCAGCGGCGCATCCGTTCGAAGTCGGTCCACGACATCCGCGAGATGCTGCTCGATCAGGTCAAGAACCAGCTGGCCGTGATGCAGATGTGGATCCCCGAGGGGACCGAGCGGAAGGCCTACGAGGACCAGTTCGACGGGATCAACGAGGCGATCGCCGAGATCGACCAGATGATGGACGGCCTCACGGAGGAGAAGCTGAAGGCGTGGAAGTCGACGTACCGGAACGCGGCTGCGCACGTCCGCTTCGACCCGTCGATGGCCTGAGCCGGCGCGTCTCGGGGGTCACCCTTCGAGGTAGGGCGCCGGGATCGGCGTGGCGTCGTCTTCCTGGTGCCAGAAGATGGAGAGGACGTGCCAGCGGCGGCCGTCCCAGAACAGCTGGAACGAGTTGATGCCGCGCGCAAACGGGGCCTCGGCGGGGTCGAGGCGGCTCTCGTACGTGCTCCAGACGTGGGCGATGGACCCGTAGCGCTCGACGCGCCGGGCGGCCTCGACCTCGTAGAACCCCTTGCCCTGGAACATCGGGGAGTCGCGGAAGACGGGCCCGACCACCTCGATGTAGTCGTGCGGCGTCATGACGCGAGCGAAGCCGACCCCGTCCGCCCCCACGCCCGTCGGGATGAGCCGGGCCTCGGGGTGCATCATCGACAGGAACCGGTCCCAGTCGCGCGCCTCGGTGGCGGGGCCGGAGATCACCGCATAGACCGACGAGAGGATGGCGTCGATGGAGGCCACGTCGGCCGGGTCGGCGGCGGGCCAGTCGTCGGTCTGAGCGCTGGCGGCGGCCGAAAGGAGGAGGGCGGCGGCGAGAAGAACGGCGCGCATGGCGGTCCGGGCATGTGGGGCCTCAGGATAGCGCGCGGCGGGGTGCGCGGCCTGCCGCGACGGCTCCGCGGCGTGTCGAGGGGGCTCCGCGGCCCTCCAAGACGGCGCCGCGATGCCTTGACCTGACGGCGCGGCAGATCGAGGAGGCTCCGCAGCCCCTCGGGACGGCTCCGCGACGTCTCGAACTGACAGCGCGGCAGGTTGAAGTGGCTCCGCGAGGGGCCGAGTCCACTCTGCTGGACACCGAGGACGCGGCGAGCCCGGGCGCTACTTGCCGATGCAGAACTGCGAGAACACGGCGTCGAGCACATCCTCGGTCGTCACGGCGCCGGTCACGAGGCCGAGCTCGTGGAGCGCGGCCCGCAAGTCGAGCGCGAGCGTGTCGCCGCCGTCGCCGGCGTCGAGCGACGCGCGGGCCCGGCCGACCGCTTGGCGGGCCGCCTCGAGGTGCGCCCGGTGCCGCTCGTTGACGGCGACGAGCCCGGCGCCGCTGGCGTCGAGGCCGCCGGCGCGGACGGCGTCGAGCAAGCGCTGGCGCAGGCCGTCGAGCGCGGCGGGGTTGGCGAGGGCGTCGCGAGCGGAGAGGGCGAGGTCGGCCGGGGGCGTCGCAGGGTCGGCGGGAGGCGCCCCGGCCACCAGGTCGGCCTTGTTCGCCACCACGACGACGGGCAGGTCGGGCCGCCGCGCCGCCAGCCCATCCAAAAAGGCCCGCTCGTCGGCGTCGAGCCCCACGCTCGCGTCGACGACGTACGCCAGCACGTCCGCGCCGTCGATGGCCGCGCGGGCGCGGCGCGTGCCCTCGGCCTCGATGGCGTCGGCCGTCTCGCGCAGGCCCGCCGTGTCGACGAAGCGGAACCGGAGCCCGCCGATCTCGGCCCCGGCCTCGACCACGTCGCGCGTCGTCCCCGGCGTGGGGCTGACGATCGCGCGGTCGTCGGCCACGAGCGCGTTGAGAAGCGTCGACTTGCCGGCGTTGGGGCGCCCGCCGATCACGACGCGGACGCCGTCGCGGACGAGGGCGCCGAGCCGGGCCGTCCCCGCCAGCTCGGCGAGCGCGGCGTCGGCGCGGTCGAGCAGAGCGCGGAGCTCGGTCCGGTCGGCGAAGGCGACGTCCTCCTCGGCAAAGTCGAGCTCCAGCTCCACGAGGGCGGCCGTCTGGAGGAGCGACTGGCGGACGGTGTCGACGGCGTCGGACACGCGCCCCCGCAGCGCGCCGACGGCCGCGCGGACGCCGAGCCGGCTCTCGGCCGCGATGAGGTCGGCGACGGCCTCGGCTTGCGCGAGGTCCAGCTTGCCATTCAAAAAGGCCCGCTGGGTGAACTCGCCGGCCGCCGCCGGCCGGGCGCCCGCTTGATAGAGCGCGCGGAGCACGGCGCCCGCGACCGCGTCGCCGCCGTGGCAGGTCACCTCGACCACGTCCTCGCCGGTCGACGAGTGCGGCCCGCGCCAGACCACGCACACGACCTGGTCGATCGGTGTGCCCTCGCCGTCCGCCAGCCAGCCGACGTGGACCGTTCGGCCCCCGGCGTCCGCCAGAGGGCTCGAGAACCGGCTGGCAACAATCGGCACCGCGTCCGGCCCGCTGGCGCGGACGACCGCGAGCGCGGCGACCCCGCGCGCCGTCGCGAGTGCGGCGATGGTGGGGGGGCGTGATCCGTGATCCGTGAGGGGCGCCATGCCGGAGGAGTCACGCATCACGAGTCCCGCATCGGGCCGCTACTTTTTGCCCTTGCCCTTCTTGGAGCCCGCGCGGCCGTTCTGCGCGATCGCCTGCGACGTGATCCCGCCCTTGCGGCCCGGCCGGCGCGAGCGCTTGCCCGAGGGCTTCTTGCCGGCCGCCTTGTCGAGCGCCGCCGCCGCCTTGTCGATCTCGGGCGTCTCGCCGCGCTCGTGCGCCGCGTGCACCTGCTGGTTGACCATCCGCTGCTGGACGATCGAGAAGAGGTTGAACGCGAGGTAGTACAGCGACAGGCCCGACGGGAAGCGGTTGAAGAACAGGAAGAACATCAGGGGCATCATGTACATGAGCACCTTCTGCTGGCCCCCCGCCATCCCGCTCGACGACGACATCGACAGCCGCATTGAGATCACCATCGACGCCGCCATCAGGATCGTGAAGCCGGCCAGGTAATCGCCCACGAAGGGGATCGTGAACGGCAGCGGCAGCACGGGGTCCGGCGCCGACAAGTCGGCCGCCCACAGGAACGACTCGCCGCGCAGGACGAGCGTCGACTGGAAAAAGCGCCACAGCGCGATGAGCAGCGGGTACTGGAGCAGCATCGGCAGGCAGCCGCCGAGCGGGTTCACGCCGGCCGTCTTGTAGACGCCCATCATGGCCTCCTGCTGCTTTTGCGGGTCGTCGCCGTACTTCTCCTTGACGGCGGTCAACTGGGGCTGCAGCTCGCGCATCTTAGCCGCGTTCCGGTAGCTCACTGCCGTCAGCGGCCACAGCAGCAGCTTGATCAGGAGCGCGAAGACGATGATCACCAGCCCGTAGCTGGGGATGAACGTCGACAGGAAGGCGAACGTCGGCGCGACCACGTACCGCGCGATCGGGCGGATCATCCAGCCCACCCAGGCGCCAAAGTCGACGGTGTCGTAGAGCCCGTACTCCGCCAGGCGGCGCAGCTCGAGGGGCCCGAGGTACAAGGTGAACGCGGCGCTCTCACCGGCCGCCAGCCGGGGCATCTCCAAGCGCGCCGTGTAGTCCTGGGCAAAGCCTGAGTCCGGCTCGTCGGCCTCGCCGACCTGGGTGCCGGTTAGCCGCGCGCCGTCGGTCGCCGTCTGCGGAATCATCGCGGCGATAAAGAACTTGGTCTTGACGGCCACCCAGTCGACCGAGCCCGTCCGCACCAGGGGCTCTTCCTCGCCCGCCTCGGTCAGCTTGACCGACTCCGTCTCGCCGCCGGTGCTGACGAACGTGCCGCCCTGCTGGGCCTCGCCGACGGGGTCGGCCTCGGCCAGCGGCAGGGCCCCGTCCCAGATCAGCTCGTAGCCGCCGCCCTGGCTCAGCAGGTCCGTGCCCGGCGTCGCGATCTGGAAGTCGAGGTCGTACGAGTCGTGCTCGAACCCGTAGACGAACCGCAGCCCGCCCGCCCCGACCGGCGCGTCGAAGCGCAGCGTGCCCTCGCCCTCCTCGACGTGCAGCGTGTCGCCCCGGAACACCTCGCCGTCGACGACGGGCGTGAACGACAAGGCGCGCGTGTCGAGGTACTCGCCCCGCGCGGGGAGGACGCCGAGCGCGAGCGCGCCGGTCGAGTCGGACACCAGCTCGACGGGCTCGCCGGTCGCCGCGTTGTCGTAGCCGAGCAGCTTGTAGGAGACGAGCGTGCCGCCCTGGGTGGAGAACGTCGCGTGGTAGCGGTCCGTCGCCACGACGAACGTCCGCGCGGGGCGGCCCAGGGCCCGGGCGAACGCCGAGTCGGTCGGGGCCGCCAGCGTCTCGGGCTCGGGCGTCTCTGGAACCGCCTCCTCGACGGGGGCCACCTCTTGGATCGCCGCCAGCGAGTCGGCCGCCGCCTGCTGCGCCTCGATCTGCTCCGGCGAGGGTGCGGTCTGGATCATCCACACCCCCAGGATCAGGGACATGAGGAGGATGCCGATAAGGGCAGTACGGTCGAGGCCCTGGGGTTCCACAGACTTGGGGGTGGGTCGGGTGCCTTACGAGGCGGGGGCGTCCGAGGGTGCGGGCCGGTCCGCGAGCCGGCCGACGAGCCGGTCGAGGGCGCGCGGCAAGTCGCGGCGGATGGCCGCGGAGGCGTCGTCGTCGCGGCCCCGGTACAGGGCCATCAGCGTCAGCGCGTCCGGGCGGTCGGCGAACGTCGCCAGCAGCGGCGCTTGGTGCAGGCGGAACGCCTCGCGGAGGTACCGGCGGACGGCCGTGCGCCGCGCGTTCGTCTGGCGTCGGCCGGGCGCGAACCCGACCTGGACCGGGGCGCCCTCCGTCGCGTCGCGCGGCACCACGCGGTACAGCACGACGATGGTGCCGGCCTTGGCGCGGCCCACGTCGTCGCGGCCGCGCTCGAAGAGCGGCCGGATCAACCGCCGCCGCTTGAGCCGCCGCGAGCGCGGGAACGCGCCAGCCCGCACCGGACTACTTGGAGGCCTTCGAGTCGGAGACCGTGAGGTCGTGGCGGCCCTTGGCGCGGCGGCGCGCCAGGACGTTGCGGCCGTTCTTGGTGGCCATGCGCGAGCGGAAGCCGTGCTTGTTGGCGCGCTTGCGGCGGCTGGGCTGGTAGGTGCGCTTCATAATGGGGCGCCTGGGGCGCTGGCGTCGGCGGGCGGGCCCGCAGGGATAACACGATCCCGCCGCCGACACGGGACCGTGCTGGCGGCGGAACCGAAAAGATACCCGTCCGGCCCGGGCCCCCCGTGAAGGGCCGTTGACTTCGCACCGACCGCACGGGCCGTGTTGACCGCCGCCGCGCCGATCCCGTACCTTCGTGGTCCTGCGGGAATAGCTCAGTTGGTAGAGCATCAGCTTCCCAAGCTGAGGGTCGCGGGTTCGAGTCCCGTTTCCCGCTCCGGGGCCGGTCGGCGTCTGTCGGCCGGCCCTTTTTGAATCGCGCGGGCGACCCGCTTCGGGGGCGCCAGCGGCGCGGGCGGTTAGCTCAGCTGGTTAGAGCATCGGATTTACATTCCGAGGGTCGGGGGTTCAAGTCCCTCACCGCCCACCGCGGGGTGCAGGCGGGGGAACCGATGGCCTGCTTCTCCTCTCGCAGGGCTGCGCGCCTCCACCGGCTATCGTACCTGTTGCCGAGTTGAGAATCCCCTTGACTGCCGACGACGCCCAGGTCTGGTCCGTGAGCGGGCCCACCAGGTGCCGCCCGACCCCTCCGTCAACCGGGGCGGGGTCTCCAGTCCGATTCGTTCCGCGTGGTACAAGGCACTCGGCGGTGTGGCCGCCTCTTCAATGACCCCCATGCGTCTCTGCCTCCTCACGCTGGCGACCGTCCTGTCCGCGTGTGGGGGGCAGGATCCGCCGGCGCCCCGCACCCCCTCCGCCCCGGCGGCGCCCGCTCCCCTCAGCCCTTCCGAGACCGCGCATCTGGACACGAGCGTGGCGCCTAGCGGCGACTCGGTCTGGGTCGGCGACCCACCGAGCCTCGTGGCCGGCCCGCTCCGCGAGCTCCCTGGCGACTGGACCGTCCGCACGACGGACGTAGCCGCCCAGCGTGAGGGCATGGCGACGCTTCTCACTGTCCGGACGGGGGCGCACGACGGGTTCGACCGGGTCGTGTTCACGTTCGACGGAGACGCGCTGCCCGCCGTCCACCTCGAGTACGTGGACCGACCCGTCAGGGCATGCGGGTCCGGCGAGCCGGTGAGGCTGGAGGGGGAGGGGTGGCTCGCCGTCCGCGTCGAGCCGGCCCAAGCCCACACCGAGGCCGGCAAGGCGACGGTCCCCGACCGACGCCAGGCGCCGGCCTTCCCCGCCCTCCGCGAGTGGGCGCTCACCTGCGATTTCGAGGCCGACGTGACTCTCGTGCTCGGCCTCGCCGCACCCCTCGGCTACCGGGCAGCGGTGCTCCACGCCCCGCTCCGCCTGGTCGTCGACGTGCGGCACGGCCGGTAGCCGGCCTGCGCTTCGCGACCGGGACGGTACCGGGTCCGGCTGGCCGCTCCCCGACCTCACCCGCCCGGCCGCGGCGCCTCCTCCGGGTCGCCCCAGTCGAGGACCGCCTCGGCACGGCACACCCGCGCCCCCGCCAGCCGAAGCCGACGGGGGCGCGAGCCCAATGGGGAGGATCGGTCAGGCCGTGCAGCGCAGGGTCGCGTTGCCGCCCGGGCTCCGGCGGTAGTGCGAGTCCGTCGTCAGCACGCCCCCCGCGTTGCAGTTGAACCCGTCCACCCGAATCACCTCGGGGGTCGGCGGGAGGTCCTTGAACTGGCACGTCAGGATCCGCTTGCCCTTGTTGGTGACCACGAACGTGACGTGGTCGGTGGCGAACCCGAACCCGGTGCAGGTGCCGTTGGGCTGGCCGTTGCCGGGGTTGACCACGACCCCGTCCGCGCTCGCGAACGGAGCGTCGGCGGGCGCGGCCGCGTCACAGCCGGCGAGGCCGACGGCCAGAAGGGCGATCACGCCGAGGAAGGTGGAGAGGGAGCCGAGGAGGTGCTTCATCGCAGCGGGGGAGGGTGGACCTCCAGAATCGGCCCCGCCTGCCGAGTGTCGCCCCAGGTGACCGCCCCGCGGCACCAAATCGGCGGTCAGAAAACGGAATCGCTGTTTGTGCCCGAGATAACCGCACCATATAGACTCAGCTAACTGGGAAGCGCGGAGCCCGTCCCATCGGAGTCGAGGCCCCGCCGCCCGTCGGCGCCAGCCCTCTCGCTCGCGCCAGCCCCTCGCGAACTCCGCCGCCACCCCGCGCGTCGAGGCGCCCGCGCCCCTCCCCGCCGTGGCCCGAGACCCCTTCCGCACCCTCGCCCTGCCCTACGACGCCGCCCCCGGCGACGTCCGCGCGGCCTTCCGCCGCCTTGCCCGCCAGACCCACCCCGACCAGGGCGGCTCCGCCGACGCCTTCCACCGGGTCCGCCTGGCCTACGACGCCTTGATCGCCGACCTCGACGCCGAGCGCCAGCGCTGGGCCCCCGCTCGCGCGCCCGCCCCACGCCACCCCGCCGGGCTCGACCCGGCCGTCTACCCGACCTGCCCGGTCCGCATCGCCCGCGCCCGCGACGGCACCCGGCGCGTCACCTACGAAACCGCCCGCCGCCCGCCCGGCTGGCGCCCCGGCCCGGCGCCCCCACCCGGCGGCACCTGCGTCGCCCACGCCCCCGCCACCGAGACCTCTCCCGCCGTTGGCATCTGGTCCGTCCCCCTCGGCGCGCGCACCGTCCGTTACGTCTTCGGCCCGGCCGGGTAGCGACGCTCGGGTGGGCGTCGGGCACCACTCGGGCAGGCCTCGCGGACCAGCCGACCCCGACGCCGATACGGCCACGCGTGCCCTGGCCTGGCGGTGTCCCTCGCGTTTGGGTTGCCGCCCGCGAAGACTGGGCCGAAAGGGACCGGAAGCGCTTCCGAGGCGTTCGTCCCCACGTATACTTTCCACACCCCCGCTCGTCGACGGCTGGCGCGGACGGCCCGCGCCGCTCGCGTCGCCCCCAGCCCTCGACGGACGGGCCGCCCCTTCCCCTTCCCCTCCCCCCCCACGCTCATGTCGCAGCCCCGCATCTGGTTCAACGGAGAGCTCGTCGCCTACGAGGACGCCACCATCCACGTGCTCTCCCACGTCGTCCACTACGGATCGAGCGTGTTCGAAGGCATCCGCGCCTACGACACCGAGCGCGGCCCGGCCATCTTCCGCCTCGAGGAGCACATGGCGCGGCTCATCGACTCGGCCAAGATCCACCGCATGGACCTCGGCTACTCCGTCGACGAGCTGTGCGACGCCGTGGTCGGCACCGTCGCCGACAGCGGGCTCGAGGCCTGCTACATCCGGCCGGTCTCGTTCCGCGGCCACGGCAAGATGGGCGTCAACCCGCTCAACAACCCCGTCCACACCGTCGTGGCCGTCTGGGAGTGGGGCCAGTACCTCGGCGCCGAGGCGCTCGAAGAAGGCGTCGACGTGCAGGTCTCGTCGTGGAACCGGCCCGCGCCCAACACCATCCCCTCGATGGCCAAGGCCGGCGGCAACTACCTCGGCGGCAGCCTGATCAAGATGGAGGCCATCAAGAACGGGTTCGCCGAGGGCATCGCGCTCTCCGTCGACGGCTACCTCTCGGAGGGGTCCGGCGAGAACCTGTTCCTGATCCGCGACGGCGAGATCTACACGCCGCCGACGACGATGTCCATCCTGCCGGGCATCACGCGCGACTCCATCATCCAGATCGCCGAGGACCGCGGCTACACCGTCATCGAGAAGATCCTGCCCCGCGAGGCGCTCTACCTCGCCGACGAGATCTTCTTTACCGGCACCGCCGCCGAGGTCACGCCCGTCCGCTCGGTCGACCACTACCGGATCGGCGAGGGCCGCCGCGGCCCCATCACCGCCGAGCTCCAGCAGGCCTACTTCGAGGCGCTCCGCGACACGGCCAACCCGCGGGACTGGCTCACCTTCGTCGAGGCGTCGGCTGCCGACGCGCCGGCCGTCGCCACCACGACGAACGGGCACGCCGTCCACGAGACCGCCTAGCGGTCGGACGGCCTGGAGGAGGCACGGGCCTCCGCACCTGGGGAGGGCCCCGCTCCGACGACGGGGCGGGGCCCTCGGTGTGTGGAGTCGATATCACACCCCTTGAACACTTGTTTTTTAAGGGGGTGCGGGGGATCCTGTCGTCGCCACTTCCGGCTCGTGTCTCTTCCCCCTGGCTCTCATGCGTTTCCTCCTCGCCCTCGCCCTGCTCGCCTTTGCGGCGTCCCCCGCCCTCGCCCAGGACGTTGGTGCCGACCCCAACTTCGGCGACGTCCGCCTCGATGAGGGCTTCCCCGACGACCCGTTCGTGATCGAACTGGTGGCCGGTGGCACCGTCGAGCCGGCCGTCCGCGGCTGCAGCTACGGGTCCATCACCGAAGCCCCCGACGTCGACCTCTACTACACCTCGTCGGGTAGCAGCGCCCTCTACATCTACGCCGTCTCGGGCGACGACACGACGATCTTGGTCAACCTCCCCGACGGGAACTGGGTCTGCGACGACGACAGCTACGACGACGGCGACCCCATCGTCGTCATCCGCGGCGCCGACGCCGGGCTCTACAACATCTGGGTGGGGACCTACGGCGACAGCCCCGCCGACGCCACGCTGTTCATCTCCGAGATCGATCCGCGCTAACCGTGGCTTGGGCGGGCTGTGGTGTCGACATTGAGGGCCCCCCTCTGACCCCGCCGATGCCCCGACTGCTCGCCCTCGCCCTCGCCCTCGGGCTCGCCGCCCCGCTCGCGGCGCAGCCCATGATGCCCGACGCCGCGCCGGCCGCGGGCGCCGTGTCCGCCTCCGCCGAGCGCGTCGAGGTCGGCGTCACGGTCCGCGCGCGGACGCCGATGCCGCTCTCGGAGCCCGGCTGCGTCGGCTACGTCGATCCGTCGGCGCCGGACGTCGTCGTCGACTGGGGCGGCGGCGACTTCGTGGTCGCCGTCACCGGCGACTTCGACGCCACGCTGGCGGTCCGCCGCCCGGATGGGGCGTGGGCCTGCGACGACGACACGCACGGCGTGCTGCCTGTCGTCGGGCTCTCGAGCGCCCCCGCTGGCCGGTACGCGGTCTGGGTAGGCGCCTTCTCGGAAGACGGCAACGGCCTCTCGGCCACGGTCGCGGCCGGCCCGCCCGCACCGCCCCCGACGTTGGGGCCCGCCAGCGCCGCGCTCGCCGGCCGCATCGCCGCCGCCGGCGGGTTCGAGGCCGCCCAGGGCGCCATCGAGGTGACCGTCACGGCCGGTGGGCCCGACGCCGCCGAGCGGCTGGCGACCGCCGACGGCACGGCCTGCACGGGCTACATCACGGCCGCCCGCCCCTCGGCCGTCGTCGACTACGACGCGGCGGACGGGACGGGCGAGATCGCCATCCGCGCCACGGCGTTCGACGACGAGGCGTTCGCCGACCTCGTCCTCGTGGTCCGCCGGCCCGACGGCTCGCTCGCCTGCAACGACGACTTCGGCGGGACGGACCCGACCGTCATCGAGGAGGACCCCACGAGCGGCGCGTACGGCGTTTGGGTCGGCACCTTCAGCCTGTCCGACCCGGTCAGCGCAATGCTCACCGTGACCGAGACGGCACCCGCGTTCGACGTCGACGACTTCGACGACTACGACGGGGGCGACTTCTCGCCCGAGCCGTACTCCGAGGGCAGCTACCTCGCGCTCCGCCTCGACGCCGCGCCCGCCGTCCGGCTCGCGGCCGACGACGCCAGCGGCAGCGACGCGACCGTCCTCCTGCAGCCCGAGGCCGGCAACCCGGTCACCGGGCCCGCCTGCTCGGGCTACATCGAGACGGCGGCGACGGCGGGCGTCACGCTCTCTGGCGAGGGCCCCTTCGCCTTCCGCGCCTCGGCCGAGGACGACCTCACGCTCACCGTCAAGACGCCCTCGGGCGACTGGTGGTGCAGCGACGACGCCGACGGGCTCGACCCGGGCATCCAGGTCGACGTCGCCGAGCCGGGGACCTACCTCGTCTGGGTCGGCACCTTCGGCGACCTCGACGGGGCGACCGAGGCGACCGTGTCCGTCGCGCCCGGCGTGGTCGAGTCGAGCGGCGGCTACGACGGCTACGACGGGCCGACCCAGTCGGAGGGCCTGCACGACGGATCGGTGCTGGCGCCGGGCCCTGGGCAGATCGCGCTCGCGCTCGGCACCGAGGCCGAGGTCCTGGCCGGCGGCCCGATCCTCAACCCGGTCACGGGCGAGCTGTGCCGGGGCTTCGTCGCTGAGACGCCGACGGCGACCCTGGCCGTCGACGGGGCGGTCGGGATCGGGGCCTACGCCGAAGACACCGACCTGACGATCGTGGTCCGCGCGCCCGACGGCTCGTGGACGTGCGGCGACGACGCCGAGGGCACCGACCCCTACGTGACCGTCGACGGCGGGCCGGGGACGGTGACCATCTGGGTGGGCACCTTCTCGCGCCGGACGTCCCCCGTGGAGGCCACCGTGTACACCGACCGTTTCGAGTAGCGTTAAATCTGTGCGTCCGGCGCCTCACGTGGCACCACCCACGGCGGCCCGGCGTTTGCACGTCGACAGGCTCACCAGACCCCCCTCGGTCATGCGTCCCCTTCTCTTCGCGTTCGTCCTGTTGGCGGCGTCGGCCGTTCAGGCCCAGCCCCGACCCAACGGCACCCCGCAGCACACGTTGTCGATCGGGTCGGAGGCCGTGTCGGCCGACGTCCGCGCGGGCGGCGCCGACCGCAACGCCGTGCCGGGCAGCGGGTGCTCGGGCTTCATCAATGACGCCCGGCCGACGGCCGTCGTCACCGTCGAGGGCTCGGGCCCGCTGGCGATCTACGCCGTCTCGGGCTCCGACACGACGATGCTGGTCTCGGACCCGGCGGGCCGCTGGCACTGCTCCGACGACGCGCGCGGCAGCGACCCCGCCGTCACGTTCGCGCAGGCCGCGCCGGGCCGCTACGTCGTCTGGGTGGGCACGTTCTCGCCGAACGCGGCGGCGCCCGCCACGCTGTCGGCCGTCCGCGGCCGCCCGGCCTGGTAGCTCGCGCTACTCGGTCTGGTCGGTCCGGACCTTTTCGAGCAGCGCCGACAGCTGGGTCAGCTCCTCCTCGGTGAGGTGGCTGCCCAGCCTAGCGATGGTGGTCTCGACGGGCTCGTCGAGGCGGCTCAGAGTCTCCAGCCCCGCGTCGGTGATCGAGACCTCGACCACGCGGCGGTCGTGGGCGGCCCGCTCGCGGCGGACGAAGCCCCGCTTTTCGAGCCGCACCAGCAGCCGGGTCACGTCCGGCGTCCGGTCGAGCAGCCGGGTCCCGACCTCGGTGCAGGTGTAGCGGTCCGGGTGGCGGCCACGCAAGATGCGCAAGACGTTGTACTGGGCCTGCGTCACGCCGTGCGGCGCGAGCGCCGCGTTCATGTTGGTGGCCACCCATGAGGCCGTCGCCAACACGTTGAGGAGCGCCTCCTGAGATGGCGTCGTGAAACGGTCCTGCTGGATGAGCTCGGAAAGGGTCACGGGCGCCGTGGTGGAGTCCCCGTATATCCGTCGTCGGCCGCTCCGTGTTCCTCTGGGCGCTCGGGCGCCAGCGCGAACGCGAACGTCGACCCGTACCCGACGCGGCTCTCGACGTCGAGCCGCTGGCCGTGCGCCTCCAAGATGTGCTTGACGATGGCGAGCCCCAGCCCGGTCCCGCCCTCGGCCCGGCTCCGGCTTTTGTCGACCCGGTAGAACCGCTCCGTCAGGCGCGGAATCGAGGCCTCCGGGATCCCGATCCCGTCGTCGACGACCGCCACGCGGACCGCGCCGTCGTCGCGCCGCCGCGCGGTGATCTCGACGTGACCGCCGGCCTGGTTGTACGAGATGGCGTTCTGGACGAGGTTCGTGAGCACCTGGCGGATCCGGGCGCGGTCGCCGAGCACGGCCGGGAGCTCGGGCGGCACGCGCACGCCGAGCGCGACCTCGTGCGCGCCCGCCAGACGCTCCAGACCCTCGGCCACCTCGCGCGCCAGCGGGCCGAGCGCGAACGGCGCCCGCTCGACCTGGAGCTGGCCGGTCTCGAGCTTGGAGATGTCGGACAGGTCGCGGGTGAGCGCGTCGAGCCGGGCGGCGTTCGTAGCAATCTTCTCGACGAACCGGCGGCGGACGCCGTCGTCGTCGAGGGCGCCGTCGAGGAGCGTCTCGGCAAAGCCGGAGACGGCGAAGATGGGCGTCCGCAGCTCGTGGCTCACGTCGCCGAGAAACTCGCGGCGGTAGCTCTCGGCCCGCTCCAGCCGCTCGATCTCGCTCTGCAGCGTGCGCCCCGCGCGGCCGACCTGCTCGATGAGCGCGTCGAGCTCGTCGCGGTCGCCCGAGGGAAGCGCCGCGAGCGCGTCGAACCGCCGCTTACGGGCCTCGCGCAGCGTCCGCCGGGCTAGCTCCAGGCGTCCGGCCACGCGGTGCGAGACGGCCGCGTACGTCACCACCCCGGCTCCCACGCCCACGGCCCCTACCACGACCCACGGCGGCGCCCCCAGCGCGACCGCCGCCAGCGCGACTGCGCCCACGCCCGCCGCGACGGTCACGGCCACCCGCAACGCGAGCCGGTGCACGCGGCGAGACCGGGGCGGCGGAACGATCACGGGCAGCGAGGGGAGGGGGGAGTCTCAAACGAACGCGCGCACGCAAGATCGCAAGCACGCGAGCCGTGCGGATTCAGCGAGGCCCACAGCCTGCGCTACGCCTCCAGCGCCTCCGCCAGCCGGTACCCGACGCCCTTGACGGTCTCGATGTAGGCGCTCCCGATCTTTTCCCGGATCTTGCGCACGTGCACGTCGACGGTCCGGTCCACGACGACGACATCGACGCCCCAGACGGCCGTGAGCAGCTCGTCGCGCTCGAACACGCGGCCAGGGTGGCTGGCCAGGAAGAACAGCAGCTCGAACTCCTTGCGGGGGAGCCGAAACGCCTCGCCCGACGCGGGCCGCTCGACGACGTAGCGCTCGCGGTCGACCACGAGGTCGTGGACCTGGATCTGCGCCGTCTGCGCGGCCTCGTCGCGCTCGACGCGGCGGAGCAGCGCCTGCACGCGGCTGACGAGCCGCTTGGGCGAGACGGGCTTGGGGAGGTAGTCGTCGGCGCCGGCGCCGAGCCCGGCGATCTCGTCGGCCTCGGCGGTCCGCGCCGTGAGCATCAGGATCGGCGTGCGGCGGAGCGCGGCGCGCTGACGAATCTGCTCGGTGAGCGCCAGCCCGTCCATGCGCGGCATCATGATGTCGACCACCATCACGTCCGGCTTCTCGGCCTCGGCGATCGCCAGGCCGGCGACGCCGTCGGACGCCGTGAGCACGGCGAAGCCCGCCGCCGCCAGCGCGTACTGGAGCAGTTCGACGAGGTCGGGCTCGTCGTCGATGACCAAGACGGTCGGGCGGTCGGCGGGGGCGTCGGCCATGGGCAAAGCGGGGGGAGCCCCCACGGTACAGGCGGGGCGGCGGCTCCGGCATTACCGAACCGTAACGCAGCGCGTGAACACGGCGCCCGGCTCGGTCAGCCCTCGCGGAGCGCGAGGCGGATGAGGTCCTCGGCGGAGGCGGTGCCGGGGTGGGCGCGGAGCACCTTGCGGAGCCGCTTCTCGGCCTCGGCGCGGCCGAGCCCCAGGGCCTCGAGACCGGAGCGCGCATCCGCGCGGGCCTCGCTGGCGACGCTGTCGCCGCCGAGCGCGCCCGACGGCTCGAGCCCGTCCATCCCCGCGAACTTGTCCCGGAGCTCGACGATCAGCCGCTCGGCCGTCCGCTTCCCGATGCCGGGCACGCGCGTCAACATCGCCGCGTCGCCCGACACGACCGTGTCGCGCAGCTCCGAGGGCGACATCGCACTGAGCGCCGCCAGCCCCAGCTTCGGGCCGACCCCGCTCACGGCCGTCAGCGTCTCGAACGCCGTCTGCTCGGCCTCGGTCGCAAAGCCGTAGAGCGTCTGCGAGTCCTCGCGGACGACGAACGTGGTGACCAGCTTGGCCGCGCTCCCGACGGGGGGGAGCTTTTCGAAGGACGAGGCCGGGATCAGCAGGCGATACCCGATGCCGCCGGCCTCGAGGATGGCTTCGGTCGGCTTTTTGTCGGCGAGGGTGCCAGAGACGTACGCGTACATGCAGTCGGTGGGGGGACCGGGCCAAGCTAGGCCCACCCGGTGCCACCCGACTGTCAGCGGGGCCTAGCTGCCGACCCGCACGGCGTCGAGCAGGCGCCGCGCGACAGGCGCGCGGTAGCCGCCCTGCTCGACGAGGTCGCCGAGCACGCGGGCGGCGTCGGCGTCGCGGCCCCGGTGCAGGAGCACGCGGCCGAGCGCGAGCCGGGCCTCCTGCGACACCCACGTTCGGCGGTCGGCCGCGTCCGCGAGGTCGGCGAGGTCGGCGGCGGCGGCGTCGAGCGCGGTCGCGTCGTAGCTCGGGAACAGGCCCAGCGTCGAGCGTCGGGCGTCGCGGACGGCTTGGGCGGCCGCGATCAGGCGGTCGGCGTCGGGCGCGGGGTCGGCGCTCCGCAGCGCCGGCTCGTCGACGGCGATCTCGCCCAGGGCAGCGATCTGCGCGCGCTCGGGGACGGAGGCCTGCGAGGCCAGGAACAGGGCCCCGTAGCCGACCAGCAGGACGGCCGCCGCTCGCGCCCACGTCGAGGCGCGGCGCCAGCGGGCGCGGGCCGGCCGGGCCGGCGGGCGGTCGACCAGCGTCCGGAGGGGCGCCTCGGGCGACGGGCGGGCCTCCGCGGCGGGCGTGTCGTCGGTTGCGAGCGGGGGGAGCGTCCGGCCGGTCAGCCGCTCGAAGCGGGCGACGACGTCCTCGGCGTCGGCGTCGAGCGCGTCGATCCGGCGGGCCAGGCGAGCGGCGGCCTCGGGGTCGGCCGGCATGGAGAGGCCGTCGAGCCCCAGGCGGCGCCCGACCACGCTCTGGCCGGGGTCGGGCCGGGCCCGCGCGGCGTCCACCAGCGCGGCGAGGCGGCGGGCCTCGTCGAGGGCGTCGGCGAGGTCCGGGCGGCCGGCCAGCGCGCGCTCGATCTCGGCCCGCTCGGCGGGCGAGAGGGCGGGGAACTCGTCGAGGCGGAGGGCGGGGTCAGTCACGGTGACGGGGGGGATCACACACACATAGACCCGCGAGGTCGCCAGATCTAACCTCGGAGATCATTTTCTTTTTGCGGATCGGCCTTTTTGGCGCCGTTTCCGGGGGTGCCGGACAGCGCGGAGGGCGGCGCGCTGTTCTCGTGGAGCGCGCGGAGGTCGGGGTCGGCCCGTAGGCGGGCGACGGCTTTCGAGAAGTAGGTGCGGGCCGTGGCGATGTCGAGGCCGGTGGCCGCGGCGATCTCCTGGTAGCTGGCGCCCTCGAGCAGCCGGAGCCGGGTGATCTCGACCGCGAAGTCCGGGAGGGCCGCGATGGCGCGCTCGATGAGCCGCCGCGTCAGGATGCGGTCGAAGCCGTCGGCCCCGCGGGCCGGGGTCGGCGTGGTGGTCTCCTCGACCTCGACGGTCTCGTGGCGGCGGGCCCGGTACGACAGCAGGACGTTGCGGCAGACGACGCTGACGAACTGGGGGAACCGCCGGGGCGTGCGGATCCCGTCGAACGACCGCTCGATCCGCTTGAACGACCGCTCGATCACCCAGTCGAGGTCGCTGGCGCTCGTCGCGCGCTCGGTGGCGAACCGGCCGTAGAAGTACCACACGACAAAGCAGTAGGCCCAGAGCTGGGCCGTCTGGCGGTCGTCCTCGTTGCCGTGCGCGCGCCAGCGGACGAACGTCGCCGCCGCCGCGTCGAAGTCGTCGAGCGGGAAGGGGAGGTGGGCCGCGAGGGCTTCGAGGCGAGAAGAGCGCTCCGAGAGCACAGACGGGGGGGCCAGAGGACCGCGAAGATAGAGGGGGGCCCCAGACCCGGGGAAGAATCCTTGAACCCGGCCGATTAGAGGGTTCGGAGGGGGCGTTCGCGTTGCCCTCCGCCCGGCGGCCGTCTAGCTTGTCCTGTTCGAATCGTGCTCGGCCCCCGCACACTCCGTACGGGACGCCAGCACGCCGGTCGCGGAGCGGCCGGGCCGCCCGCCCCTCAGAGGCGCGTGCGGGCCGGGTCGCCCTTTTTTATGGCGGCCGGCCCCACCGCAAAGGACCCCATCCCCATGAACACGACCTCGTTCAAGACCTACAGCGCCAAGCCCGGCGACGTCGAGCAGGCCTGGCACGTGGTCGACGCCGAGAACGTCGTCGTCGGCCGGCTCGCCGCCCGCGTGGCCACCATCCTGCGTGGCAAGCACAAGCCCGAGTACACGCCCCACATGGACGTCGGCGATCACGTCATCGTGATCAACGCCGAGAAGGTCCGCTTCACCGGCAAGAAGGAGACCGACAAGGAGTACTTCCGGCACTCCGGCTACCCCGGCGGCATCCGCTCGCGGACGCCCAAGGAGCTCCGCGTCTCGAAGCCCCACTTCATTGTCGAGAACGCCGTCAAGGGCATGCTGCCCCGGACCAAGCTCGGCCGCCAGCTCTACAAGAAGCTCCACGTCTACGTCGGGGCCGAGCACCCGCACGAGGCCCAGCAGCCGCAGACGCTCGACATCTAAGGGGCGTCGGCGCCCGCCCACCGGCTCTCGGTGGCGCAGGCGGCCGGCCTCTGAACACCGCATCCCCATTATGGCAACCCAGTATCAGGCCGTCGGCCGCCGCAAGACGTCGGTCGCCCGCGTCTACCTCCGCCCCGGCAACGGCAACGTCGTCGTCAACAAGCGCGAGCTCGCCGAGTACCTCCCGACCAAGATCCGCCAGGCCTCGGCCACGGCGCCGCTCGACCTCACGGAGCTCCGCGGCCAGTTCGACGTGCTCGTCAACGCCAAGGGCGGCGGCCTCACCGGCCAGGCCGAGGCCATCCAGCTCGGCATCGCGCGGTGCCTGGTCCAGTTCAACGAGGACCTCCGCAAGCCGCTCCGCGACGCCGGCTACATGACGCGCGACCCCCGCATGGTCGAGCGCAAGAAGCCCGGCCAGCCCAAGGCCCGCAAGAAGTTCCAGTTCTCGAAGCGCTAAGCTTCGCGGGCGTCGGGGAATGGAGACCGGCCGTTCATCGGCCCCACCTTCCCTCGCCGCCCCTATCACACACCCCGCCCGATGCGCTGGCGGGTGTCCCGGCCTCGGCCGGGATCGCCAGCGCAGCCGACGGCGGGGCCAGGATCAACCTCGGCGCGCGCGCCTCGCCGCCCGCGCCACACTCCCCGACAGACCATGGCACGTGCCTCGATTGAAGACCTCCTCCGCGCCGGCGCCCACTTTGGGCACCTGACCTCGCGCTGGAACCCGAAGATGGCCCCGTACATCTTCATGCAGCGGAACGGGATCCACATCCTCGACCTCAAGCAGACGCAGACGCTGCTCGACGAGGCCGCCGAGGCGGCCGGCCGGTTCGCCTCGAAGGGCCGCAAGATCCTGTTTATCGGCACCAAGAAGCAGGCGCAGGGCGTCGTCCGCGAGGAGGCCGAGCGCGCCGGGATGCCGTTCGTCGTCGACCGCTGGCAGGGCGGCATGATGACCAACTTCCAGACGATCCGCGGCTCGCTGCGCCGGATGGAGACGTTGCGCCGCGAGGACGCCGACGGCACGACCGACAAGCTCAAGAAGAAGGAGCGGCTCATGCGCTCGCGCGAGCTCGAGAAGCTCGACCGCGTGCTCGGCGGGATCGCCGACATGGGCAAGCTGCCCGGCGCCGTCTTCGTCGTCGACGTCAAGCGCGAGCACATCGCCGTCGACGAGGCCCGCAAGCTCAACATCCCGATCATCGCCCTCGTCGACTCGAATGTCGACCCGGACCTCGTCGACTTCCCGATCCCGGCGAACGACGACGCGATGAAGTCGGTGGCCCTGTTCACGCGCCACATCGCCGACGCCATCATTGAGGGCCAGAAGGCCGGCGCCATCGAGCGCGACGCGGCCGTCGCCGAGGCGCAGAGCCGCGCCGCCGACGAGGCCAAGGCCGACGACGCCGAGGCCAAGGCCGAAGCCGAGGAGCCCGTGACCACGATGGCCGACGCCGAGACCCAGGCCCGCGTCGAGGCGACCGCCAACAAGACGTCGGCGTAGCGCCCCCCGCTCCGCGAGTCGTGATGCGTGATTCGTGATGCGTGACCTCTCGAAGGGCACCCTCACGGATCACGCATCACGCATCTAGACCGATCCGCAAACTCCCCCCAACTCAGCACACCCCAGACATGGCAATCAAGGCACAGGACGTCAAAAAGCTCCGCGAAGCGACGGGCGTCGGCATGATGGACTGCAAAAAGGCGCTCGTCGAGGCCGACGGCGACTTCGACAAGGCCATCGAGATCCTGCGGACGAAGGGCCAGAAGGTGGCCGCCCAGCGCGCCGACCGCGACGCGAGCGAGGGCGCCATCGTCACCGCGACCACGGACGCCGGCGACGCCGCCGTCATCGCCGAGGTCAACTCCGAGACCGACTTCGTGGCCCGCAACAGCGACTTCGTCGCGTTCGCCCAGTCGGTCGCCGACGCCCTGCTGGCGGCCCGGCCCGGCTCGCTCGACGAGGCCCGCACGTCGGTGATGATCGACGGCCAGCCGCTCGGCGAGGCGCTCACGACCATGACCGGCAAGATCGGCGAGAAGATCGACGTCCGCCGCTTCGAGGTCATGGAGGCGTCCGAGGGCGGCACCGTCGTCGACTACATCCACGCGGGCGCCAAGCTCGGCGTGCTCGTCGAGATGGAGGGCGACGGCGACCTCGCCGGCGCCGGCCGCGACGTGGCCATGCAGGCCGCCGCCATGAACCCGATCGCCGCCACGCGCGCCGACGTCCCCCAGGACGTGCAGGACA
The DNA here is from genome assembly GCF_046845755.1 of Rubrivirga halophila. GTDB lineage: Bacteria > Bacteroidota > Rhodothermia > Rhodothermales > Rubricoccaceae > Rubrivirga. The sequence continues at coordinate 3,766,743 of NZ_CP177357.1, forward strand.
AGGAGCGCGAGATCGGCAAGGAGCAGGCGCGCGCCGAGGGCAAGCCCGAGCAGATCCTCGACAAGATCGCCGAGGGCAAGCTGGGCCGCTACTTCAAGGACAACGTGCTCGTCGAGCAGCCCTTCGTCAAGGACTCCTCGCAGACCGTCGCCGAGATGCTCAAGAGCCAGGGCACCGACCTCCGCCGGTTCGTGCGCTTCGCGCTCGGCGGCTAGCGCATCGCTGGCGGCCGTCGCCAGCGGATCGATTCGACGCCCGCTCGGCTTAGGCCGGGCGGGCGTTTTTTTATGCGCCTGCGCGCCGAATGCGGTGATCTGGACTAAGGGCTTGACAAGGTTCGAACGGAACCGTACCCTGTCCTTCGAATCGAATCGAAGCAGGCCATGCGAAACCCGATCACCGCCCTGGGCGGCACCGAGATGGAAGTCCTCCGCGCCGTCTGGGCGCTGGGCTCCGCGAGCGCCCGCGACGTCCACGCCCGCATCGACCGCGACGTCGCCTACACGACCGTCACGACGGTCATGAAGAACCTCGCCGACAAGGGCTACCTGAGCTACGTCCGCGACGGCGCCACCTTCGTGTACTCCGCCGACCGCCCGGCCGACGAGGTGCGCGGCTCGCTGTTGACGTCGGTGGTCGACAAGGTCTTCGGCGGCTCGGCGCGGACCCTGATCCAGACGTTGGCGCGCCACGAGTCGCTGACGGCCGATGAGCAGGCTGAGGTCGAGCGCCTTCTCCAGCAGCTTGGAGGGGAGGCCGATGCCTGAACTCCTCCACACGCTCGCCGCGCTCGGCGCCGACGCCTGGGCGGTGCTTGGGACGCCCGTGCTGGCGTGGACCGTCGTCGCGCTGGCGGTCGAGGCCGCCGTGAGAATCGTGCGGGCGTCGGCCTCCGTTGGTCTGTGGGCGCGCGGGGCGTCGCTGGCGTTGCTGCCCGCGCTCGTGGTCGTCCCGCCCGTGCTCGCCCCGCTCGTGCCGACGCTGGCGCCCACCGCCCCGCCGCAAGCGCCGACGGGCGGCACCGAGATCTCCCTCAGCGCGCTCCCGGCCGTGTCGCCGGGCGTCGACGGGGTTGCTGTGGCGCTTGGCGGCCTCGCGCTGCTGGCGGCGCTCGCGTCCGTCGTCGCGCTCGTGCTTCTGGCGGGCGGCATCGTGTGGCTGGCACGGACGCGGCACGGGCTGCGGTCAGGCGACGCGACGCTTCGGCGCGAAGGGCGGGCGCTCGGCGCGCGGGTCGGCGTCCGTCGCCGCGTCGCGGTCGCGGCCGTGGAGCCGGCGTCGGCGCCGTTCACGATGGGGTGGCGCGAGCCGGTCGTCGCGGTGCCCGATGGGCTCGACGGCGAGGCCCGCGAGCTGGCGCTCGCCCACGAGCTGTCGCACGTCCGGCGCGCCCACTTCGGGTGGCACTTGGCCGAGCGCGCCGTCTGCGCCGCGTTCGTGTGGCACCCGCTCGTCTACGTGCTGGCACGCGGGCTCGCGCTCGACCGCGAGCGGGTCGCGGACGCGGACGTGGTCCGCCTGTGGCCCGAGCGCGCCGCGAGCTACGGCCGCTTGCTCGCCCTCTTCTCGACCCGCCCGACCCCGGGGCTCGCGCTCGGCGCCTCCTCGTCCACCCTCATCCACCGCCTGACCGCCATGACCCACCCCCGTCCCGACCGCCCGCGCCTGGCGTGGCTCGTCGGCGCTGCCCTTCTCGTGGTGCCGCTCGTGTTCGCCGCCGCCGCCGTCCCCGACGCCCCGCTCGCGTCCCCACTGCCCGCGACGCCCGCCGACCCGGGGGCACCGGTCGCCGCCGACACGACCGACGACGCCATCGAGTCCGTCTCCGTCTGGCGCGGCGCCGCGGCGCCGCCGCGCATCGAGATCCAGATGAAGGCCGGGACCTCGCTGCAGGACGCCGTCACCATCGCCGACCGCTACGCCGACGGCGACACCGAGGGCGAGCTCATCGTGGTCGCCGCGAGTGGCGAGCGGATCACGCGGTCGACGCTGGCGCTCGACGCGCTCCCCCCACCGCCGCCGCCGCCGCCCGCCCCGCCGCCGCCGCCTGCTCCGGCCCCGCCGCCACCGCCGAGCGCGCCGGCCCCGCCGCCCGCTCCTCCGGCCCCGCCCTCGCCCCCGCCCCCCCCACCGCCGATGCCGACGACACACGGGGACGACATCGAGTCCGTTTCCGTTTGGAAAGGCGACGGCGCCCGCCCGCGCGTCGAGATCCGGATGAAGGCCGGGACCTCGCGCCGGACCGCCGTCGCGGTCGCCGACGAGTTCTCGGATGGCGACACCGAGGGCGAGCTCGTCGTGATCACCGCGAGCGGCGAGCGGATCACGCGGTCGACGCTGGCGCTCCCGGCCGCGCCGTCCCCGCCGCGCGCGCCCCGCGCCCCTGCGCCATCGATGAACGCGCCGACACCTCGCGCTGCGCCGACACCTCGCAGTGAGCCGACACCTCGCGCTGCGCCGACGCCCCGCGCTGCCCCGACGCCCCGCGCTGCCCCGACGCCTCGCGCCGCCCCGGTTCGGGACGGACGGTAAATGAGACCGCCCGCCCCGGCCAAGGAGCCGGGGCGGGCGGGGCCCGGGCACACACCCCCGGGCGACGGTCGACGCGCGGACTAGCCGACCGCGATCGTGTACTCGAGCCGGACCGAGCAGTCGGTGCCGCCGTTCAGCGAGACGCTCTGGGACCCGGTGATGCCCTGGAAGCGGCCTTCGCGGTAGGCGTAGAGCCGCGTGTTCGTCCGGTCGTCCATCCGGCTGTCGCGGGTCGTGGCGCTGTCCCACTCGGTCGCGGCGAACACGACGCCGAACGCGCTGCCCTCCTGAGCGGGCCGCTGGAGGGTGGCCGTCTGGTTGACGCCGTGCGTGCGGCCCGTGAGGAGGGTGAGGTGGTTCTGGCCGGAGTTGTCGCCGTAGGTCCCGTTCGGGAACTGGAGCTCGGGGCCGACGCGCTGGTTGCCCTCGTCGACGAAGGAGATCTTGAACTGGAAGTCGCCGGGGTTGGAGGGGCTGTTCTCGCAGTCCCCGAGGACGCGGATCTGGTCGAGGTTGATGGAGACGTTGGCCATCGTCGGGCCGGACGGGCTCTCGGGGAGGGGCGTGTCTTCGGGGCCGGCGGCGTCGCAGGCGGCGAGGGAGACAGCGAGGGCGAGGAGGAGGGCGGTGCGGAGCATGGGAGCGGGGGTAGGGGAGGAAGGTGACGGACGGGCCGCCACCCCCTAGCGCCCCGCCTGACGCCCGAACCGATCACTACCCCTAGTTTTTGTTCACGTTCGCCCTGCCGCCTGTGTCCAACTCCGACGTGACCGAACTGCTCGCCGATCTCCGCGATGGGGACGCCAGCGCCGTGGACGCCATCCTGCCGCGCGTCTACGCCGAGCTCCAGGACCTCGCGCACCGCCAGCTCGGCCGCGAGCGCGACGGCCACACCCTCAACACGACCGCGCTCGTCCACGAGGCCTACCTCAAGCTCGTCCGCCAGGACCGCGTCGACTGGCAGAGCCGGGCGCACTTCCTGGGCGTCGCCTCGATCGCCATGCGGCGGATCCTGGTGAACTACGCCCGGGACCGGCGCGCTGAGAAGCGCGGCGGCGACGAGATCGCGGCGACGTACGAGGATGGCGCCGTCGGCCGCGTCGCCCGGGCCGACGAGCTGCTGGCGCTCGACGAGGCGCTCGACCGACTGGCGGCGCGGTCCGAGCGCTCGGCGAAGGTGGTCGAGATGTGGTTTTTCGGTGGGCTCACGCACGTCGAGATCGCCGAAGCCCTCGGCATCTCCGAGCCGACGGTCCGCCGCGACTGGCGGGCCGCGAAGGCGTGGCTGAGCCACGAACTGAACGGCGTGTGATCGGTCGGGCCGCCGTTCCGGGCGTCTGGGGTACCCTCCCCCTGAGCATGGCCGACGTCACCAACCGCTGGACCCAAGTACAAGCGCTCTTCGAGCGCGCCCTCGACCGCCCGCCCGACGAGCGGACGGCCTGGCTCCGTGCGGCCGCCGGCAACGATCCCGACCTCTACACCGAGGTGGCCAACCTGCTCGAGGGCTACGACCACCAGCACACCCTACTCGACGGCCGCGCCACCGACCTGTTCTCGGACCGTGCCCTCGACGACGCGCTCGTCCCGAGCCACACCGGCGAGCGCGTTGGGTCGTGGGTGCTCCGCGAGCGGATCGGGACGGGCGGGATGGGCGCCGTCTACCGCGCCGACCGCGCCGACGGGTTCGAGCAGACGGCCGCGCTCAAGCGCCTCAAGCCGGGCATGGACTCCGACGCCGTGCTCGCGCGGTTCCGCGCCGAGCGCCAGATCCTGGCCCGCCTCGAGCACCCCGGGATCGCGCGGCTCCTCGACGGCGGCGTGGCGTCGGACGGCCGCCCCTACTTCGCGATGGAGCTCGTCGAGGGCGAGCCCATCACCGACGCCGCCGACGACCGGCAGCTCGGCGTCGAGGCCCGGCTGGCGCTGTTCGCGCGCGTCTGCGACGCCGTCGCGTACGCCCACCAGAACCTGGTCGTCCACCGCGACCTCAAGCCGTCGAACGTGCTCGTCACGCCCGCCGGGGCGCCCAAGCTCCTCGACTTCGGGATCGCCCGCGTGCTCTCCGACGACGACGCGCACCTCACACAGACCGGCCACCGCCTGCTGACGCCCGCGTACGCCGCGCCCGAGCAGGTCCGCGGCGAGCCGCCGACGACGGCGACCGACGTGTACGCGCTCGGCGGCCTGCTGTACCGGCTGCTGTGCGGCGCCGCGCCCCTCGACACGGGCGGGAGCCGGGCCCAGGCCGAGCGCGCCGTCTTGGAGGGCCAGCCCGAGCGCCCGAGCGCCCGCGTCACAGACGCCGCCGCTTGCCAGCGGGGGACGACCGCGGCGGCCCTCGCCAAGCGGCTCCAGGGCGACCTCGATACGATCTGCCTCAAGGCGCTCCGGACCGAGCCCGAGCGCCGCTACGGCTCGGCGGCCGAGCTGGGCGCCGACGTCCGGCGCCACCTCGCGGGCCAGCCCGTCGCGGCGCGGCCGGCGACGCGGCGCTACCGCGCGCGCCTGTTCGTGCGCCGCCACCGCGCGGGCGTGCTGGCGACCGCCGCGGCCGTGCTCGTCGCCGTCGCGCTGACGGCATTTTACACGACGCGCGTGGCCGCCGAGCGCGACCGCGCCGAGAGTGAGGCCCGGCGCTCCGACGAGGTCGTCGGGTTCCTCCAGACCCTGCTCCTCAGCGCGAGCCCGTACGAGGAGCCCGGTGAGGAACTGACGGCCCGCGAGCTGGTCGACCGGGGCGCCGAGCGGATCGGCGAGCTCGCCGATGAACCCCAAACGCAAGCCGCACTCCAGGTCCTCATCGGCGACGTCTACCTCGACCTGGGCCGTGCCGAGGACGCCATCCCGCTGTACCGGGGCGCGCTCGCGACACGCCAGGCACTTGGGCTCCGGGTCGAAGCCGCCAACACGGCCCGCCAGCTTGGCCGCGCGCTCCGCGACGTGGAGCAGTACGATGAGGCGGAGCGGCTCCTTCGCCAGTCGCTCGCCAACCTCGAAACGCTCGGCGCCGACCCCGCCGACATTGCGTTCACGCGGCGCCACCTCGGCTCGCTCATCCGCGACCGCGGTGACTACGAGACGGCCGAGTCGATGTACCGCGAGGCGCTCGCGACGGCCCGCACCCTCCGCCCTCCCGACCTCGAGCTGGAGGAGGACATCACGACCAGCCTAGTCATCGTCCTTCGCGCGCAGGACAAGGACGGCGAGGCGCTCGACCTGATGGGGGAGATGGTCGAGTCCGGCCGGCGCACCTACCCCGATGGCCACCCGATGCTCGCGACCTCGCTCTCCACGTATGCGACGCTCCTCAGCCGGGCGGAGCGTGGCGACGAGGCGGTCGCGGCCGCTCGCGAGGCGTATCGGATGTTCCGAGCGGCCCACCCCGACACGACGCACCCCGACATCGCCGCCGCCGTCCAGGGCCTCGGCATCGCGTATCGCGCCGACGGCCGGCTCGCCGAGGCCGACGCCGCGTACGTCGACGCCGTCGGGCGGCTGCGCGCGGCGCACGGGCCCGGCGACCCCCGCGTCCTGGCGGCCATGAGGGCACACGGGACGTTGAAGGAGGAGCGCGGGGACCCCGAGGCGGCCGCCGTGATCTACCGCGAGGCCGCGCGCAACGCTCGCAGTCTGCCGCGCCAGGAGGCCATCCTGTGGTCGTACCTCGCCGACAACCGGGCCCGGGCGAGGGCGTGGCCCGAGGCACAAGCCGCCTTCCACCGGTCGGTCGCCGTCTTGCGCGCGGAGGGGCTGGACGACGACCTCGACGGGGTCGTCACCGACTTTGCCGACGCGGCGCGCGAGGTGGGGCGTCCCGACCTCGCCGACGCCGCGTTGCGCGAGCGGCCCTAGGCCCCGTCGATGAGCCGCTGCAGGACGGCTCCGAGGTGGCCGACGATCGCCTCCTCGTCGCCCGCCAGCACGGACGCCCCGACCACGTCGCGCGTCAGCGTGAACCCGAACAAGATGGCCGTGATGAGCCCGGCGCGCTCGCGGGCGTCCGGCCCGCCGAGCCAGTCCGCGAGCGGCGTCGCCACCTGTTCGGCGAGCGCCGCCCGGAGCACGCCGCCGGCCTCGGGGTGCGGCGCCGAGTGCAAGAGGACGAGCGTCGGGTCGAACCCGGTGCGGCGGGGGCGGACGAGGTAGCGCGCCAGCCGGTCGCCCAGCGTTGCCCGGTCGCCCACGAGCAGGTCGCCGATCGTGAAGCTGTCGCCGACGACCTCGGCGAACAGGCCCAGCTTGGAGCCGAAGTAGCGGTTGATGAGCGCCGCGTTCACACCCGCGTCGCCCGCGATTTGGCGGACGCCGACCTGGCCGTAGCCGGCCTGCGACAGGTGGCGCCGGGCGGACGCGAGCAGCTTGGCCCGGGTGGCGGCACGGTCGCCGGTGATGGGCGGACGGGGGCGGTCGGCCATGCGAGCGCAGAGGGAGAAGGGACAGCAAAGTAAACCACCGGTGACCGTCTTCCGAATCCGCGACGAACTCCGGATCACACGGCCGGCACCCGGGACAACGCGCGAGCCGGCCGGACCGGTACACGCCCGTGCGGCGTACCTTTCGCCCGCCCCCTCACCGCCGCCCATGTCCCCCGACGCCGACGACCCGTCGCACCGCCCCGACGGCCTCCGCTACCGCCGCGTGCTCCTCAAGCTGAGCGGCGAAGCGCTCCTCGGCGAGCAGGAGTTCGGGATCGATCACGCCGTGCTCGGCCAGTACGCCGCCGACGTCAAAGAGGCCGTCGACGCCGGCGCCGAGGTGGCGCTCGTCATCGGCGGGGGCAACATCTTCCGCGGCGTCTCGCCCGAAGGCTCCAAGATGTCGAGCCGCGCGCACGCCGACTACATGGGCATGCTGGCGACGATGATCAACGCGATGGCGCTCCAGGACGCGCTCGAGGGGGTCGGCCTGCACACGCGCCTGGTCTCGGCCATCGACATGAACGAGATCGCCGAGCCCTTTATCCGCCGCCGCGCCATCCGGCACCTCGAAAAGGGCCGCGTCGTCGTGTTCGGCGCCGGCACCGGGCACCCCTACTTCTCGACCGACACCGCCGCCGCGCTTCGCGCCTCGGAGATGGACGCCGAGGTGATCCTGAAGGGCACGCGCGTCAACGGCGTGTTCACGGCCGACCCCGAGACGGACGCCGACGCCCAGCGCTACAGCTCCATCCACGGCGGCGAGCTGATCCAGCGCGACCTCCAGGTGATGGACCTGACGGCCGTCACGCTCGCGAAGGAGAGCGGCCTGCCGATCTTGGTCTTCGACATGAACGAGCCCGGCGCCTTTGCCCGCGTACTCCGGGGCGACGACCTCGGCACGACGGTCCACTGGGACGCCGCCGCCGAGCCCGTCGTCCTCGCCTAGCTTTTCCCGGCTGGCGGACGCCAGCGCCTCCACCCGACCGACTTCCGTCATGATCGACTCTTCCCTCCAGGACGCCCTCGACGAGGCCGAGCTGGACATGGACGCCGCCCTCGACCACCTCGTCCACGAGCTCAACACCATCCGCGCCGGCCGCGCGAATGCCCAGATGCTCGACAGCGTCCGCGTGGAGGCCTACGGCGTCACGGTCCCGCTCAACCAGGTCGCCAACACGGCCGCGCCGCAAGCGGACCTCATCACGGTGACGCCCTTCGACAAGGGCACCATCGGCGCCATCGAGCGCGGGATCACGAACGCCAACCTCGGGCTCAACCCGACCAACAACGGCTCGCAGATCCTTCTCGCGATCCCGCCGCTCACCGAGGAGCGCCGCCGCGACCTCGCCAAGAGCGCGCGTGCCAAGGGCGAGGAGGCCAAGATCTCGATCCGCAACGCGCGCCGGAGCGCCAAGGACGCCATCAAGAAGACGGCGAACGCCGAGTCGCTCTCCGAGGACATGCAGTACGAGGCCGAGGAGTCGCTCCAGGCGATGACCGACAACTACGTCGGGCGCGTGGACCGGACGATGGAAGCCAAGGAAAAGGACATCATGAAGGTCTGAGCCCGGCGCGGCGGGGGCGGCCGGTGGCGGCGCGCGTCAGCGCCCCCTCGATCTTCGGCGATCCTTTGGACGCGCGCGGCGCGCGGCTCTGTAGATTTCCGTCCCCGGAGAGGTGCCCGAGTGGCTGAAGGGGCACGCCTGGAAAGCGTGTGTGCGGGTAACCGTACCGAGGGTTCGAATCCCTCTCTCTCCGCGACGACCGCCCCGCCGGCTCTTGCTGGCGGGGCGGTCCTGTATCGGGCCCGGACTGCGGCTAGCTTCGACCCGCACCACACACAGACACGCCGATGCTCCGCAGCATGACCGGGTTCGGGCGGGGGACGGCGACCGCCGACGCCGCCGACGCCACCGTCGAGGTCCGCACCGTCAACGGCCGCTACGCCGAGGCGACGGTGCGCGGGCTCGGCCCGCTCGCGGAGCACGAGACGGCCATCCAGACCATCGTCAAGGCGGCCATCGGGCGGGGCACGGCGACCGTCCACGTCTCGGCGAGTGCGGGCGCGGCGGGCGGGATCCGCGTGGACCGCGAGGCAGCCCGGGCGCGCGGCGCGCTGCTCCGCGAGGCGGCGACGGCGGCCGGGCTGACGCCCGAGGCCGTCACCCTCGCGGACGTGCTGGCGGGCAACGGCGTCTTGGTCTCGGCGCCGGACGCGGGCGGCGTCGAGGCCGCCTGGGCCGCGACGCAAGCGGCGCTGGCGGATGCCCTCGCTCGGCTCGACGCCATGCGGACGGCCGAGGGCGCCGCGCTCGCCGACGACCTCGGCGCGCGCGCCGACGCCATCGAGGCGGCCACGGCCGAGGTCGAGGCCAAGGCCCCGGCGCGGCTCGACGCCGCCCGCGAGCGGCTGGGCGAGCGGCTGGCGGAGTTCGTGGCGGCGGGCACGCTGGAGCCGGGGCGGCTCGAGGCCGAGGCCGTCGTGCTCGCCGACAAGCTCGACGTGACCGAGGAGACCGTCCGCCTGCGCTCCCACCTCGACCAGTTCCGCCAGGCCCTCGGCGCCGACGAGCCGGTCGGCCGCCGCCTCAACTTCCTGTCGCAGGAGATCGGCCGCGAGGTCAACACGATCGGCTCGAAGGCCAACGACGCCGAGCTGACCCGGCTCGCGGTCTCGATGAAGGAGGAGGTCGAGAAGATCCGCGAGCAGGTCCAGAACGTCGTGTGAGGGATGACGAGGGGGCCGGCATGGTGGCCTGTCCCGACTCCCGTTGCCGCATCCCTCCGCCCCGCATCCCCCATCCCTCTCTCTCATGAACCTTATCGTGCTCACGGCGCCCAGCGGGGCGGGCAAGACGACCATCGCGCGGCGCCTGATGGCGGAGGTGCCCGGCCTGGTGTTCTCGGTCTCGGCGACGACGCGTCCCCCGCGCGAGGGCGAGATCGACGACGTGCACTACCACTTTCTCGACCTCGGCACATTCGCCGAGCGCCTCGCGGCGGGCGACTTTCTGGAGCACGAGGAGGTCTACCCCGGCCGCTTCTACGGCACGCTCCGGCCCGAGCTGGAGGCGCTCGCGGCCCGCCCCGACGTCAACGCCGTCATCCTCGACATCGACGTCAAGGGCGCCGTCAACGTCAAGAACCTCTACGGCGACGACGCGCTGACGCTGTTCGTGGCCCCGCCGTCGCTGGCCTCGCTCGAGGACCGGCTCTACGCGCGCGGCACCGAGACCGAGGCGCAGGTGAGCATGCGGCTGGAGCGGGCGGAGATGGAGATGGGCTACGCGCCGCAGTTCGACGTCGTCGTCGTCAACGACGACCTCGACACGGCGGTGGGAGAGACCGTCGACGCCGTCCGCGCGTTTTTGGGGTCGAGAGCTACGAAGGAATAGGTCACGGCGGCGGCGTTCAAGGTCAACCGCTCGGCCGCCGTCTGCCCGTTCCCCATGCCTCGCTCCCCGTTCCCGCGAGTGCAGCGAGCTCCCTGCTTTCCCGCCTTCTTCCCGATCCCGCGCGGGGCCCGGCGGTACTCTAGCCCGTTCCCGCGCACGCAGACCCCCAACGCAATGGCGATCCAGACCCTCGACACGGCCAAGCTGGCCGAGGAGACCGGCAACCTCTACGAAACCGTCGCCGTGCTCTCGATGCGCGCCCGGCAGCTCGCCTCCAAGACGAAGGCCGAGCTGGAGGGCCGCCTGAGCTACTTCGAGGACCTCTCGCTCGACCCCGCCGAGGAGCTCCGCTCGAACGAGGACCAGCTCCGCATCTCGCTCGAGTACGAGCGCCAGCCGAAGCCCACGCGCGCCGCGATCGACGAGATCCAGGACGGCGAGCTGTACTTCCGCAACCCGACGCCCGACGAGATCGGGGAAGACGGGATCTAAGGCGACCGACGGGCTCCGGCGGCGACCGGCGGGGCTAGGTTCTCTGGCCCCACCCCGCGCCCCGTGTCGCTCGACCGCAAGAAGATCGTCCTCGGCATCACGGGGAGCATCGCGGCCTACAAGGCCGCCGACCTCACGCGCCGGCTCGCCAAGGCGGGCGCTGTCGTCAAGCCCGTGATGACGGCCGCCGCGGCCCGGTTTATCCCGCCGCTGACGATCGCGACGCTGGCCGGCCGGCCGGTCTTGTCCGAGCTGTTCCCCGAAGCCGGCGAGGCGCACGACGCCTGGACCGAGCACGTCGACCTCGGGCTCTGGGCCGACGCCGTGGTCATCGCGCCGGCGACCGCGCAGACGCTCGCGAAGCTGGCGGGCGGCTTCTGCGACTCGATGCTGACCGCCGTCGTGCTGTCCGCGCGGTGCCCGGTCCTGGTGGCCCCGGCGATGGACCACGACATGTGGGGCCACCCGGCGACCCGGCGGAACGTGGCGACCCTCCGTGCCGACGGCGTCGAGGTGGTGGCTCCCGCGCACGGCGAGCTGGCGTCCGGGCTCGTCGGCGACGGCCGCCTGCCCGAGCCGGAGGAACTGGTCCGCATCATCGACGAGTGGCTTGCGAAGGGAGTACCACGGACGACGGACGACGGACCCCACGAGTCTCCCCAGTCCCTCTCCGGCCGGCACGTCCTGGTCACCGCCGGGCCGACGCGCGAGGCCGTCGACCCCGTCCGGTTTCTGTCGAACGGCTCGACCGGAACGATGGGCTTCGCGATTGCCGAAGCTGCCGCCCAGCGGGGCGCTCGCGTGACCCTCGTTGCCGGGCCCGTCTCGCTGGCGACGCCGCCCGGCGTCGACCGCGTCGACGTGACGACGGCCGACGAGATGCTCGCGGCCGCGCTCGCGGTCGCAGATGCCGACCTGGTCGTCGCCGCCGCGGCCGTGAGCGACTACGCGCCCGCCGCGCCCGCCGACCGCAAGCTCAAAAAGGGCGAGGAGGACCTGACGCTCCGCCTGCGCCGCACGCCCGACGTGCTGGCGACGCTCGGCGAGCGCCGCCGCGACGGGCAAACGCTGGTCGGGTTCGCGCTCGAGACGCACGACGGCGAGGCGCACGCCCGCGCCAAGCTCGACCGCAAACGGCTCGACTGGATCGCGCTCAACGTGCAGGGCGAGGCCGGCGCCGGGATGGGCTCGCCCACGAACCGGCTCACCCTGCTCGGCTGCGACGGCGCCCGCGTCGAGATCCCGCTCGCGAGCAAGGCCGAGGTCGCCGGCGCCCTCCTCGACGTGCTCGCCTCCCGCGCCAGCGGGGCCAACCCATGATCCGCCTTTCGCTCGCGCTCGCCGCGCTCCTTCTCGCCGCCGGTTGCATGCCCAGCCCCCCGTCGTCCGACCCGGCCCGGCCTCCCGCCCCGGCCGACGCCCTCCGGTTTCTGGCTCTGGGCGACTCGTACACGATCGGCGAGGGCGTCGCGCCAGAGGGCCGGTGGCCGGTGCAGCTTGCCGCCGCGCTCCGCGCGAGCGGCACGCCGGTCGCCGACCCCGAGGTCGTCGCCGTCACTGGGTGGACAGTCGAGGAGCTCGATGCGGGGATCGACGCCGCCGACCTGGAGGGCCCGTTCGACCTGGTGACGCTGCTCATTGGCGTCAACGACCAGTACCGGGGCCGCGACCTCGACGGGTACCGCGCGCAGTACCGGGCGATGCTGGCGCGCGCCGTCGCGTTCGCCGGCGGCGACCCGGCGCGCGTCGTCGCCGTGTCGTTTCCGGACTGGGGCGTGACGCCGTTCGCGAGTGACCGCGACGCAGCCCAGATCGCGCGCGAGGTCGACGCCTTCAACGCCGCCGCGCGCGCGATCGCCCAGACGGAGGGTGTCGCGTGGGTCGACATCACGCCGCTCTCGCGCGAGCAAGGCGCGCTCGTCGCCGGCGACGGCCTGCACCCGAACGCGGCGGCGTACACGGGATGGACCGAGCGCATCCGGCCCGCCGCCAAGGCCGCGCTGACGGACTAGGGCGGCGCGCCCCGGCGTTCCCTCGTGGCTCGGCTCGGCCGCCGTCGGCTTTCGCCTGAATACGGGGGGAAGGCACCCGGAGGCGGCCGAGGCGTTCACGCGCCCCCTCTCGCCTCGTCATGCGCCGCACGTCTCTCGTCCTCGCCGTCCTGCTGAGCACCTCGCTCGCAGGGTGCTACGTTTTCCGGGGCACCGCGCCGATCCTCGACTACGCCAGCCGCGAGGGGCCCGGGAGCCGCCCCGGCGGGCTCGGCGACCGCGACTCGGTCCGCTACGTGATCCACATCAGCGTCGACGGCCTGCGCCCGGACGCCGTCGAGCGGCTCGGCTTCGACACCGTCCCCGCGTTCACGCGCCTGCGCGACCGGGGCGCGTGGACCCACAACGCCCGGACTGACCGCGACTACCGGATCACGCTCCCCAACCACACCACCCAGCTGACCGGGTACCCCGTCGTCGGGCCCGACGGCCACCACTGGACGGTCAACGTGGACCCCGCGCCGGGCGTGACGATCCACTCGAACCGGGGCGCCTACATCCCCAGCGTGTTCGACGTGGCCCACGACCACGGCCTGCGCACGGCGGCCTACGTCTCGAAGTCCAAGTTCTCGCTTTTCCGCACGAGCTACGGTCCTCAGCACGGCGCGCCGGACACGACCGGCGTCGACGACGGCCGCAACAAGATCGACACGTTCGTCTACCAGCCCGACACCGACACGCTCGTCGATCGGCTGCTGACCGACCTCGCCGACGACCCCGCCGCGTACACCTTCCTCCACATTCGCGACCCCGACGCGCGCGGCCACATCATGACGTGGAGCATGAAGCGGGGGAGCCCCTACCTCCGCGCCGTCGAGCACTCGGACATGTTGATCGGCCGGATCCTGGCCCTCGTGGATTCTGACGAGAGGCTGGCGGGCCGCACGGCGATCATCGTGACGGCCGACCACGGGGGGTCGGGACGGCACCACGCCCGCGACCGCCGCACGCACTACACCGTCCCGTTCTACGTGTGGAGCCCGGGCGTCCCGCGCGCCGACCTCTACGCGCTCAACGAGGGCCTGCGCGTCGACCCCGGCACGGGCCACATCCCGTACGACGCGGAGCTCCAGCCCATCCGCAACGGCGACGCGGCCAACCTCGCGCTCGCGTTCCTGGGCCTGCCGCCCGTCCCCGGCTCCACGATCGGCGCCGCCGTGCCCCTGCGCGTCCGCCCCGACGTGCCGGTCACCGTCGACCCGACGGGCGCCCCCGCGGGGACGCCGACCGAGGCCCCGCGCGACACCGTCGGCACCGACGGGCCCGGCTCACGCTGACGCCCGCGAGCGTCGGTGCCGCAGCCGACGACCCGGGCGACGGCCAGAGCCGGGGCCGTCGAACGTCCGATATCCAGGCCGAAAACTGCGTCCGCGACGGTCGCGGGCCCGGTGCGGCGGTTAGGAAACGTGTCCGCGACGGCCGGGGACCCATTGTGACGGTCAGGAATCGCGTCCGCGACGGTCGCGGGTCCGTTGTGACGGTTAGGAATCGCACGCGCGAGCAGCGGGAGGAGGTGCGGGGCGGGGGAGGAGCGTCTCAACTCGGGCGCGCGTGGCTGCCGACGGCCGCTCGCAGCCCACCGTGGGCAGGTCGGGCGGTGGCTTCGAGGCTCGCCGCCAGCCGGACCGATGGGGCGGTGGCGGACAACGGCCTTTCGCCCCGCCCGCCGCGCCACGCCTCCTGGACGGCGCGCGTTATCCACAAGGTTGTCCACCTTGTGCACACCTTCGTTGCCGGGCCCCCGCCGACCCTCTACCTTGGCCAGTCCCCCTGGACTGACCCGTGGCCGACAACGCTCTGCTCGCCGACGTGCTCCGCGAGGCCCGCGCGCTGCTCGCGGTGCAGCACGCCATCGCCGGGCCCGTCCGCTTTCTCGGCCCGGCCCCAGCGATTTCCGCGATGGAGCCGACGGCTGAGCCCCCCCCGGCGACCACGCCGACGGCGCTCGCGACGGAGCCTCCCGCACCGCCCGCCGTAGACGCCGACGAACCCCCCGACGACGACGTGCCCGACCTTTTCGGCGACCTGCCCGACCCCAGCCTCGACGAGACGCTCTCCCCGTACGAGCGCATCGAAGCCCTCATCCCCGAGGGCTCGCCGCTCCACGACATGACCTCGCTCAAGGAGATCCGAGAGTGGCTGGCGGCGACCGAGCTCGTGCCCATCGACCGCGACCGCATCAACCCCGTGCTCGGCACCGGCGACCCGAACGCCGACCTCATGGTGATCGGCGAGGCGCCCGGCGCCGACGAGGACCGGCTCGGCGAGCCGTTCGTGGGGCGCTCGGGCCAGTTGCTCGACAAGATCCTGGAGGCGGTCCTGTTCAAGCGCCCCGAGGTCTACATCGCCAACATCTTGAAGAGCCGGCCGCCGAACAACCGCGACCCGCTCCCCGAGGAGGTCGCCGCGCACATCCCGGTCCTGTACAAGCAGATCGCGCTCGTGCGCCCCAAGGTGCTCCTCGCGGTCGGCAAGAGTGCTGGGAACGGGCTGCTCCAGAAAAAGTCGTCGCTGGCGTCGCTCCGGGGGACGTTCCACGACTTCTACGGGCTCCCGCTGCTCGTCACCTATCACCCGGCCGCGCTCCTGCGCAACCCGCAGTGGAAGCGGCCGACCTGGGAGGACGTCAAGCTCCTCCGCACCCGCTACGATCAGCTGGCCGGGTAATGGGTGATGGGTCGAGGGTGATGGGCTCATCGCCCGGGCCCTTCGCTCATCACTCTTCACTCATCACCCCCCATGGCCGACCTCGACGACTTCCAGCAGCGCCCGTTCCGCATCGACGAGGACACGCCCGGCGTGCCCATCGAGAAGATGGCCGGCGGCAAGCGGCGCCCGCTCAACGTGCTGCCGATGCAGCAGCAGGCCGGCCGGATGCCGCCGCAAGCCACGGACGTCGAGCAGTCGGTCCTGGGCGCGCTCTTGATCGAGCGCGACGCGATCCCGAAGGCCATCGAGATCCTGCCCGCCGACGCGTTCTACGAGCCGCGCCACCAGCGCATCTACGAGGCCGTCGAGGCGCTCTTCGAGCGCGGCAACCCGGTCGACCTCATCACGCTCACCGAGGAGCTCAAGCGGCGCGGCGACTACGACGGCATCGGCGGCTACTACCTGACGGAGCTGACCACGCGCGTGGCCTCGGCGGCCAACATCGAGTACCACGCCCGCATCATCGCCGAGAAGAGCCTGCTCCGCAAGCTGATCACGACGATGACCGGCGTTGTCGGCCAGGCCTTCGACCCGACGACCGACGCCTTCGACCTGCTCGACAACGCCGAGCGCGAGATCTTCCAGATCTCGGAGTCCCAGCTCCGCAAGGGCGCCGTCGACATGAACTCGGTCGTCCACGCGACGATGCAGCACCTCGAGTCCATCCACGGGCGCGAGGGCGGCATCACGGGCGTGCCCTCCGGCTTCACCGCGCTCGACGCGATGACGGGCGGGTGGCAAAAGTCGGACATGGTGATCGTGGCGGCGCGGCCGTCCATGGGCAAGACCGCCTTCAGCCTGGCGCTCACGCGCAACGCCGCGCTGCACCCCGAGAAACCCGTCGGCGTCGCCTATTTCTCGCTCGAGATGAGCGCGCAGCAGTTGGCGCAGCGCCTGCTGACCTCCGAGGCCCGCGTCGACGCCCAGCGCGCCCGAACGGGGCGCCTCCACGACGACGACTGGCCCAAGCTGGCGCGCGCCGCCGGCCGCCTGTCGGCCGCCAACATCTTTATCGACGACACGGCCGGGCTGGGCATCCTGGAGCTCCGCGCCAAGTGCCGGCGCCTCAAGGCCGAGCACGACATCGGCCTGATCATCGTCGACTACCTCCAGCTCATGCACGGCACGTCCCAGACGGCCGGCAACCGCGAGCAGGAGATCGCCCAGATCTCGCGCTCGCTCAAGGGGCTCGCCAAGGAGCTCGACGTGCCCGTGATCGCGCTCGCGCAGCTGTCGCGCGCGGTCGAGACGCGCGGCGGCGACAAGCGGCCCCAGCTGAGCGACTTGCGCGAGTCCGGCTCCATCGAGCAGGACGCGGATGTGGTCATGTTTATCTACCGCGCCGAGCGCTACGGGATCACCGTCGACGAGAGCGGCAACTCGACCGAGGGGCTCGGCGAGCTCCTGATCGGCAAGCAGCGAAACGGCCCGATCGGCGACGTCAAGGTGGCCTTCGTCACCCAGTACGCGCGCTTCGAGAACCTCACGAGCTACGCCACGGCCGACCCCGCGGGCGGCGGCTACGACGAGTACCCGGCGCTCGACGGCCCGCCCGCCCAGCTCGGCGGCGGCTACGACGCGGGCTCGCCCCCGCTCCCGCCCCCGGCGACGGACGCGCCGTTCTAGCGTGGCGGACCCCATCCACCCGGGCGTCCGCGTCGGTCACGTCCATCTGAAAGTGGCCGACCTCGACCGGGCGCTCGCGTTCTATCGCGACGTGCTTGGCTTTGAGGTGACCCAGCGGTTGGGCGACCAAGCGGCGTTCCTGAGCGCGGGCGGGTACCACCACCACGTCGGGCTCAACACGTGGGAGAGCCGGGGCGGGAGCCCGCCCGCGCCGGGCACGACGGGCCTGTACCACGTCGCCTTCCTCTACCCCGACCGCGCCGCGCTGGCGGACGCGCTCCGCCGCGTGCTCGCCGCCGGCCTCCGCCTCGACGGCGCCGCCGACCACGGCGTGAGCGAGGCGCTGTACCTCCGCGACCCCGACGGGAACGGCGTCGAGCTGTACCGCGACCGCCCCGAGGCCGAGTGGCCGCGCCAGCCCGACGGATCGCTGGCGATGACGACGCGCGCCCTCGACCTCGACGCGCTGCTGGCGGACGTGGGCTGAGTCAGGGGGCGCCTTGGAGGGGGATCCGAGAACGCCGGACGGTGCGGCAGCCGGGGACATCGCTGGGCGTGCGGCGGTTAGAAATGACCCTCCTCTCCCTCTCTGATGAAACTCCTCTTTCCCGCCCTTCTCGCCCTCTCTCTTGCGGGCTGCATGTCGACGAGTCCGTCGATGAGCTCGGTGCCGGCGCCCGACGCGACGGTCGGCCCCCGCATCGCCACGACGAACCCGATGGACATCCAGCCCTCGATGAGCCCGCCCGCGTGGGCGCCGACCATCGACCCCCAGATGCTGGCCGTCATCGAGCGGCTCGGCGCCTACGAGCAGCCGGCGTTCACGTCGCTCACGCCGTTCCAGGTCCGCAACGCCAAGCTCCCGGCCGAGGCCGTCGCCTCGCTCCTGATGCGGACCGGCCTCCCGCCGACGCCCCCCGCGGTCGACATCGCGCACATGAAGCTGCCCGTGAGCACGGCCGACGGCGTCCTGGTCCGGACCTACACGCCGGTCGGCGCGACGGGCCCGCTCCCCGTCATCGTCTACTACCACGGCGGCGGCTGGGTGATCGCCGACCTCGAGACGTATGAGCCGTCGGCGCTAGCGCTGGCGCAGAAGACGAACGCCGTCGTCGTGTCGGTCGCGTACCGGCAGGCCCCGGAGCACATCTACCCGGCGGCACACGAGGACTCGTACGCGGCGTACGACTGGGTCACCAAGAACGCCGCCCAGATCGGCGGCGACCCCGCCCGGATCGCGACGGTCGGCGAGAGCGCCGGCGGCAACCTCGCCGTGGCCGTCGCGCTGATGGCGCGCGCGCGCGGCGGCCGGATGCCCGACGCGATCGTGTCGGTGTACCCCATCGCCGACGGCGACATCGACTCGCCGAGCTACCGCCAGTACGCGAACGCCGCCCCGCTCAGCCGCGGGTTCATGGAGTGGTTCTTCAACTACGCCACGCCCGACTGGCAGACGCAGACCTACGAGTACGTCGACTTGCTCGACGACGACTACGCCGGTTTCCCCCCGACGACCATCTTGAACGCCGAGATCGACCCGCTCCAGTCCGAGGGCGGCGAGCTCGCCGACGTCATGCGGGGCGACGGCGTCGACGTGATGCGCGAGGTGTACCCCGGCGTCACCCACGAGTTTTTCGGGATGGCCGCCGTGCTCGAGCAGGCCGTCGCCGCCCAGGGCGTCGCCGTCCGGCGCCTCAAGGAGGCGTTTGGGACCCGCTAGCTCCGACTCCGTCTCGATCGACGCGCGCCCCCGGTGGACCTCCGCCGGGGGCGCGGTGCGTCTGGGTGCGGCTACCTTTCGGCTCCCCTCCCGACTGACCGATGCCCCGGACCGCCACGCTCACCGCCCGCCGTCCTTTTTTCGCCGAGTTGCTCCAGCGCTCCGACGCCCGCGTGGGCGTGCAGGTCGCCGGCATCGTCGGGTTCGCCGTGCTGGCCGCTCTTGGCGCCGAGGCGCGGATCTGGCTGTGGGAGGTCCCCATCACGCTACAGACCGTCGCCGTCTACGGCGCCGGGCTCGTGCTCGGCGGCCGCAACGGGCTCCTGGCGATGGCGCTGTACCTCGCCGCCGGGCTCATGCTGCCCGTCTTCGCCGGCGACGCCTACGGCCTGGGCTACCTGACGACCTCCGCCTCGGCGGGCTACCTGCTGGCGTATCCGCTCGTCGCGCTTCTCGTTGGCCGCCTGACCGACGACAAGCGCGGCTTCTGGACGTCGGCGCTCGCGATGACCGCCGGCGCCGTGCTGCTGTTCACCGTCGGCGTGATCTGGCTGCACGTCGCGGCGGCGCACGCCACGTGGGCCGAGTCCATCGTCAAGGGCGCGCTGCTGTTTATCGGCTGGGACCTCGCCAAGGTCTGGCTGGTCGCGGGCGGCTACGCCGGGCTCCGCAAGATCACCGGCGCGTGAGCCGGCGCACGACGCGGGCGCCCGAGACAGACGCCCGCTTTGCCGTCCCGCTCCGAGGTGTCTCCGTCGACGCCGAGACGCGGTGCGCGCACTACGACGGGGCGACGGATCGCGTCGCCTTGCGCTTCGGGTGCTGCGGCGTCTTTTATCCGTGCCATCGCTGCCACGACGAGACCGCCGGCCACCCGCCCGCCCCGTGGCTTCGCGCCCGGTTCGACGAACCCTCGACGCTGTGCGGCGCGTGCCGCACGACGATGACGGCGCCCGTGTACCTCGCCGCAGACGACGCCTGCCCGGCGTGTGGCGCGGCCTTCAACCCCGGCTGCGCCGCGCACCACGACCTCTACATCGAGCCCGGCTGACGCGGCGGCAGGTCGACCTCGACGATCTCGATTGCGGGCCACCGCTGGCGCACGAGCGCCCTGAGGTAGCGCAGCCCCCACGCCTCGGCGCGGTCCTGCCCGACCGCCCGCACGCCGATGCCCGCCGCCGCGACGGCCGCCAGCCCCGGCTTGCGGATCTGCCCGGTGAGGTACAGCCCGACACCGCGCGCCGCGGCTTCCTCGACGAGCTCCGCCGTCATCGCGTTCGCGAGTGCGACAGCCCCCGTTTGGGGAATCTCGCCGGCGCGGTCTTCGATGCCCCCGAATGCCGCCTCGATCCGCGCTGCGACCGTCTCCAGCGGCGCGTCCGTCCGGCACACGAGCCCGATGGGCGCGCCGTCGCGGCGGAGCGGCTCATCGTCGGGGATGAGGCCGAGGGCGTCGGCGAGCGCCGGGTTGAGGCCGGTCGTCAGGCGGTCGTCTAGGGCACGGTGTGCGGCGAGCACGCCGACCCCGTCAGGCAGGCGCGCGGGCCACAGGCCGAACGGGCGGTGGACGAGCACGGCGTCCACGTCCTCGGCCCATGCGTACGGCGGGCGCCCGGCCTCCAGCGCCAGCCCCAGCCGCCGCACGGGGCGATCGGACGCCAGCCACACGCCGGTCGGGTCGCCCTCGGCAGCGTAGCGCTCGGCGTCGAGCGCAGGCGCCAGTACGGCGGCGATGTCGTGGACAGTCGGCATGGGCTGTGGACGCGGCGCGGCGGAGGCGGGTCCGCTGAACCGGGGCGCCGCGCCGGGCGTTCGGGCGCCGTGGACCTGTCCGACCTCCTGCCCGCCGACACCGCCAGCGCCGAGGCCACGCGCGCGCTCGGCCGCCAGCTTGCGGCCCGCCTCGAACCGGGCGACGTGCTCGCACTCCAGGGCGACCTCGGCGCCGGCAAGACGCACCTTGCCCAGGGCGTCGCCGACGGGCTTGGGCTCGACGGCGGCGCGGTCACCTCGCCGACGTTCGCGCTCGTCCAGGAGCACGGCGGCGGCGCGCTCCTGCACCTCGACCTCTATCGCTTGGACTCGCCCGACGAAGCCGCGACGCTCGGCCTCGACGAGTTGCTCGACGGCGACGCCATCGCGCTTGTCGAGTGGCCCGACCGCGCGCCCGGCTGGCTCCCCGCCCGCACCGTCTGGCTCCGCCTGAGCCACCTCGGCGGCGACGGCCGGCGCATCGAGCACGTGCCGTCAGGCCCGTGACCGCCGAGCAGCGCCTGCTCGCCCTGCCCCGGTTCGCGCACGAGACGGCGGCCTACAAGCCCGGCCTGGAGCGGACCGCCGCGCTCCTGGCCGCGCTCGGCGACCCCCATCGGGCGTTCCGGACCATCCACGTCGCCGGGACAAACGGCAAGGGCTCGACGGCCTCCCTCGCGGCGTCCATCGCCGATGCGGCTGGGCTGGTGGTCGGGCTCCACACCTCGCCGCACCTGCTGTCCGTCCGCGAGCGGATGCGCGTCGGCGGCGTGCCCGCCCCGCCCGAATGGCTGGACGCGGCCGTCGACCGGCTGGCGCCCGTGCTCGACGAGATCGGGCCCAGCTTTTTCGAGGCGACCGTTGCCCTGTCGCTGCTGTCCTTCGCCGAACGCGACGTCGACTTGGCCGTCGTCGAGGTCGGGCTGGGGGGGCGGCTCGACGCGACGAACCTGGTGGAGCCGGCTGTCAGCGTCGTCACTCACGTTGGGCTCGACCACACGGATCTGCTGGGCGAGACGGTCGCCGAGATCGGGCGCGAAAAGGCGGGGATCGCGCGGGTGGGCGTCCCGCTGCTCCACGCCGTCGCGGGGCCGGCCGCGCAGGCGGTCGAGGCCGAAGCGGAACGGCGGGGGGCGGCGGTCGAGGCTGTTCGCGAGATGTGCGCTGCCGAGGTCGTCGAGGCGTCGCCGCTCCGTCTCCGGCTCGCGACGCCCGTCGCCGACTATGGGGCGCTGGCGGTCGGGCTGCCTGGGGCGCACCAGGCCTGGAACGCGGCCCTCGCGGTGCGCGCCGCCGAATTCGCGGTGCCCGGTCTCGGCGCCGATGCCGTGCGGTCCGGTCTGGCGGAGGTCGTCGCCCGGTCCGGTCTGCGCGGGCGGGGTGAGGCGCTGGCGGACGGCCGGATCGTGCTCGACGTGGCGCACAACGCCGACGGCTGGCGAGCGGCGCTGTCGGCGCTCTCGGTCCCGCCGGGCGGGCGGCTGTGGGCGCTCGTGGGCGTGATGGCCGACAAAGACGCCGGCGCCCTCGCCGACGCCCTCGCTCATGCCGGCGCGCGCGCCCTCGCCGTCGGGCTCGCCAACGACCGCGCCCTGCCCGCCGAGGCGCTGGCGGCCGTGCTCGACGGGCGGGGCGTCCCGGCCGTCGTGGTCGCCGACGCGCACGCGGCGCTAGCCGCCTTCGCCGCCTCCGCCGGGCCCGACGACCGGATGCTCGTCACGGGCTCCCATATCACCGTTGCGGAGGCGCTGGCGCGAACCCCGTCACAGCACGGGGGTTAGACCCTTCGCGCCGGTCTGTGCTGCGGCGTCACCTCTCGGATTTTTGGCTGGTTCCGCCCTTCTTGGCCAGCCCGCTCGTCTCCCGCCCGTCCCGCCCACCCGCGTGGGACGGCCCTCCCTCTCATGAACATCTCGGCCCTTGAGCAGAAGAAGGTCTCCGAGCTCCACGAGATCGCCCGCGGCCTCGGCATCGACGGCTACGCCGGCCTCCGGCGCCGCGACCTGATCTACGAGATCCTGGGGGCCCAGGCCGACGCCGACGCCAGCGACCCGGCCCCGGCGCCGCCCCCCACCGCCGACGACCGCCCGGCCGCCCGGCGCCCCACGCGGCGCGACGAGCCCAGCCGCCCGGCGCGCCGCCGCTCGCCCCGCACGCGCCAGCCCATCGCGGACCACTGGCCGGACTACATGCAGGGGTTCGACCCGTTCGGGATCGCGCTCGACGGGCTCATCCGCAAGGTCGGCATCCTGGAGATCCTGCCCGACGGCTACGGCTTCTTGCGCTCGGTCGAGTACGGCTACCTCCCCTCGCCCGACGACATCTACGTCTCGCCGAGCCAGATCAAGCGGTTCTCGTTGCGCGTCGGCGACACCGTCGACGGGCAGGTCCGGCCGCCCAAGGAGGGCGAGCGGTTCTTCGCCCTCATCCGCGTCCACTCCGTCAACGGCCGCTCGCCCGACGACGTCGACGACCGGACGGGCTACGACTTCCTGACGCCGGCCTACCCCGACCAACTCCTGCGCCTCGAGACGACCGCCGACGTGCTGGCGACGCGCGTCGTCGACATCGTGGCGCCGATCGGGAAGGGGCAGCGCGGGCTCGTGGTCGCCCCGCCGCGCTCGGGCCGGACCGTCCTCCTGCAGGCGCTCGCGGCTGGCGCCGTCGCCAACGCCCCGGACGCGACGGTCCTCGTGATCCTGCTCGACGGGCGGCCCGAGGACGTGATCGACTTCCAGCGCGCCGTGCCCGGCGCCGAGATCGTCGCCTCCACCTTCGACGAGGCGCCCGAGCGCCAGGTCCACGTGGCCGACCTCGTGCTGGAAAAGGCCAAGCGGCTCGTCGAGGCCGGCCAGGACGTGGTCATCCTGCTCGACTCGCTGACCAGCCTGGCGCGCGCGCACGCCGAGGCGCCCACGCCCGACGGCGCCCCGGCCCGCTCCGGTGCCAGCGCCGCCCTTCGTGGCCCCAAGCGCCTGTTCGGCGCTGCCCGCGCCGTCGAGGAGGGCGGCTCGCTGACCGTCATCGCGACCGTCCTGACCGGCACGAGCGCCGACCTCGACGACGCCGTCTACGAGGGCGTCCACGGGACCGGCAACATGGAGCTCGTGCTCCGCCGCGACCTCGCCGACCAAGGCCTCTTCCCGGCCGTCGACCTCGCCGAGAGCGGGACGCGGCGCGA
This sequence comes from Rubrivirga halophila, assembly GCF_046845755.1. Classification (GTDB taxonomy): domain Bacteria; phylum Bacteroidota; class Rhodothermia; order Rhodothermales; family Rubricoccaceae; genus Rubrivirga. Next base: position 3,790,622 of record NZ_CP177357.1, read on the forward strand.
GGAGATCCTGGTCGGCCCCGACGACCTCCCCCGCCTGCGGGCCGCCCGCCAGCGCTACGCCGGGCTCGACCCTGCCGAGGCGTTGACGACCCTGCTCGACGGCTTGCGCGCCTCCGCCAGCAACGAAGCGTTCTTGGGTGAGGAGTAAATAGTGATGAGTGATGGGCAAGAGCGTCGCATGCGGGATGCGAGTCGGCCCGTCCTCGTGGACTCTGCTCATCACCCATCACCCAGTACCCATCACTCGTGAAAGCTCTTCTCCTCGACATGGACGGCGTGCTGGTCGACGTCCGCGGATCGTTCCGCCGCGCCATCACCGAGACCGTCGCCCACTTTGTCGGCGAGGGCCCGACGCCCGCGCAGATTCAGGCGAAAAAGGACGAGGGCGGGTTCAACAACGACTGGGTGCTGTCCGAGGCGTTCGTCCGCGAAGCCGGCGGCGACGCGTCGTTCGAAGCCATTAAGACACGCTTCAACCAGATCTACCAGGGCGACGACTTCGACGGCCTCATCACGACCGAGCCCGCCGCCATCCGCACCGAGACGCTGGAGGCGGTGGCGGAGCGGTTTCGGCTGGCGCTCGTCACCGGCCGTCCCGAAGAGGACGCGCAGTGGACGCTCGACCGGTTTGGCTGGTCGGAGCTGGTGCCCGTGGTCGTCGGGATGGGGCAGCAGGCGGGGCGCGAGAAGCCCGACCCCTACGGCCTGGCGCTCGCGCTCGACGCGATCGGCGTGGCGGCCCAAGACGCCGCGTACGCGGGCGACACCGTCGACGACATGACGGCGGCGATCGCGGCGGGCTGCCGGGCGGTCGGCGTCGTCCCCCCGGGCCTCGACCTCGGCGCGCACGGCCGGACGCTCATGCAGGCCGGCGCCGACGTGGTGGTGTCGACGCCGGACGCGCTGCCCGCGCTGTTCTCCGGCGCGTAGGAGCGAGATCGGTCGGGGCCCCTACGCCTCGACCGCGACGGGGTGCTCGGCCATCTCGCCGTCGGGCTCTGGGAGCCACGTCCACACCAGCACGGCCATCGCGACGATGGCGACCGCCGAGGCCCACGTGTTCGAGACGTAGCCGTAGTCGGCGTAGAGCACGCCGCCGAGCGCCGCGCCGACGCCGGTCCCGATCTGGCCGACGGCGATCGTCAGCGACAGGAACGCGCCGCGCTGGCTGCTCGGCACGAGCGCCGTCAGCAGCGCCTGGAGCGGGGCCATGCGCAGCGAGAAAAGGGCCATGATGGCGACGTAGAGCACGTACGCCAGCCACCGCTCGGTCACCACGTACGTCAGCGCGGCCGTGACGACCGCCAGCCCGGCGCACGAGGCCAGGATCATAGGCTTGCGGCCGACCGAGTCGGACAGCGTCCCGGCGCGCGGGCTCACGATCACGCTCACGATGCCGCCGACCAAGAAGAGCGTCGCGATCAGGTCGAGCGGCAGGCCGAACACCTCGAGCGGGCGGCCGAAGACGGTGACCTCGAGCGCGAACTGGTTCGTCAGCCACTGCGGGAGGTAGACGATCAGCAGGCCGAGCCCGAGGTACATCAGGAAGTAGGTGGCCGCCGCCGCCGCCGTCCCGCCCTCGGCGAGCAGCTGGCGGTAGAGCCGGAGCGCGCCGCCGACGGTCGGCCGCGTCTCGGAGAGCGGCACGTTCGGCTGGGGGACGACGAGCAGGATCAGCGCGAAGGCGACCGCCATCACGCCCGCGAAGACGACGAACGGCGCCCGGAAGCCGGCGGCGACCGCGAGCGCGCGGCCGAGCGGGATCCCGATGACGAGCCCGAACGGCACGCCGCTCATCACCCAGCCGGTCGCCCACCCGCGCTTCTCGTACGGGAACGCGTCGCCGACGTAGCTGACCGCTGCGCCCGAGAGCACGCCGCCGCCGGCGCCCGCCAGCACGCGCATCGCCAGGAGCGACCCGAACGTGTCGGCAAAGCCGTGGAGCGCGAGCGCGACCGCGAGGGCGCCCGACCCGATCAGCAGCACGCGGCGGCGCCCGATGCGGTCGGAGATCGGCCCCATCACGAGCGCCGCGAACGCGAGCACCCACGAGTACACCGACACCAGCAGCCCCAGCGCCCCCGCGTCCGCCCCGAGCGCCTCGCCGATCAGCGGCAGGATCGGCGTGATGATGATGGTCTGGCTGGCGGCCGTGAAGACCAGCAGCCACAGGGCGAACAGCGTCGCGGTGGATTGGAAGGAGCGGTCGATGGGCGTTGCGACAGAGATCAGGTGCCCAACGGTACGACACCGGCGCCAGTCTGTGCCGTGCCGATCCCGCCCGTTCGAGGGCCAGGCCAGACCGACGGGGCTCACGGGCGGAGGGTCGGATTCGGCCGTGTTCACGCTCGCTTCGCCAGCCTCGAGTGGGCGTAACGCTGCGGTCATGTCCCGGTAAACGCGCCGTAACCCTGGGCCGGTAGTGTGGCCGGCGACGGAGAGAGAACGCCCCCCGTCGCCCCACTCCCACACCCGCCCGTCCATGTCGCTCCCGACTCCCCGCACGTCGCGGGCCCTCCGCTCCGCCGGCCTGCTCGCGGTCCTGCTCGCGCCGCTCGCGGTCGCCGCCCAGACGGGCACCATTTCCGGCACCGTCGTCGACGGCGAGTTCGGCGGCGGCCTCCCCAGCGCCAGCGTCTACGTGGTCGAGCTCGGGACGGGCGACGCGGCCGACATCGACGGGCGCTACGAGGTCCAGCGCGTGCCTGCCGGGACGTACTCGGTCCGCTACTCCTTTACCGGCTACGCCCCCCAACTCGTCGAGAGCGTGACGGTCGCGGCGGGGGAGACCGTCACGCTCAACGTCACGCTGGCGCCGGGCGCCGAGCTGGCCGAGGTGGTCGTCGAGGCCGAGGAGATCCTCGCGACGAACTCCGAGGCCGGGCTGCTCCGCCTGCGCGCCCGGGCGGCCCAGGTGTCCGACGCCATCTCGGCCGAGGCCATCTCGCAGAGCGGCGCGAGCGACGCCGGCGACGCCATGGAGCGCGTGACCGGAGCGAGCGTCGTCGGCGGGCGGTTCGTGTTCGTCCGCGGGCTCGGCGACCGCTACGCCACCACCCAGCTCAACGGGGCCACGCTCCCCACGGCCGACCCCGACCGCCGGGCCGTCCCGTTCGACCTCTTCCCGAGCGGCCTGCTCGAGAACATCGTCACCCTGAAGACCTTCACGCCGGACCAGCCGGGCAGCTTCTCGGGCGGGCTCGTCAACATCTCGACGCGGTCGTTCCCCGAGGCCTTCTCGCTGGCGCTCTCGGCCTCGGGCGGCGGCAACACCGAGACCCAGTTCCGCGGCGACTTTCTGGAGTCGCTCGGCGGCGGCGTCCCGCTCACCGGCGTCGGCGGCGACCGCGCGATCCCGGCCGCGCTCCAGAGCCCGGACGCCCGCCTCCCCACGCCGACCGACGTCCGTTTCGACCCGGCCGGCGCGAGCGCCTTGCGCGACGCTTCGCGCGCGTTCGGGACCTCGTTCGCGCCCGTCTCGGCGGCGCCCCCGGTCAACACGAGCTATGCGGCGTCGCTGGGCAACCGCGTCTCGCTGGCGGGCTACCCTCTCGGGTTCGTGCTCGGCGGGACCTGGGGCCACTCGTCGAGCTACTACGCCGACGGCGTCACGGCCCGGTTCTCGGGCCAGGGGACGGACGTGAGCCCCTTCGCCCCGGACTTCGTCGCCGTCGACACGCGCGGGACCGAGGAGGTGACGTGGGGCGGCATCGCGAACGCGACCTACCAGATCGGCTCGGCGCACGAGCTCGGCGTCAACGCGCTCGTCTCGCGCGCGGCCGAGAGCGAGGCGCGCTTTCTCGAGGGCCCCGCCGCCCAGATCGGGACGTACCTCCAGCAGCGCGTCCAGCAGTACACCGAGCGCCACGTGGCCTCGGGGCAGCTCCGTGGGCGCCACCGCGTGGCCGGGGTCGAGCTGGCGTGGCGCGGGTCGGTCTCCCAGACCGGCCTCGACCAGCCCGACCTGCGCTTTTTCAACAACACGATTGACACGCTCAACGTCGGCCAGGCGACCGAGCGCGTCCGGTTCGGTGTCACCGGGACGAGCATCCCGGACCCCCTCCGCTACTTCCGCACGCTCGACGAGTCGCTGGCGCAGGGCGCCGTCGACCTGACGATTCCGCTCCGAGGGCTCGGGCTGCGGGGCGGCCAACTCAAGGTCGGCGGCGTGGCCGACCGGACGGCGCGCGACGTCACCGAGCGCCGGTTCCAATACGACGTCCGCGTGCCCGCCGGCGACGGGCTCGGCGGCACCTCGGCCGACTCCATCGCCGCCTTTTTCGACCGCACGCTCGGGGCCTACGCCGAGACCACGCTCGCCGATGGCCGCACGCGCGTCCAGTTCACGGGCACGACCCTCTCCGACCAGACCGACCCCGCCAACCAGTACGCCGGCACGCTCGACGTGGCGGCGGGCTACGCCATGGTCGAGCTCCCCGTTGGCGCCCGCTTGCGCGCCATCGTCGGCGCGCGCGTCGAGACGACCGACCTCCGCATCGAGGGCGACGGCGTCGACCTGGGGCGCCAGCGCCTCGACGCCCAGATCGCGGGTGCGACCGGCGCCGCACGCGACTCGCTGACCGCACGGCGCGACGGGCTCGGCGCCATCGACCGCGTCGACGTGCTCCCGTCGCTCAACCTCGTCTACGCCCTGACCGACCGGGTCAACCTGCGCGCCGCCGCCACGCGCACGCTGGCGCGGCCCACGTTCCGCGAGATCGCCCCGTTCGCCGCTCAGGACTTCGGGTTCGGCGAGCTGCTCAGCGGCAACCCCGCCCTCGACCGGACGCTCATCACCAACCTCGACGTACGCTGGGAGTGGTTCGCCCGCCCCGGCGACATCGTCGCCGTCTCGGGCTACACCAAGCGCCTCGACGCGCCCATCGAGCGGGTCATCATCGACGCGAACGGCCAGACCTCGTTCGAGAACGTGGACCGGGCGACGATCTGGGGCGCCGAGGTCGAGGCCCGGACGGCGCTCGCGCCCCTCGCGAGAGCGCTCGCCCACGTCTCCGTCGGCGCGAACGTCACGCTCACGCGGTCGACCATCAGCCGCAGCGCCGGCGAGGTCGCGCTCGGCGCCGACCCGGAGCGCCCGCTCCAGGGCCAGAGCCCGTACCTCGTCAACCTCGACCTCGCCTACGGCGACGGCACGACCTCGGCCGGGCTCTACTTCAACGTCTTCGGCCGCCGCCTCTCGCGCGTCTCGCGCGTCGGCACGCCCGACGTCTACGAGGAGCCCGCGCCCACGCTCGACTTGGTCGCCAGCCGCCGTGTTGCGGATAACTGGTCGCTCAAGCTGTCAGCCAAGAACCTCCTGAACGCCCCGTTCCGCGAGGTCTACGACGTCGACGCCGAGGGGCTCGCGCTCCCGCTCGGCCTCACCGCCCCCCTGTTCCAGCGCTACGACCGCGGCACCTCGGTCTCGCTCGGGCTCTCCTTCAGCCCGCGCCTCGGCGCCGCCCCGCCCGCCATCCCGTCGCCGTCGCAGACGACGCCGACCGTCGGCCTCGATGACTAGTCGATCCGGCCCCCTTCTCCCTTCCCCCCGCCTCATGTCCCGCCTTGCTTCGCTCCTGCTGGCGCTCGCGCTCCTCGCGCCGCTCGCCAGCGCCCAGACCGTCCGCGTGACGGCCGACGTCACCGCCAACACCACCTGGACGGCGGGCAACACCTACCTCCTCGACGGCCTGGTCTTCGTCGCCAGCGGCGCCCGCCTGACCATCGAGGCCGGCACCGTCGTCAAGGGCGTTGAGGCGAGCAACATCACGACCGGCGACGGCGCCAGCGCCCTCGTCGTCCGGCGCGGCGCCCAGCTCGTCGCGGACGGGACGCAGGACGCGCCCGTCATCTTTACCGCCGAGATCGACGACGTCGCCGACCCCTTCGACACGCTGCCGACGGACCGCGGCTTGTGGGGCGGCGTCATCGTGCTCGGCCGAGCGCCGACGAACGCGAACGACGGCGCGGGCAACCGCATCGACGTCCAGGTCGAGGGCATCCCCGCCGAGGAGGACGCGCTCTACGGCGGGTCCGACCCCGACGACTCCTCGGGCTCGCTGACCTTCGTCTCGATCCGCCACGGCGGCTTCTCCATCTCGGGCGTCGAGGGCGACGAGATCAACGGGCTCACGCTCGGCGCCGTCGGCGCGGGCACGACCGTCGAGCACGTCGAGGTGTACGCGAATCTCGACGACTGCTTCGAGTTTTTCGGCGGGACCGTCGAGGCCAAGTACCTCGCCGGCGCCTTCTGCGGCGACGACACCTTCGATTACGACGAGGGCTTCAGCGGGAAGGGGCAGTACTGGTTCTCGCTCCAGGCCGCCGACATCGCCGGCCGCGCCGGCGAGCACGACGGCGGCAACAACTCGCTCGGCGGCGAGGGCTCCTCGCCGTTCTCCATCCCGACGATCTCGAACGTGACCTACATCGGCTCGGGCCAGTCGGCCGCGCCGACGAACGACGACGGCAACAGCCCGGCCGTCTTTTTTCGCGACAACGCCGGCGGCCGGTACTACAACTCGGTCTGGACCGACTTCCCGGCCCAGGCGCTCCGCATCGAGGACCTCGCCAGCGGTGCCGACAGCCGCGAGCGGCTCGACGCCGGCGACCTCGTCGTCGCCAACAGCCTGTTCTGGGCCTTCGGCGCCTACGACGGCACGCTCGCCAGCCTGGTCCAGGAGGGGGCCGACCGCACGCCCGCCTCGGCCGTCGTTCCGGCCCTGACCGCCGCCGGCACGGTCTACACCGACCCCGGCCTGCGCGGCGTCGGCCGCGCGCAGGGCGCCGCCGCCCTCGACCCGCGCCCCGGCCCGGGGACGGCCGCCGCCGCCGGCGCCGACTTCTCGGCCGCGCCGCTCGCGGACGATTTCTTCGACGCCGTCGACTACCGCGGCGCCTTCGCCCCGAGCGGGAGGGGCTGGCTCGCGGGTTGGACGGCCCTCGACAGCGACGGCTTCCTGAACGCCTCGTTCGCCACGGCCACGACGGCCGGCCCCGCCGGCGACCGGCTCGCCCTCGACGCCTTCCCGAACCCCACGCGCGGCGACGCGACCGTCCGGTTCACCCTCGACCGCACCCAGACCGTCCGCATCACGCTCGTGGACGCGCTCGGCCGCCGGGTCGCCGTCGTCGCCGACGGCACCTTCGCCGCGGGCGCGGCGGCCGTCCCGGTCCCGACCGCCGGGCTCGCGCCGGGCGTCTACGTCCTGCGCCTCGACGCCGAGGCGGGCGCGGCCACGCGCACCGTCAGCGTCGTCCGCTAGGCCGCGGGGCCACGGATCTCGGTCGCGCGCCCGTCACGGCCCGCGTCTGAGCTAGAGCGCCGGGCCCCTGTGGGAGGGGCCCGGCGTTCGCCTGTCGGGCCTCCGTCTAGAACGTGTCGAGCACGCTCGCGATGTCCCCTTCGACCGCGTCCTTCGGGTCCGGGCCGTACGCGTTGGGCCCGGCGTCGCCCTCCACGATCATGAAGTAGATCAGCACGAGGCCGACGATGGGGATCAGGGCGATCAGCACCATCCACCCGCTCTTGCCGGTGTCGTGAAGCCGGCGGACGGTGACGGCGACGCTCGGGACCAGCACGGCCAGGGCATACACGACATAGAGCATCCCGACGACGGCGCCCAGCGACTCGGAGATGCTGCCGAGGGCGCCGGCGACCGCAAGGATGCCCAGGTAGACGATCGCGTTGACGAGGAAGAACATCCAGTACTCCTTGCGGCGCGCACGACCGTCGAAGTCGGCGTAGTGGTTTCGGAGAACGTCGAGGTACCAGTCCATGGGGGCAGGGGTGTGAGGGGGCGAGGGGACGCCAATCCCTACGCAGGCCCGCCCTGGCGGAGGTCACGCGCCGACCCACGACCCCGCCCGCCGCTGGCGACCGGGCCTACGGAGCGCCCGTGTTGGGCGGAGCGCTGGCCCCGACGTGCGCCCGGTATGCCGCGAGGTCGCGCGCCGCGTCCTCGTCGCCCAGCGCCGCCGCCCGCGCCAGCCACCGCGCCGCTTGCGCATCGTCCTGGGCGACGCCCTGCCCATCCCGATACGCCGCCGCCATTGCGCTCGTGGCCCCGGGGTGGCCGTCCGCCGCCAGTCGCTCCAGGGTCGGGATCGCTCCGGCCGGGTCGCCCGTCATGGGGTGCTCGTAAAACGCCAGTCGGAATTGGGCATCCGGATCGCCAGCCAGGGCGTCGGCGCGTAGCCGCTCGATCCCCGGCATCGAGTCCGGGTCGAATTCGCCGGGCTCGAAGGTGTAGCTCTCCGTCACCCCGTCGTGGCAACCGGCAGTGACGAGAAGCAGGGCGATGAGCGAGGCGAGGCGCATGGGACTGTCAGACGTGTCCCCTCGATATCGGTCGCCCGCCCGCCCGCCTTAGCCGACTCGCTGGTGCAAGCCCCGCCTACGCCGTCCCCTCTCCCTTCGGGAGAGGGACAACGCGCAGCGTCGGCGAAGCCAGGGTGAGGGTGTCCGCCTGCTTGCGAAAGCCAGACCGCTCGCGCCAGCCGGTCGCCCTCCCCCGACCCCTCCCGTCCGGGAGGGGAGGTCCAGACTGGAGCTTTCTGCTCACCTCGCGGGCGCATCCGTCTCGAGAGAAGGGCCCCACGTACAACGTCCTCTCTCCCCTCGGGAGAGGGACAGTCGAAGGCCAGCGCCAGCCAACGCGCAGCAAGCCTGCCCCCGCGCAGCCTGCCTCCCCGGCTGTCGACGCGAGTCGGCGCGGCGCCTGCGCAAGCTGTCGCAGCGCCTCCTTGGAGCGCCGCGGAGCCGTCTCGGAGAGCCGCGCCCGCTCCGTGCGGGGGCGCCGATCCCGCTCGCGAGCGGGCCGATCCCCCGCCCCGCCCGCCGGTACCTTTCGGCCCCGCCGCCCGACGCCCCCGAGATGACGCCCCAGCCGCCGCCCCACAGCCTGCCCCGGTCCCTCGACGGGGACCCCGAGGTCACCCCCGAGCTCGCGAGAGAGCACGGCCTGACCGACGACGAGTACGCCGTCATCCAAGGCGTCCTCGGCCGCACGCCGACCTACACCGAGCTCGGCGTCTACTCGGTGATGTGGTCCGAGCACTGCTCGTACAAAAACTCCATCGCGCTCCTCAAGACGCTCCCCCGCGACGGCGACAAGCTGCTCGCGGCCGCCGGCGACGAAAACGCCGGGCTGGTCGACATCGGCGGCGGCCTCGCGTGCGCCTTCAAGATCGAGAGCCACAACCACCCGTCCGCCGTCGAGCCCGTCCAAGGCGCCGCGACCGGCGTCGGCGGCATCCAGCGGGACATCTTCACGATGGGCGCCCGCCCCATCGCCAGCCTCAACAGCCTGCGCTTCGGCTCGCTCGACAACCCCCGCGTCCGCTTCTTGTTCGACGGCGTCGTCCGCGGCATCGGCGGCTACGGCAACTCGTTCGGCGTCCCGACCGTCGGCGGCGAGGTCGTCTTCGACCCGGCGTACGAGGGCAACCCGCTCGTCAACGCCATGTCGGTCGGCATCGTCAAGGTCGGCGAGACGGTCTCGGCGACGGCCCAGGGCGTCGGCAACCCGGTCTACATCGTCGGCTCGGCGACCGGCCGCGACGGCATCCACGGCGCCACCTTCGCCTCGGTCGAGATCTCGGAGGACTCCGAGGCCAACCGCCCCAACGTCCAGGTCGGCGACCCGTTCACCGAGAAGCTCCTCCTGGAAGCCACGCTCGAGGCCATCCGCACCGGCGCCGTCGTCGGGATGCAGGACATGGGCGCGGCCGGCATCTCGTGCTCGTCGTCGGAGATGAGCGAGAAGGGCGGCGTCGGCATGGACATCCAGCTCGACAAGACGCCCCAGCGCGAGACGGGCATGACGCCCTACGAGCTGCTGCTCAGCGAAAGTCAGGAGCGGATGCTGGTCGTCGTCGAAAAGGGCCGCGAGCACGAGATCGAGGCCGTCTTCGACAAGTGGGACCTGCACGCCGTCCAGATCGGCGTCGTCACCGACTCGGAGCACGTCCGCGTGTACTGGCACGGCGACCTGGTGATGGACATCCCCGCCGAGTCGCTCGTGTTGGGCGGCGGCGCGCCCGTCTACTACCGCGAGACCTCGCGCCCGACCTACCTCGACGACACCCTCGGCGCCGACCTCGACGCCATCCCCGACGTGACCGCCGACACCGCGGGGGAGGCACTCGTCGCGCTGATGGGCGCGCCCAACATCGCGAGCAAGCGCTGGGTGTTCGAGCAGTACGACACCGAGGTCCGCACCAACACCGTCGCCGGGCCCGGCCCGACCGACGCCGCCGTCGTCCGCCTCAAGGGCACGGCGACGCGCGCGCCCGAGCCGATTCCCGCCCGACCTGCTGGCGTCAAGGGCCCCGTCTCGCCCGGCACCGGCGAGCGTGGGCTCGCGATGGCGACCGACTGCAACGGCCGCTACGTCTACCTCAACCCCCGGCGCGGCGCCCAGATCGCCGTCGCCGAGGCGGCCCGCAACGTCGTCTGCGCCGGCGGCGAGCCGCTCGGCGTCACCAACTGCCTCAACTTCGGCAACCCCTACAAGCCCGAGGTCTACTGGCAGTTCACCGAGGCCGTCGGCGGCATGGGCGACGCGTGCCGCGCCTTCGGCACGCCCGTCACCGGTGGGAACGTGAGCTTCTACAACGAGAACCCCGACGGCGCCATCTTCCCGACGCCCACGATCGGCATGGTCGGGCTCGTCGAGGACGTCGACCGGGACGCCACGACCGCCGCCTTCCGCGCGCCCGGCGACGCCATCCTCCTGGTGTCGCCCGCCGGCTGGTGGCACACCGGCGGCATCGAGGCCTCGGAGTACCTCCACACGCGCCACGACCGCACCGCCGGCGACGCTCCCCACCTCGACCTGGAGGAGGAGAAGACGGTCCACGCGACCGTCCTCGCGGCCATCCGCGCGGGCTTGGTCAAGAGCGCCCACGACTGCGCCGACGGCGGGCTGGCCGTCGCGCTCGCCGAGAGCTGCCTGCACGGCGGGTTCGGCGCCTCGGTCTCGCTCCCGGCGACCGACGCCCGGCTCGACGCCGTCCTGTTCGGCGAGGCCCAGAGCCGCGTCGTCCTGAGCGTCGCGCACGAGCGGACCGCCGAGGTCGAGGCGCTCGCGGCCCGGCACGGCGCCCGCGTCACGACGCTCGGCACCGTCGGCCTGGATCGCCTGGCGATCGCCGTCGGCGGCACGACCGTCGTCGACGAGGCCGTCGTGGATCTCAAGCAGCCCTACGACTCCGCGATCCCCGACGCCATGGGCGAGCCCGTCGCCGCCCTGTAACGCCCCGGCTGGCGCAGGCCGCGCCGGTCTGGGAAGGGAGGTCCGCGCCGCGGGGTCGAGGTGGGCCCTCTGGGCTACGCCATCGCCGTTGCCTCTCGGGGCGCCGGCAGCGTGGCCTCGCCGCGCGGGAGCACGACGCTCACCGCCGTCCCGGCCCGCCAGCGGCTCTCGACCGTGATCGAGCCGCCCATGAGCTGCACGAGGCGGTGCGAGATCGCCAGTCCGAACCCGCGGCCCTCGGCAAAGCCGTCAAAGAGGGTCGGCAGCTGATCCTCGGGGATCCCGATGCCCGTGTCGATGACGCGCAGCGCGACCGCCGACGCGTCGGCGTCGACCTCGATGGTGACGCCGCCAGTCTCGGTAAAGCGGACCGCGTTCCCAACGACGTGCGCCAGGATGCGGCCGAGCGCGTCCGCGTCGAGCGTGGCGCCGACGGCGGCTTGGGCGGCCGACACGTCGAGCGCGATGCCCTTGGCGGCTGCTTGCGCGCGGACTTTGTCGATCGCGGTATCGACCGCCGCGACCACGTCGATGGGGGCGGGGCGCAGGGTCTCGGCGCGCGCATCGAGCGTGGCGAGGTCGAGGACCGAGTCGAGCGTCGCCAGCAGGCGCTGGCCACCGGCCTCGATCGCCTCGACGAGCCCGCGCTGGGGCTCGGCGACCTCGTCGCGCAGGATCTCGGTAAAGCCGACGACCGAGGTGAGCGGCGTCCGGATCTCGTGGCTCATGCTCGCCAGGAACTGGCTGCGGACGCGCGCGGCCTCCTCGGCGTGGTCGCGCGCCTCGATGAGCTGGCGCTCGTCGGCGCGCCGCGCGGTCACATCGCGGCCGACGGAGACCACACGGCGCTGGCCGCCGACCTCGACGACGCGCGAGAGCACGTCGAGCACGACAGGGGCGGTCCCGGGCCCGGCGATGCGCAAGTCGGAGCGCGCGGTGCCGGTGTCGGCGAGCGCCGCGAGGTGTGCGCGGGCGGCGGCGCGGTCGGCCACGGCCACGGCGTCGAGGAGCGCCAGCCCGACCCCGTCGGCGACGCCGAGCGCGGCGCGGCCAGCACGGTTGGCCTCCATCTCCGTCCCGTCGAGCGCGTGGACCAGGGTCACATCTGGGGCCCCCTCGATGAGCGCCCGGCGCTCGGCCTCGGTGGCCGCGATCCGGGCCTGCGCGGCGCGTTGGCGGCGGCGCCCGACGGCCGCGGCGGCCGCCGCGACGGCGGCGCCGACGGCGAGTCCCAGGGCAGCAGCGACGAGAGGCGAGAGCATCATGGGGGAGGGTTAGGCGGGCTGGCCAAGGGTGACGGGGTCGGCGGCGCCGTCGCCGGCGGCGTCGCCGAGCAGCGCACCGTCGGGGGCGTCGGGAGCGGAGGGGCTCTCGATCGGGAGCGCGACCTCGAACAGCGTGCCCTCGCCCTTCTTGCTCCACACCCGGATCTCGCCGCCCATCAGGTCGACGAGCCGCTTGGTGATGGCCAGGCCGAGGCCGGTCCCCTCGAAGTCGCGGCGGTGGCCGTCGGACTCCTGCTTGAACGCCTCGTAGAGCTCCGGCAGGAACTCGTCGGCAATCCCGACGCCGGTGTCCTGCACGCGAATCGCGAAGAACGTCGGCGCGGCGTGGAGCGACACGCGGACCTCACCCTTCTCGGTGAACTTGATGGCGTTGCCGACCAGGTTCGTGAGCACGCGGCCGAGCGCCGACGCCGAGTGGACGGCGGGGACCGACGCCGACGACGACTGGAGGTGCAGCCCCAGCCCCTTCCGCTGCGCGAGCGGCGCCAGCAGGCCGACCGACTCGCGCACGACGAGCGCCGCGTCGATCGGCTCGGGCAGGACAGAGGCGCGCTCGGCGTCGAGCCGGGCGAAGTCGAGGATGTCGTTGAGCGTGTCGAGCAGGCGCTGGCCGCCGCCGTGGATGGTGTCGGCGTACTCGTAGAGGTCCTCGGGGACCTCCTCGCGCAAGATGTCGGCGAAGCCGAGGATGGCCGTCAGCGGCGTCCGGATCTCGTGGCTCATGTTGGCCAGGATCGAGCTCTTGAGGCGGGCGGCCTCCTCGGCCTGCTCCCGCGCCTCCTCGGCCGCCGAGATGGCCGTGAGCAGGCCGTGCTCGTAGTTGCGGCGCTCGGTCACGTTTCGGGCGACGGCCACGAACGTGCTCCGGTCGCGGAGCTGGCGCGTGGCGATCTCGTACGGGACGACCGTGCCGTCGGTCTCGAGCAGCTCCAGGGTGCCCGAGGCGGCGCCCCGGGTCTCGGCCTCGGCCAGGTGCAGCGCCGACTCCTGCTCGTCGGCCGCCAGCTCCGAGAGCCGCACCGGCCGGCCGTCGGCCCGGTCGCCGTTGACGTCGACCCCGAAGGCCTTCTGGGCCGCGCGGTTGGCCTCGACGATCTCGCCGCCCCGGCCGACGTCGAGCACGACGACGGGGTCGGCGGCGGCGTCGAACAGGTGGCCGTAGCGGACCTCGGAGGCGCGCAGCGCCTCGCCCCGGCGCCGGACCTGCCGCCGCAGCATGACCGCCCACAGCAGCGCCACCAGCAGCAGCACGACCGCCCCGATCACGCTGTAGCGGTACTCGGTCGGCGACAGCCCGGACTTGCGGACGTCGGCCTGCACGAGCGGGTACACGACGTAGCCGCCGGTGAACGGCGGCTCGGCGTCGCTCTGGGACGCCACGCCCGTCACGCGGACGTAATCCCCGATCCGGAGCGCGTCGAAGACGACGGGCTCGGGCCGCGCGGCGTAGGAAAAGACTTGGATGAGGTCCGTGCCGCTCAGGATCACGAGCGCCTGCCCGCTCGGCGAGTCGGCGATCTCGAGGACCCGGCCCTCGATCTGGACGATCTCGCCCTCGTGGCCTTCGAGGTCGGGCCCGCGCCGGCCGCGCTCGCGGTCGACGGCGTCGAGCGCGACGGGGACGACCTCGCGCTCGGGCCCGGCGACGGTGCGGACGCTGGGGGCCACCATCTCGGCCGTGCCCGCGCGGAAGCCGAGCGTGCCCGCGACCATCACGCTGTCGCCCGTTAGCACGGCCCCGGCCTCGGGCGGCAAGAACAGGCGGAGACCGCCGGTTCCGTCCTGGATGTAGATCTCGGCGACGTCCGAGCGGAGCACGCCGGTCCCGACCGTCACGCGGCCGGCGACGAGCGCGGGGGCGCCGAGGCGGTCGGGGATGCGGTCGCCGTCGGCGTCGGCCAGGAGCCCGCTGATGGCGTCGATGGACCGGTTCCAGTCGGCGGCCGGCGACGCGTCTTGGGCGGCGGCGGCGGTCGCTAGCAGGCCGAGGCCAACCAGCGCGGCGAGCCGGAGGGGGGAGGGGAGGGTCACGGCAGGAGGGGGGTCCTGCGTTGTATCGTCGGGCCCGGCACGTGGCTATAGCCGCCCCGGCCCCGACTCAGGGATGCCCTGGGCCCCCCCTGCCGCGCCCGCGCCTCCGCGCTAGTTTCGGGCGTCGTAAGACCGTCGCGGCCGGGCCCGTCTGGAGGCCCGAACGAACCCGGTCCCCTGCGGACCGTACATCCCGCCCAACCCCCCAACCCGACTATGTCCACCTACGTCACCGGCACCGACGCCACCTTCGACGAGCTCCTCGCCACCGATCAGCCCGTCCTCGTCGACTTCTGGGCGACGTGGTGCGGCCCCTGCCGCACGATTGCCCCGACCATCGAGGAGCTCGCGGCCGAGTACGACGGCAAGGCCACCATCATCAAGCTCGACGTCGACAACAACCCGCAGACGGCGATGAAGTACGGGATCCGCTCGATCCCCTCGCTCCTGTTCTTCAAGGACGGCCGCCCCGTCGACCAGATGGTCGGGGTCGTCCCCAAGAAGGTGCTCGCCGAGAAGCTCGACACGCTGGCCACGCAGGCCGCGTAGCGACGACGAGAGGACGGGAGGAGAGGACGAGAGGAGGCGGGAGACCGGCGCCATGCGCGCCCAACACCGCCCGTCCTCTTCGGCCTCTCCTCTTTTCCTTTCTCCTCTGTTCCTCTTCTCTCCGGATCTATGACGCCCGCCCCACTCCCCCCCGGCCTCGACTGGGACGCCGCCGCCCGCCACGCCGTGGTCATCGTCGGCACCGGCCCGGCCGGGCTGACGGCCGCCCTCTACGCCGCGCGCGCCAACCTCGCGCCGCTCGTCGTGCAGGGCCCCGAGCCCGGCGGCCAGCTCACGACCACGACCGACGTCGAGAACTTCCCCGGCTACCCGGACGGCGTGATGGGCCCGGACATGATGGAGGACCTCCAGAAGCAGGCGACGCGCTTCGGCGCCGAGCTCCAGTGGGGGACGGTCACCCACGTCGACCTGTCGGAGACCCCGCACAAGCTCGTCGTCGACGAGACGACGCCTCTCCTGGCGGACGCGGTCATCGTGTCGACCGGCGCGAGCGCCAAGTACCTCGGGCTCGACAACGAGAAGCGCCTGCTCGGGCGCGGCGTCTCGGCGTGCGCCACGTGCGACGGTGCGTTCTTCCGCGGCGAGGAGATCGCGATCGTCGGCGGCGGCGACACGGCCATGGAGGAGGCCCTCTTCCTGACGCGCTTCGCCAGCACCGTCCACCTGATCCATCGCCGCGACAGCCTGCGCGCCAGCCAGATCATGCAGGACCGCGTGCTGAGCAATCCCAAGGTCCGCGTCCACTGGAACACGGTCGTGACGGACGTCACGGGCGAGAACGCCGTCGAGGCGCTTGCGCTGGAGGACACCGTCACCGGCGAGGCGCGCGAGCTGCCCGTGACGGGCTTTTTCGTGGCCATCGGCCACAAGCCCAACACGGACCTCTTCCAGGGCTGGCTCGACATGGACGACGCCGGCTACGTCCAGACGCACCCCGACTCGACGTACACCGACGTGCCGGGCGTCTTCGTCAGCGGCGACGCCCAGGACCACGTCTACCGCCAGGCCGTGACGGCCGCTGGCACGGGCTGCATGGCGGCCATCGACGCCGAGCGCTGGCTCGCCGAGCGCGACGTGATCGACGGGCCGCGCACGGAGACCGAGTACCACGCGGCCCCGGCCGAGTCGTCGGACACCGGCGAGACGGTCGAGGCGTAGTCCGTTAGCCGTCGCGCGTGGGGGCTCAGGCCTCCGCGCCGGGAGCCGGGCCGGGCGGTGTCGCCGGGTCGGCGAGCCGTTGGAGGCCGCGCACGCGGAGCAGCCCGGCGAGGTAGACGAGCGCCGCCGCCCCGAGAGCGAACACGACCACGATCCCGACCGTCCACACCGTGTGGGCCGGACCCTCAGGGATCTTGATGTCGCCCGCGCCATAACTCATCATGCTGTCGGCGACCGCACGGGCCGACTCGGCCATCATCAAGACCCCCCCGCTCCGGCAGGTCGGCGAGTTGTCCATCCCGCAGTCGAGGTAGGGGTGTTGAAGCCCCCCGTCGGCGATGGCGGGGACGAACAGCGGGGTGGCGGAGCCGTCCACGGTGACCTCGGCAATGACGGTGCCGTGCACGACGAAGCACGCCAGGACCAGCCCGACGCCGAGCACCCCCGACACGGCGAGGTGCCGTCGGACCCGCTCCGGCGCCCACCCCTCGATGGCGACCCGGCTCACAAACACGACGCCCATCGTGGCCGCCGTCACGATGGCGATGACCGCGAGGAGTAGATCCTGCATTCGTTCGGGGAGCGTCAGCCCACCGGCGAGGAACGCGAGCCCGGGCACGCCGACGGCGACGTCGCCAGCGGCGCCGACGGCTTTGTCGTAGGCCTCACGGGGCGTCATCGCACCGGGCGTCGTGGACCTGCGCGGCGAGGTCGATAGGCTGGGCGTCGAGGCCGACGTGGTGAGACAGCGTCGACAGCCGCTCGTCGTCCCGGCCCACGACGAGGACCTTCCGTTTGGAGTGCCACAGCCGGGCCCCGCCCTGATTGTCCGCCAGCAGCGTCTCCGCGTCCGAGGGCGGCGCGCACACGGCGTCCGGGTGGTGCTGGACGTGGCGGAAGGCCAAGACGAACACCTCCGCGCCCGGCCACGCGCGGATGTCGAGCGGCACCAGGGCCACGCCGTACTCCAGCGCCCCCTCGTAGAGGGACCCGATGGCGGCCTCGTCCGGCGCCACGTGCGCGGCGTCCGGGTCGGCGACCAGCCAGAGCTGGCGGCGGTCCACGCCGAGGGCCTCGAACTCGCGCGTCAACGCGCGGAACCGGGCCAGGGCGAGTCGCTCGTCCCCGTCGGCGCCCGTCCCGACCCAGACGGTCACCCTGAGGGCCGGGTTGGCGGCGAGCGTCAGGGCCTGGTCCTCAAGGGTGTACGTCGAGAGGTCCGACAGCGTGGAGCGATCCCTCTCGAACGAGACCGGCCGCTGGAGCGCCTGCGTGGCCTCCGCGACGGCCTGGGTGTCGACGTAGCGCTCGACGAGTTGGGAGTTGCTGCTCTGGGCGGTCGCGCCGGCCGCCACGAGGGCGATCGCGAGGACGCACAGCACGACGGGACAACGGGCGCGCATGAGAAGGCAGGCGAAACCGGACTCGGATCCTCTAGATAGGGCGTGGGCGCTGCCCATCCAAGCCACCGGCACCTGGCTCGGGGCCGCCAGGGCGCTACCTCGGCAGCTCCAACCCGTCCGCGAGGGCGACGAAGCGGTCGTGGAGGTCGGCGCGCATCGCGCGGAGCGCCGCCAGCCGGTCGGCGTGGCGCCAGCGCGCGACGCGGACGCGGACGGCCCGCCACGCGCCGATCGCGACCTCGCCGTAGACGAGCGCCGCCGCGCCACCGACGGCCGCCAGCACGGCCCCAACCACGCCCGCCGCGACCGGCACCAGCCCAGGCGCGACGGCGTCGAGCCCGGCCACTCTGAGCGCGACCAGCGTCCCGAAGACGACCCACGCAACGGGGAAGAACACGACGCCGCCGAAGATCTTGACGGTCGCCGCCTCGGACCCCGCCTTGGCGACGAGTGCCGTCAGCCCCTTGAGCGCCCAGTACGGCGGCAGGTTGACGGCGTAGCCGATGACGAGGAGCGGCGGCAGCAGCAGCAGCACGGCGATGGCCTGGAGCACGGCGCCGGCCACGAGCACGACCGACCCCAGGCGCGGCGGCCGGTCGAGGTCGGCGTCGGCGAGGTCGAGCAGCTCCATCTGACGGTGGTACCCCCGCGTGTCGCGGCGGAGCGCCTCGATGTCGGCCGGGTGCGTCTGGGTGCGGACGTGGTAGCCGTGCCAGATCTGGGCGTAGCCCGAGGCCCGGAGCGCCATCGAGTCGCGGGGGCGCTCGCCGCGCCGGGCGGCGGCCTCGGCGGCGATCAGCGCCCGCGCGCGGTGCATCAGCGCGTGGAGCGCCCAGCTCTCGGTCGGGCGGACGGCCTCGACCAGGGCCGCCTCGATCCGGGCCGTCAGCGTGTCGGCGTCGCCCTCGATGGGGAGGGGCGGGTGGAAGGTGACGAGCGCGCGCGTGCGGAACGTGCCCTTGGCCTCGTAGTGGAGGCCGACCGGGACGACGACCGGCGCGCGCGCGTCGGGCGGCGTCTGCTCGGCGGCCTGGAGCGCCAGCCGGGCGGCGCCGGCGCGGATGGGCGCGAGCCCGGGCTCGTCGTGGCTGGTGCCCTCGGGGAAGAGCGCCGCGAACGACCCGCCCGCGACGGCGTCGGCGAGCGCCCCCAGGCTCGCGCGGTTCGCCGCGCGCCGCGCCTCCGGGGAGAGCGCCTCTTGGTCGACCGAGCGGTAGATCGGGACGGTCCCCAGCGCCCGCATGATGGGCCCGACGACCGGCCATCGGAGCAGCCCCTCGCGCGCGCCGAACACGACGCGGCGGGGGAAGGCGGCCAGGATCAGCGCCGGGTCGATGAGCCCGTTCGGGTGCCACGCGACGAGCACGCCGCCCCGGTCCGTCGGCACGTGCTCGGCGCCCTCCACGTCCACGCGGCGGAAGAAGGCGCGGATGGGGGCGCGGACGAGCCCGCGCAGGGCGCGGTAGCGGAGCGGAGGCGGCACGGACGGGGCGGGGGGCAGTGGGAAGGATAGTCTGGAGACAGGCTCGCGCCAGCGGCCGGCTCGTCGGTGCTGCGGAGCGCCGGTTGCCGTCGCCCCTGCGCAGGGCGACGGGGTTGGGGAGGAGCGCGGGCATCCTATTCCCGACGACTCATCCGTACAGAATCGCGGCCCGAGTATCTTCGTGCCCGTGGGAGCGGCGGTCGGCCGGCCCGCACCAGCGCCATGCGGATCGCCCTCCTGTTCCTCGCCCTGGCCGCGTCGGCGAGCGCCCAGCGCCCGAACGTGGTGCTGGTCTACGTCGACGACCTCGACCTCCAGTCGATGGAGCGGCTTGGCGGCCTCGCCGAGGTCACGCGCGGAGCCGGGCTGGACTTCCGAAACGGCTACATCCCGAACTCGATCTGCGGCCCCTCGCGCGGGGCCCTGCTGTCCGGGACGAACACCCACACCAACGGCTTCCTGTTCAACGGCAAGTCGTACTACCTCGACTGGCGCGAGGCCGGCTGGGAGGACCGCAGCTTCCCGGTCCGGCTGCGTGAGGCGGGCTACTACACCGCCCACATCGGCAAGCCGACGAACGGGTGGCCCGGCCGCGACGACTTCTACGCGCCGCCCGGCTGGGACCGGTTCTCGGCCGTCGTCGGCGACTCGACGCTGTACACCGACTTCGAGACGTTCGAGGACATCGAGGGGCAGGAGGTGATGACGTCGTACGTCGGCACGGGCGTCTATCGGACCGACCTCGAGGCCGACCTCGCCGTCGCGTCCGTCCGCCGGGCCGTCGAGCGCGACCAGCCGTTCTTCCTGTACCTCTCGCTCTACGGGCCCCACGCCGAGTCCATCGAGGACCCCCCCGTCGCCGTCGCGGCGCCGCGGCACCGCGGCGCCTTCGACGGCGCCTTTATCCCACGCGACCCTGACTTCAACGAGAACGACGTCTCCGACAAGCACGACCTCATCCGCGGGCGCTCCCGGATCAGCGACGCGGGCTTCCTCGACGCCTTCTACCGGAGCCGGCTGGAGGCCATGCTGTCCGTCGAGGACGCCATCCGCGAGCTCCGGGCCGAGCTCGTCGCCCTCGGTGTCGACGACGAGACGTACGTCTTCTTCGTCTCCGACAACGGCATCATGCTCGGCCACCACCGGGTGCGGTTCTCGAAGGGCTTCCCCTACGAGCGGAGCGCGCACGTCCCGTTCTACGTGTCCGGCCCCGGCATCGCGCCCGGCGCGGTCTCGGACGCGCTCGTCTCCGTCGTCGACGTTGCGCCGACCGTGCTCGACCTGGCGGGCGCCCCGATCCCGGGTCACTACGAGGGCCGGAGCCTGGCGCCGCTGCTGCGCGGCGAGGCGGTCCCGTGGCGCCAGACGCTGCTCCTCGAGGGCTGGCGCCCCGACGCGGCCCCGTACTACCGCGCGCTGGTGACGGCGGGCGGGGTGAAGTACGCCGACTTCCCGGTCTCCGGCGAGTCGGAGATCTACGACCTCCGGTTCGACCCGTACGAGGTCGAGAGCCGCGTCGACCTCGTCGGCGCCGACGCCCGGGCTCGGTTGCGGGCCCGCCTCGACAGCTTGGCGAGCTGCACCGGCGCGGCCTGCGCCGCCGTCGACGCCCGCGCCGCGCCGCGCGTGGACGCGCTGGCGGGCCGCGTCTCGGGCGACGCCGTGCCCGGCGGCTCGCTCTCGATCGGCTGGGACGCCATCGGCGTCGAGGGCGACCTGGAGCTGGCGCTACTGGTCGACGGGGCGCGCCAGGTGATCGGTCGGGCGCCGGTCGTGGCGGGCGAGGCCGAGGTCGTCGTCCCCCCGGCGCTTGCGGGCGACACCGTCCGGGTCGAGCTGCGGGCCGCCGAGGGGCCCGCCGTCTGGACCGGGGCCGCGTTGGCGATCGCCGCGACGCCCGTCGAGGCCAGTTTCCGCGCCTTCCCCAACCCGACGACCGGCCGCCTGCGGCTGTCGCTCGACGTGGAGCGGCGCCAGCGCGTCCGCATCGACGTGTTCGACGCGCTCGGCCGCCGGCTCGTCCGCCTCTACAACGAGCAGGTCCAAGCCAACGACCGCGTCCGGCTCGACGTCGACCTGCGCACCCTCCCGGCCGGCGCCTACGTCGTCCGCGCCTGGGGCCGGCTCTTCGCCTTCGACCGGGTCATCTCCATCGTCGACTAGCGACGCGCCCTACAGCAGCCCGATCTGGCGGGCGGCGTCGGCGAGCGCGCGGCGCTGGGCCTCGGAGAGCTGGCGGGGGACGGTCACCTGGACCTCCACGAACAGGTCGCCCCGACGCGTGGCCGTCTCGACACCCTGGCCCCGCAGGCGGAGCCGCTCGCCGGGCTGCGTGCCCGGCGGGATCTGGACCTTCACCGTCTGCCCGTAGGCGTTCGTGATGGACCGCGTGGTGCCCAGGATGGCCTCGATCGCCGACACCGCCTCGACGACGTGCAGGTTGTCGCCCTCGCGTCGGAACCGGCCGGCGGGGTCGACGCGGAACGTCACGTAAAGGTCGCCGCGCCCGCCCTGCCCGGCCTTGCCCCGGCCCTTGACCCGGACCTTGAGGCCGGACCGGACGCCCTTGGGGACCGTCAGCCGGACCGACTCGCCGCCCGCCAGCCGGACCTCCGTCTTGCCGCCCCGCAGCGCCTGGTCGAAGGTCAGCTTGACTCGGGCCTCGACGTCGGCCCCGACGCCGGTCGCCGGGGGGGCGTCGCCGAAGAAGAGCGACACGAGCGGGTCGTAGCGGTCGCCGAAGGGGGCGCCGTGCGTGTGGTCCTGGAAGTCGCCCAGGCCGGTCCAGCCCAGGCGGGCCTCGTCGTAGGCTTCGCGCTGGCGGGCGTCCGACAGCGTCTCGTAGGCCCGCTGGAGCGTCTTGAACCGCTCCTCCGCCTCGGGGTCGCCGGGGTGGTGGTCGGGGTGGGAGCCCCGCGCGCGCGCGCGGAAGGCCCGCTTGATCGCCTCCGTAGAGGCGGTCTCGGGGACCCCGAGCAGTTCGTAGTAGTCGGTAACTTCGGCCATGGTGAGCGGCCCACGGTGTCGGCGCGGGATATAGAGACTCGCGACACGTGGTCAGGGATTCCCCCTGCTCATAGACCGTGCCATCCCCCCATCCCCGACTCGATGACACGTCCGATCCGCAAGCTGCTCGTCGCCAACCGGGGCGAGATCGCCGTCCGCGTGATGCGGACCTGCCGCGACCTCGGGGTCGCCACGGTCGCCGTCCACTCCGCCGCCGACGCCGACGCGCTGCACGTCCGGCTGGCCGACGAGGCCGTCGCCATCGGCCCCGCGTCGTCGTCGGAGTCGTACCTCGTGGGGGCGAAGGTGCTAGCGGCCGCCCAGGCCACGGGCGCCGACGCGATCCACCCCGGCTACGGGTTTCTGTCGGAGAACGCCGAGTTCGCGGCGGCCGTCGTCGAGGCGGGGCTGATCTGGGTCGGCCCGCCGCCCGCCGCGATCCACTCGATGGGCGACAAAACCGAGGCCCGCAAGCTGATGGCCGAGGCCGGCGTCCCGATGGCCCCGGGCACGCCCGACGCCATCGCCGACCCCGCCGAGGCCGAGCGCGTGGCGGGCGGCATCGGGTACCCGGTGTTGGTGAAGGCGGCGGCCGGCGGCGGCGGCAAGGGGATGCGCGTGGTCGAGCGCGCGGCCGACTTCGCGGGCGCCTTCGAGCGGGCCCGCAGCGAGGCCCAGAGCGCCTTCGGCGACGGCCGCGTCTACATCGAAAAGTACCTCGTCGGGCCCCGACACATCGAAATCCAGGTGCTCGCGGACGCCCACGGGGCGGTCGTCCACCTGTTCGAGCGCGAGTGCTCGATCCAGCGGCGGCACCAGAAGGTGATCGAGGAGGCGCCGTCGGCCGTGCTCACTCCCGAGACGCGCGCGGCGATGGGCGAGGCCGCCGTGCAGGCCGCCCGGGCGTGCGACTATGTGGGCGCGGGGACGGTCGAGTTCCTGCTCGATGCCGACGGCGCGTTCTACTTCCTGGAGATGAACACGCGCCTGCAGGTCGAGCACCCGGTGACCGAGCTCATCACGGGCATCGACCTCGTCGCCGAGCAGCTCCGGATCGCCGAGGGCGAGCCGCTCGGCTACGGGCAGGACGACCTCCAGATCTGGGGCCACGCCGTCGAGTGCCGGGTTTACGCCGAGGACGTGCCGGCGGGCTTCCTCCCGGCGCCCGGCCCGCTCCTGCGGCACCGCCCGCCGTCCGGCCCGGGCGTCCGCGTCGACGCGGGCGTCGAGGAGGGCGACGAGGTGCCGGTCCACTACGACCCCATGGTGGCCAAGCTGTGCACCTGGGGGCGCACCCGCGACGAGGCCATCCGGCGCATGGACCGGGCGCTCGGTGAATATGACGTGGCGGGCATCCGGACGACGATCCCGTTCTGCCGGTTCGTCATGACGCACCCTGCCTTTACGTCGGGACACTTTGACACGGGCTTTGTCGGCGACCACTTCGACCCCGCCGATCTGGCGCCGCCGGCCGACGCCGAGCGGCTGGCGCTGGTGGCCGCCGGGCTCGCCCGGCTCGACGCCGCGCCGGCCGCCGGGAACGGGGCCGCCCCGCCGGCGGTCGATGGGAGTCGGTGGGCCCGACGCCGGCACCTCGCTGGCTGAGCCTCCCACGCCCCACGTCCTCATGTCTCTGACTACGACCCAGCTCGCCGACGTCCGCACCCGGTTCCTGAGCTTCCTCAAGGAGCGGGGCCAGCGGCGCACGCCCGAGCGGCTCGCCGTGCTCGACGCGCTCTACGCCACGCCCGACCACATCGACGCCGACACGCTCTTCGCCCGGCTCCAGGCCGACGGCGTGAGCGTGAGCCGGGCGACGGTCTACAACACGCTCGACCTGCTCATCGAGTGCGACCTGGCTGTCCGGCACCAGTTCGGCAAGCAGCAGGCCAAGTTCGAGCGGGCCTACGCGTACTGGCAGCACGACCACCTGATCTGCCTCGACTGCGGTGAGATCCTGGAGTTCTGCGACCCGCGCCTCCAGGAGATCCAGGAGACCGTCGCCGACATCTACGGCTTCGAGGTCGCCCGGCACGCGCTGACGGTCTACGGCCACTGCCGCCGCGAGGCGTGCCCGAACCAGACGGCCGAGCAGGCCGCGTAAGCCCGTCAGGCCCGGCGCCGAGGCGGGGCGCGGTCCCAAGGCTGTCCATTGGCGAGGGGCCTCGGAACAGGCTCGGGGGACCTCTGCGGGATGCTCGGGCTTCCCCGGCCTTCCGACGTGGCCTCGGCGGTCGGTAGGGGCGACCCGGCGGGTCGCCCCTACGTCTCGCGTACGGAGCGAAGCATGCTGGCCGGCGGCGTTACCCTACGCCCCCCGCCCCCCGCCCCCCGCCCGCCACCCGCCCATGACCGTCACCGTCGTCGACGCCTTTGCCGACCGCCCGTTCGCGGGCAATCCCGCCGCCGTCGTGGTCCTCGACGCCCCCGCGCCCGCTGCCTGGATGCGGAACCTCGCGGCCGAGATGAACCTGTCCGAGACGGCCTTCCTGACGCCCGGCACCGACGGCGCGTACGGCCTGCGGTGGCTGACGCCCGAGGTCGAGGTCGACCTGTGCGGGCACGCGACACTCGCGAGCGCGCACGTCCTGTTCGAGTCGGGCCGGCTGGCGGCCGACGCCGAGGCGCAGTTCGACACCAAGAGCGGGCGGCTGACGGTCCGCCCGGCGGGCGAGGGGCAGTACGTGATGGACTTTCCCGCGACGCCGCCCCAGGCGGGCCCGCTCGACGGGATTGCGGACGCGCTCGGCGCGGCGCCCGTCTGGACCGGCCGCACGCCGTTCGACGCCTTCGTCGTGCTCGACGCCGAGGCGACGGTCCGCGAGCTGGCGCCCGACATCGACGCGATGCGGGCGCTCGGCGTCCGGGGCGTGATCGTGACGGCGCACGCCGACGAGGGGGCGGCGCACGACGTGGTCTCGCGCTTTTTCGCACCCGGCTCGGGCATCGCCGAGGACCCGGTCACGGGCTCGGCGCACTGCGCCATCGGGCCGTACTGGGCGGACCAGCTCGGGACCGACACCCTGACCTGCTATCAGGCCTCAAGGCGCGGCGGGGCCGTCGGCGTCCGCGTCGCGGGCGACCGGGTCGAGCTGACCGGCCGCGCCCTCACCATCTACCGCGCCGAGCTGGCGCCTGCCGCCGAGCCCCATGCCTAGGACGACCCTGATGACGCCCGCGCGCGTCCACCGGACCGTGACGCGCCTGGCCTACGAGGTGATCGAGCGGAACCGGGGGGCCGAGGGGCTGCTCGTGTTCGGGCTCAAGACGCGCGGGGCGGCGCTGGCGGGCCGGCTCGCGGACGCGCTCGAAGAGGCCTCGGGCGAGACCGTCGAGCGCCACGCGCTCAGCATCGCCGGCTTCCGCGACGACCGCGACGGGACGGTCGCCCCGCCCGGCCCGGACGTGCCGGATGCCGAGGGCCGCGACGTGCTGCTCGTCGACGACGTCCTCTTCACCGGCCGCACCGCGCGCGCCGCGCTCGACGCCGTCCTCCAGTACGGCCGCCCCCGCACGATCCGGCTGGCGGTGCTCGTCGACCGCGGCCACCGCGAGGTGCCCGTCCACCCCGACTTCGTGGGCCGCGTGGTGCCGACCAAGCACGCCGAGCGCGTCGTGGTCGACCCGGACGTGCCGGCGGTGTATCTGGAAGAGTGAGGGATGAGGGATGGAGAGATGGGCAGAGAGCCGCATGCCCCATCCCGCCTGCCTTATCCCTCTGAGCCTATCCGCGGCACGCCGAAGTGGGTGTCGAGGACGATCCCGCAGCGCTCCAGGAACGGCGTCGGGGGCTCGCCGCCGATGAGCACGAACACGTCGTCGGCGGGGACGACGACCTCGCCGCCGGGCGTGTCGAGTCGGGCGGTGTCGGCGCCGATGGCCTCGACGGTCGACGCCCACAGCGGCGTGATGGCGCCGCGCTCGACGGCTTGCGCCAGCCGGGAGACGTTGGCGGCCTTGGCGCGCGTGATGGCGGGCTTGCGGTACGACAGCCGCACCTCGGCGCCCTCCTCGGCGAGGGCGACCGCCGCCTCGACCGCCGAGTCGCCGCCGCCGACGACCAGGCACGACCGCCCGGCGTACGCCTCCGGCTCCATCAGTGCGTAGACGACGTGGCCCTGCCCGTCGCCGGGGACGCCGAGCGTGCGGGGCGTGCCGCGCCGGCCGATCGCCAGCACCACGCGCCGCGCCTCGACCGGCTCCCCGCCCTCGCCCTCGATGCGAAACCCGCCGTCGACGCGGGTGATGTTCGTGACGCGCATCCCGAGGCGGGTCTGGTCCTCGACCCCCGCCGCGTCGGCAACCTCGGCCCACAGCTCGACGAGCGACTCCTTGGAGATCTCCGTCGCGTCGAGGCGCCCGTAGCCGGGGATCTCGAAGGGCTGGGTCATCACCAGCTTGCGGCGGGGGTACTGGCGGACCGTCCCGCCCAAGTCGGTCGCCCGTTCGAGCACGACGTACGGCACATCCGCGGCGCCGAGCGTCGCCGCCGCGCTCAGGCCCGCCGGGCCGGCCCCGACGACGGCCACCTCCCGCATCTCGGACGCCGGTCCCTGCGCGCGGATGGCCTTCACGATGCCCTCGGCGCACTGCCGCCCCTGCTCGACGGCATTCCGCACGAGCCCCATCCCGCCCAACTCGCCGACGATGTACAGGCCGTCGACGTTCGTCATGTAGTCGCCCCGGACGCGGGGCAGCTCGACGCCGCGCGTGGCGGTCCCGAACACGAGCGAGATCGCGTCCGTCGGGCAGGCCCGCTCGCACCGCCCGTGGCCGACGCACCGCGCGGGCGCGATCACCTGGGCTTGCGCGCCGACGAGCGCGAGCACGTCGCCCTCGGGGCAGACGGCCGTGCACGCGCCGCAGCCCAGGCACCGCTCGGGGTCGATGACGGGGTGGAGGCTGGCGGGCTGGTGGAGGCCGGCGCGCTCGGCCTTGGCGGCCGCCGCTCGCGCGGCCCGCTCGCGCCGCCGCCGCGCGACGACGAACGGCCCGACGATGCCGCCGACGAGCGCCAGCCCGATGAGCCAGATGAGAACAGGGTCGGGCACGGGAGCGGGAAGGAGGCGAGCGGCCCCGGGGATGTCAAGAACCGCGCCTAGAGCCGCACCCAGAGCGCCGAGTACAGCCGCGCCGACCCCAGCCCGTCGCCGTCGGAGAGCCCGCCGCGGACGGAAAGCGCGATCCGGGGCGTCAGAGGGGCGTACGCGCTGGCGTCCACGCCGTGCGTGGTGAGCGTGCGGTCGGCGGCGGGAAACTGCGACAGACGGTAGCCAAGCGTGAGGCGGACCGGGCCGGGTGCGCACGACAGCCCACCCGACGCAAACCATGCGCGCCCCCCGTCGCGCGCCCACGCCGTCGCGCTGGCGTCGACGCCGACCGGGATCGAGCCCAGGCGGGACAGTCGAAATCCGCCGCTGAGGGCTCGGCTCCAGTCGCCTCCCGAGGAGGCGCGCAGCGACACGTCGCCCCGGACCACGGCGGGGCCAAAGGCAACCGAGGCCCCGCCGCCGACGGCGCGGCTGGGCTGGAACCGGGCGATGAGCAGCGCGCCGTCGACGACGGACGGGCGGTACCGGCGGGCGTAGCCGCGCAGCGTCAGCCGGCGCGAGACGACGGCCGAGGCGCGGGCGCTGGCGCGCGCCCAGTCCCACGCGCCGCCGGGCCGGGCGTCCGCGAGCAGGTCGGCCGACGCACGAAGGCGGACGCCGTCGCGGGCGCCGCCATCCGCGCTGAGGGCGGCGCCCGCGAACGGGAGCGCGTCGCCGTCGATGATAGCCCCGCCTGAGGCCGATGCGCGGAGGCGGGCCGTGCCCAGGCGTCGAGCCGTAAAGGCGTACGCGAGCCCGCCGGGCCGCTCGCCATCGGGGAGCCCGGCCACGCGCGACGCCCGCCAGCCGGCGACCACGCCGGCGCCCAGCGAGTCGGTCCCGACGTGGACGTCGGCGCCATCCCAGGCGCCGGTGAACCGCTCGCGGCGGGGCACGAACCGCCCGAGCCGGACGTGCGCCCCGGCGATGCGCCCTTCGAGGTCGAGCGCGTAGACGCGCGTCTCCGTCCCGCCGTCGACGATCGAGCCGTCCTGCATCCGGGCCAAGCCCCGCCCATTGACGCGCCCGCGCCAGCCGCCGGGCAGCCCCGTCACGTCCGCGCGGACGCTCACGAAGGGCGTCGTGAACTGGCGCGTCGTCTCGCGGTCGCCGAACGTCGTCGTGCTCGCGAGCGCGTCGGCGCCGAGCTGGACCCGGCCGGAGACGCGCACGGGCGACCGGGTCGGCGCCGGGCGCTCGGCGGGCGTGTCCAGAATCGACGGGCGCTCGGCAACCGGCGTGGGCGCCGGGGCGACCGGCTCCGGCGGCGCGCGCGCGGGAAGTTCGAGCTCCACCGTCTCGCCCCGCGTCAGCGCGAACGGCTCCGCGATGTGGGCCACGAGGGACGACGCGCTCGCGGCCGAGACGACGCGCATGGGGCCCAGAAGCCGGGCGCCGCGCCAGACGCGGACGGTGTCGCCGGTCGCCAGCCCGTCGTCGCGGCCGACGTCGAGGTAGGCGTCGGCGCCAGCGATCTGGGTGACCGTCGCGGCCACCCGGTCCGGGACCTGGGCGCTGGCGACCGTCGCGAGCAATAGGAATGCAACGCCCCTCACCGCAACCGGCGCTCGAACCGCTGCCCGAAGTCCTCCTCGCCGTCGGGGTGGCACGAGTAGCAGGCCGTGCTCTCGTAGACGTAGCCGCCCACGCGGTCGTGCTTGTCGTCCATCTCGGCGCGGTTGTGCTCGTGGCAGGTGACGCACGAGAAGACGCGGAAGTCGGACGGCTCGATGTGGCACGTCTGGCAGGTGGCCCACTCGCCCTCGTGCCGGCCGGAGTAGATCGGGAAGGCGTCGTGGTCGAACGTCGCGCCCTGCCACCGGTCCGTCGTGTGGCATTCGAGGCACGTCGTCGGGAAGCCGGTGTGCGGCGGCTCGGCGTTTGCCGCGTCGTCGGCGTGGCAGCTCACGCAGTCGGTATCGGAGGCGGGCGTCCACGGGGGCGAGCCGTCCGCTTCGGAGTGGCACGCGGCGCAGTCGAGCGCGAGGTGCGCGCCGACGAGGTCGAAGCCGCCGGAGACGCTGGGGTGGTCGACCGACGTGCTCGGCCAGGTGTCGGTGCCGTGGCAGGTCGTGCAGGTTTGCGGGAACGTGTCGTGCGGGAGCGCGGCGCCGTCGGCGTCGCTGGCGTGGCAGCTCACACAGTCGGCATCGCTGGCGGGATCCCACGGCACCTCGCCGTCCGGGCCGGCGTGGCAGGCGTCGCAGTCGAGCGTGAGGTGCGTGCCGACGAGCGCGAAGCCGCCCGACAGCTCGGGGTGGTCGACCGTCGCGCCCATCCACGTGTCCGTCCCGTGGCAGGCGGTGCAGGTCTCGGGGAACGGGTCGTGGGTCGGCGTCGCGCCCGCAGCGTCTTGGGCGTGGCAGCTCACGCAGTCGGCGTTGGAGTCGGGGCTCCACAGGAGCTCGCCGTCGGGGCCCGAGTGACAGGTGCCGCAGTCGAGCGCGAGGTGGGCGCCGACTAGCGCGAAGCCACCGGAGAGCGCGGGGTGATCGACGACGGCGCCGGGCCAAGCGTCGGGGCCGTGGCACGTGGCGCAGGTCTCCGGGAAGTAGCTGTGGTCCGGCGCGGCGGGCACGTCGTCGGTGTGGCAGCTGGCGCAGTCCTGGTCCGAGTCGGGCGTCCACGGGAGCTCGCCGTCCGGCCCGGAGTGGCACGTCTCGCACGCCAGCGAGAGATGGGCGCCCAGGAGCGCGAACCCGTCGGAGAGGACGACGTGGTCGCCAGTCGCGCCCTCCCAGGCGTCTGGCGTGTGGCACGTCGTGCAGGTGTCCGGGAAGGTGTCGTGCGGCGGCTGGGCGCCGGCGGCATCCGCAGCGTGGCAGCTCACGCAGTCCTGGTCGGTGTCCGGGTCCCACGGGACCTCGCCGTCGGGTCCGCTGTGGCACGTCGCGCAGGCCAACGTGAGGTGCGCGCCGACGAGTTCGAACCCGTCCGCCTCGCTGGCGTGGTCGAACGTCGCGCCCGCCCACGTGTCGACGCCGTGGCAGGATGCGCACTCGCTCGGCAGCCCGCCCGCGACGTGGTCGACGAAGCCGCCGGCCGTCGAAGCGTAGTCGGCGGCGTGGCAGGCGACGCAGTCGCCCTGGCCGGCGGGCGTCCATGGGACCTCGAAGTCGGGACCGGAGTGGCAGGCGTTGCACTCGGCTGCCAGGTGGGCGCCGAGCAGCTCGAACCCGTCCGCCAGCGCCGGGTGATCGACCGTCGCGCCCTCCCAGTCATCCGGCGTGTGGCAGGTCGTACAGGTGGTCGGGAAGTCGTCGTGGTTTGGATCTGCGTCATCCGCGTCCTCCGCGTGGCAGCTCACGCAGTCGGCATCGCTGGCGGGCGTCCACGGGACCTCGAAGCCGGGCTCGCTGTGGCACGTTGCGCAGTCGAGCGCGGCGTGCGCGCCGGCGAGATTGAAGCCACCCGAGAGCGTCGGGTGGTCGACGGTCGCGCCGGTCCACGTGTCGAGGCCGTGGCAGGCGGTGCAGGTCTCGGGAAAGTCGTCGTGGTCCGGGTCCGCGTCGTCGGCGTCCGCAGCGTGGCACCCCACGCAGTCGGCGTCGCTCGCGGGCGACCAGGGGAGCGCGAAGTCAGGCTCCGAGTGGCAGGTCGCGCAGTCGAGGGCGGTGTGGGCGCCGAGCAACGAAAAGCCGCCGGAGAGCGCGGGGTGGTCGATCGACGCGCCCGGCCATCCGGTCGTCGCGTGGCAGGTCCCGCACGTCTCGGGGAAGGACTGGTGGTCGGGCGTCGCAGCGTCGGCGTCGGCAGCGTGGCAGGTCACGCAGTCGTCTTGCGAGGCCGGGTCCCAGATCGGGGCGAGGTCGGCCGCGTGGCAGGCCGAGCAGTCGAGGTCGAGGTGGGCGCCGACGAGGCCGAAGCCGCCCGACAACACGACGTGGTCGCCCGAGGCGCCATCCCACCGCTCGACGGTGTGGCACGTGGTGCAGGTCTCGGGGAAGGCCGCGTGGTCGACCCGGGCGGCGTCGGCGTCTTGGGCGTGGCAACTCACGCAGTCGTCGGGCCCGGCGGCGTCGAAGCGGCTCGCGAAGCCGGGCGTCGTGTGGCAGGCCGCGCAGTCGACGGTGATGTGGGCGCCGACGAGCGAAAACCCGCCCGAGGCGACGCTGTGTTCGAACGGGCCGCCGCTCCACGCCGTCGTGTGGTGGCACGCCGCGCAGTCGTCGGGGAAGGCGTTCGCGAGGTGGGGCACCGGCCCGGACTCGGTCGCCGCGCGGTCATCGACGTGGCAGGCGACGCACTCGGTGGGGAGGGGCGTGAAGGCGGCCGCCTGAGCGCCATCCGCGTGGCACGTCTCGCAGCTCACCCCGAGGTGCGCGCCGGTCAGCGGGAAGGCCGTGCTGGCGTGGACCTCGACGCCCGCGACGAGCGCCCAGTCGGTCGGCTCGTGGCAGCTCTGGCAGGTCTCGCCGAGCGCGCCCGCGTGGACGTCGAGGTGGCAGGTGCCGCAGTCGGTGCCGGCGTTCTCGAGGCCGGTAAACTGGAGCCCGAGGTGGCACCCGGCGCATGTCGCCCGGGCATGGCTGGCTTCGAGCGGCTGGCCCGTGTCGCGCGCGTGGTCGAAGGCGGGGTCGGGGCGGAGCGGGCGCCAGCCGTCGGCGGTGTGGCACGTCTCGCACGTGAGGTCGATGTCGCCGTGCGGGCTCGCGCTCGTCGCCAGCGAGGCGGGGTGGGCCGAGAGCGGGCGCTCCGTCTGCGCGGTCGCTGTGCCTCCCGCGACCGCCAGCAGGAGGGCGGCGGCAATCCATCGGAGACGGGCAGCGGACGGCCTCATATCAAGAGCCGTGGCACGCGGCGCAGTCGGTCGGCAGCGGTCGGAAGCGGACGAAGGCCGTCCCGTCGGGCGCGCGCTCGGTGACGTGACAACTCGAACAGGGTACGTCGGCGTGGGCGCCCGTCAAAGGGAACGCCGTGTCGCGGTGGTCGAACGC
Organism: Rubrivirga halophila; assembly: GCF_046845755.1. GTDB lineage: Bacteria > Bacteroidota > Rhodothermia > Rhodothermales > Rubricoccaceae > Rubrivirga. Next base: position 3,822,844 of record NZ_CP177357.1, read on the forward strand.
GGCGATCGTAAAGGCGGCGGTGTCGTGGCAGCTCGCGCACGTCCGGCCGGCGAACTGGCCCGCGTGAGGCGTCGCGTGGCACGTCGCGCAGGTCGAGTCGAGGCCCCGGAAGGCTTGGCGGACGCGGCCGTCGGGCAGGGGCTCTGGGGTGTGGCAGCTCGCGCAGACGGCGACCGCGTGCGCGCCGTCGAGGACAAACCCGGTGGCCGCGTGGTCGAAGGCGGCGAGGTCCCAGTCGCCCGTCGCGTGGCAGTCGCCGCACGCGGTGATGCCGGCGTCGTCGGCGAACGTGCCGCCGTGCGGGTTGCGGTCGGCGTGGCAGGCTTGGCAAGCCGGGGTGAGATCAAAGTCGGGCGGGCCGTCGTCGGCGGACGTGTGGCAGGCCGCGCACGGGACGGCGAGATGCGCCCCGGTGAGCGCGAACGTGGTCTCGGCGTGGCGAGCGGCGTCGAAGGCGGCGGGGGTGAAGGCGTCTTGCGAATGGCACCCCGCGCAGTCGGCCCCGCCGGGCGCGTCGGCGAAGGCGGCGTCGTGGGCGTCGAGGTGGCACGAGAGGCACGTCTCGTGCGCGACCGCCGGGAAGGTGGCGCCGGTGTCGAACAGCGTCACCGCAACTCCTGGCGTCGACCCGGCGGTGTGGCAACTGGCGCAGTCCGCCTCGGCGTGGGCGCCGACGAGCGCGAACCCGGTGGCGTCGTGGTCGAAGCGGGCGGCGTCGAACGAGTCCGCGAGGCGGGCCCAGTCGGCGGTCGCGTGACACGTCTGGCAGTCGGTGCCGAGCGTGCCGTCGTGGGCGTCGTCGTGGCAGCTGGCGCAGGCGGTGGGGAGGTCGGCGAACTGCTTGCCCGGCCCGTCGCCGGTGTGGCAGCTTGCGCAGTCGGCCGAGCGGTGGGCGCCGGTGAGCGGGAAGTCGGTGCGCTCGTGGCGGAAGAGGGGGGCGGAGGCCCACGCCGCCGGGCCGTGGCAGGCGCCGCACGACCGACCGGCAAACTGGCCCGCGTGCGGATCGTCGTCGTCGTGGCAGCTGGCGCACGCGGCGGCGGTCCCCGTCCACTGCGCGCGCGGTCCGCTCCCGTGGCAGCTCGCGCACGCGATGCGGACGTGGGCGCCCGCGAGCGCGAAGTCGGTCCGCGCGTGGTCGAAGTTGGGTGTGCCGCGCCAGCTGCTCGGCCCGTGGCAGGTCGAGCACTGCTGCGTGCCGAACTGGCGCCCGTGCGGGCTGTCGCTGGCGTGGCAGCCGGTACAGGTGTCGGCGATCGCGAACCGCGCCGCGCCGCGCCCTTGGGCGCCGTGGCAGCTCGTGCAGCTTGCGCGGACGTGCGCGCCTGCCAGCCGGAAGCCGGTGTCGGCGTGGTCGAAGCCGGAGACGCGGTTCCAGTCGGTGGCCGAGTGGCACGTGCCGCAGTCCAACGAGATCGCAGCCGTGTGTGGGTCCTCTCGTCGGTGGCAGCTGGCGCAGTCATCGGGGAGCCCGAGGTACGTGTCCGCGAGCCGCCCAGCGGCCTGCTTGCGACTGCGCACGTCGGGGTCGGTGATCTGGGCGGGCGTGTGGCACGAGCGACACTCAGCGCGGCGGTGCTGGCCCACAAGCCGGAAGCCGGTGAGGTCGTGGCGGAAGCGGCGCTCCTCGAACGCGGCGATGTCGGCGCCCTCGCCCCGGTGGTCGGCGTGGCAGTTCGCGCACGACCGCGAGATCCGGGCGTGCAGCCCCTCGTTGCGGCGGAGCCGGTCGCGGATCGGCGTGTGGCACGAGAGGCACTTGGCCGGGTCGATGCCGCGCTGGCCGAGCGTGTGGCACTGCGTGCAGTTGCGGATTCCCTCCACCTCGGCGTGGACGCGCGCTAGCGCGCCGGGTGAGATCAGTTGCGCTTGGGCCGCGCCGACCGCCATCGCCAGCAGAACGAGCACGGGGAGGACCCGGCGCACACTACTGCCCGGCTAGCTCGGTCACCAGCGACCGCACGCGCGTCGGGTCGGCGGCGCCGCCCCCCACGACGCGGGTCTGGATGCCGTCCGCGCCGACCGTCGGGTGATCGGGAGGGAGCGGCGGGTGGCCCGCAGGCAGCGTCGCGCCAGCGGAGAGCGGGGGCGCCGTCGCCGACCCGGCTGGTGCGGCGGGCGGAGTCGGCGGCGCGTTCGCCAGCGCCGCCAGCCGGACGAGCGAGCCCTGCGCCTGCGCCGCCAGCGGCCCGTCGCCCGCGGCGACCGATGCCCAGGCGGCCTCGGCCTCGGCCCGTCGCCCCGCGTTCGCGTGCGCGGCGCCCAGGTTGTACTGCGCCTCGCCGTCGTCGGGGAAGCGCGCCAGCATCCGGCGGCTGGCGCCGGCGACAGCGTCCCAGTCCTCGGCGGCGCCATAGGCGTTGGCGAGGTCGAGCCACGGCTGGCGCTGCTCGGGCGCGAGCGCGACGGCCCGCTCCAGGGCCTCGGCGGCCTCGGCGCCCCGGTGCGCGCCGGCGGCCATCCGGGCGTATTCGAGCTGCGCGTCGAGGTCGTCAGGCGCGGCGTCGGCATCCGCACGGAGCTGCATGAGGCGCGCGTGGATGCCCGGGTCCACATTGCTCGCGGACGGCGCGGCGGCCGAGACGGTGGCCGTGGGTTCGGGAGGCGGTGGGCTCGCGCCAGGCGCCAGCGCCACGTACGCGATCAAGAGGACCACGGCCAGTGCGAGACCGACGACGGCGAGGCGAGCGTTCATGACGGGAGGGGTCCGATGCCGTCCGCCCAACCTACGATGCAGGGCTTGTAACCCCGGTCCCCACTTCCCCTTACGTCCAGGCGTACCCGAACGCGATGGCGACGGCGATGTGGACGAGCAGCACGAGCGCCATCACGATCGCCAGCGGGAGGTGGACGGCGTGCCAGTACCGGAACAGCCGCCCGAAGGGCTGGAGCACGGCGGCGCCCAGCGCCAGCCGCCGTGAGCGACGCGCCAGCGCCAGCGCCTCGGCCCGCTCGGTCGCGGCCACGCCCGCCGCCGCGAGCATCCGCCGGAGATCCCGGACCGCCCGGCGGCTGGCCCGGTCGTAGCGGAATGCGCCGATGAGCGCGGAGCCCATCCCCGCCGGGACGTCTGGCGCCGCGTCCACGGCCACCTCGGCGCCGTACCGTTCGGCGAGCTCGGCGTGGAGCGCGGCCCGCTCGCGCTCGATCTCGTCGCGCTCCAGAAACCGCCCGGTCACCGCCTTCGGGATATGGACGTAGACGTACCGTCCCAGCACTCCGCTGGCGACGACGGTCACCATGCTCCAGAACGCGATCGACACCAGCCCCCCGACCTTGAACGAGGTGTGCAAGAGGACGAGAAACGGGCCGAGCGTGCAGCACCAGATGTGGAACGAGAGCCAGTCGCGCAGCCGCCCCACGCCCTGCAGCCGGGTCCACCGCTTGCGCACGATGTAGACGGCGACCCCGAACGCCAGCAGGCCCGTCCCGATCACGCCCAATCGGTTGCCGACCAAGCCGGTCGGCCGGAAGAGGTCGTAGCCGGGGTGATCCGGCCGGGCGTCCAGGGGCGTCAGGTAGTACTCGAGCCCCCACGCCAGCAGGGGCACGGCGACGGCGACCCACGACACGCCGAGCGCGATGTGGAAGCCGCGCCGCCAGCGTGAGCCGGTCGGGACCGAAGGGGGGAGTGTGGCCGTCGTCACGGGGCAAAGATGGCCGCGCCCCCCTTTCGGAGCAAGGCCGCCGCGAGTCGGATGCGCGAGCCCCTTATAGAAGAGGTCTGGTGCCTCTGTGCCGCGCTGTCCTACCCGTCGTTCCCGGTGTAGATGCGGATCTCCTGGCCGGGGTTGAGCATGCCGCCCGGCCGCGGCTCCTGCCGACGGACGCGGCCGCTGTCGGCGCGGGGCGAGTCCACCCACAGCTCCGCGTCGCGGATCGCGGCGCGCGCCTCCGGCACGTCCATCCCCACCACGTCCGGCACCGTCACCTCGCGCCGGGTGTCGACGCCCGGGCTGATCCACAGCGTCACGCGCGTCCCGACAGGTACGCGGCTCTCCGCCTCAGGCAACTGCCGGGTCACCGTGTTCTCGTACGGCGTCCGCACCGAGTCCGTCTCGACCCGTTCGACCACGAGCCCTCGGTCGCCGATGTCCTCGCGCGCCTTCCCCTCTGACAGCGACACGACCGACGGCACGACCGCCAGCTGCTTGGGGCTCTCGTTGACGTAGTAGTAGATGCGCCGGCCGGGCTTCACCGTCGTCCCGGCAGCCGGACTCTGGTCCACCACTACGTCGGCCGCGACGTTCGGGTTGAACGGCTGGACCTGCTCCTCCCAATCGAGACCCGCCAACAGGAGTGTACTCTGCGCGTCGTCCGGCGCCAGCTCGCGGACGTCGGGCACGGTGACGGCCGCGTCGTGTCGGGTCCAGATCGGCATCACGGCCAAGTTGAACAGGAGAGCGAAAGCCACGAGCCCAGCGACGATCGCGCCGAGGCCGAGCCAGAAGGCACGGTCGGTCAGCGTCGCGCGGAGGCCCTTCGAATCGGAGCGTGCCATGCGGTACAGGGGGTTAGCCCACGCGGCGATCGCGCGGGCCCAAAGATAGCCGGAGGGCGACCCTGTTCAGCCTCACACCCGCCTCACGTCGTCTCCTTCGCGTGTGCATGGACACCCCCCGACCGGACCGGTATCATGGCATCCGCAGCAGGGACGGCGTCGTCCGCGACTCGCCCCGCTGCTCTGTTCTATACCGGATGACGGACCGCGATCGACCGCCGATGCGCACCGCAACGAAGGGTTTGTGAACCCGACCGCGCGGCTTGCCAAGGCCCCGTTCGCACCCGTACCATGGGCTCCCCTCGAAACGGGGGCTGGGGCTTCGCACTCGCCGACTCGTTCGGCGCTCGACTCAACCGAGAAGAGAAAACGAAGCGCTTGACGCCCGGCTGCGGAGTCCGTAGTTTGGCAGGACGCCCCGGAGGCAAGGCTGGTTCGCCAGCGCCGCCTCCATCGGCACCGTTCCTTGAGAGATTGGAAGCATAGCGAGCCCTCGTCGGCCGCTCGATCACTGGCTCCGCCAGCGGTCAGCGGACAGACGAGACAAGTCAAAACCGGATCTCTTCGGAGATCCAAACACAAGCTCAACAGCAGGCGATGTCTGAGAGGATATCGCAACTCGGACTTTCGGTTCGGTCTTCGGACCGGTCGAAAGGCCACTCGATCCCTGAATTGGTCTTCGGACCAGGCAGGAGATCAGATTCTTCTACTACGGAGAGTTTGATCCTGGCTCAGGACGAACGCTGGCGGCGGGCTTAACACATGCAAGTCGAACGAGAAAGGGGCCTTCGGGCCCTGAGTAAAGTGGCGCACGGGTGAGTAACGCGTAGGCAATCTGCCCTCAGGCGGGGAATAACCACGGGAAACCGTGGCTAATACCACATAACGTCGGATGTCCGCATGGACGACCGATCAAAGGCTTCGGCCACCTGGGGATGAGCCTGCGTCGGATTAGCTAGTTGGTGGGGTAACGGCCCACCAAGGCCACGATCCGTAGCGGGTCTGAGAGGATGATCCGCCACACTGGCACTGAGACACGGGCCAGACTCCTACGGGAGGCAGCAGTGAGGAATATTGCGCAATGGAGGAAACTCTGACGCAGCCACGCCGCGTGCAGGAAGACACCCCTCAGGGGCGTAAACTGCTTTTATACGGGAAGAACACCTCCTTCTGGGAGGCCTGACGGTACCGTACGAATAAGGACCGGCTAACTCCGTGCCAGCAGCCGCGGTAATACGGAGGGTCCAAGCGTTGTCCGGAATCACTGGGTGTAAAGGGTGCGCAGGCGGGCGTGTAAGTCAGGGGTGAAAGCCACCGGCCCAACCGGTGAACTGCCCTTGATACTGCACGTCTTGAGTCCCGGAGAGGCTATCGGAATTCGTGGTGTAGCGGTGAAATGCGTAAATATCACGAGGAACACCTAATGCGTAGGCAGATAGCTGGACGGGTACTGACGCTCAGGCACGAAAGCGTGGGGAGCGAACAGGATTAGATACCCTGGTAGTCCACGCCGTAAACGATGGATGCTCGATGTTGCACCGCTTCAGGTGCAGTGTCCAAGCTAACGCGTTAAGCATCCCACCTGGGGAGTACGATCGCAAGGTTGAAACTCAAAGGAATTGACGGGGGCCCGCACAAGCGGTGGAGCATGTGGATTAATTCGATGCAACGCGAAGAACCTTACCCAGGCTCGAACGCTACCGGACAGGCCCTGAAAGGGGCCCTTCTTCGGACTGGTAGCGAGGTGCTGCATGGCTGTCGTCAGTTCGTGTCGTGAGATGTTGGGTTAAGTCCCGCAACGAACGCAACCCCTATCGCTAGTTACCAGCGGGTAATGCCGGGGACTCTAGCGAGACTGCCTGCGCAAGCAGTGAGGAAGGTGGGGACGACGTCAAGTCATCATGGCCCTTACGCCTGGGGCTTCACACGTGCTACAATGGCCGGTACAATGGGCAGCCACTCCGCGAGGAGGAGCGAATCCACAAAGCCGGTCTCAGTTCGGATCGGAGTCTGCAACTCGACTCCGTGAAGCTGGAATCGCTAGTAATCGCGTATCAGCAATGACGCGGTGAATACGTTCCCGGGCCTTGTACACACCGCCCGTCAAGCCATGGAAGTTGAGGGCGCCCGAAGTCCGTGACCCAACCTTAGGGAGGGAGCGGCCGAAGGTGAACTCAGTGACTGGGGCTAAGTCGTAACAAGGTAGCCGTACCGGAAGGTGCGGCTGGATTACCTCTCATAGAGCTCGACAGCTCCTCTATCCGCAGCCTCGCGCTGGCGGTCGACATGGGCTCGCTATGCTTCTCTCTCTCAATCCGGTGCCACAGGGCATTCGGCGGCGTTTCACAGTGACGGCTCTTGGGCCTCGCTATGTTCGTCTCCCGGACGGTTCGCCGTCCACGAGGCCTCGGCCTCTGTTCTTTTAGACCGTTGTTGGTCCGCTCCCACCGGAGCGACCGTCCAGCCCACGCCGATGGTGTGACGCGGGACTGTAGCTCAGGTGGTTAGAGCGCACGCCTGATAAGCGTGAGGTCGGAGGTTCAACTCCTCCCAGTCCCACCGCTGGTTTGCTTTCGAGCTTCCAGTCACGCTTATCGGGGCCATAGCTCAGTTGGTAGAGCGCCTGCTTTGCAAGCAGGATGTCGGGGGTTCGATTCCCTCTGGCTCCACTCCCTGACGCCCGACTCCCTCAATGGGGTCATGACCTTCGGGTCGGGGCGGCAGACTGGGTCTCTTGAGACCCGGACGGTTCCTTGACATGTTGATAGCCGTAGCAAAATTGTATTAGGTCGAGTCGACCTCCTTCGGGAAGTTGGCTCGTCTCGCTGAGAAAGATCATCGAGCGCTCTGGAACATCTCCAGATCGTACGTAGACTCATATGAGGTCGCATCAAGCGACTAAGAGCACACGGTGGATGCCTTGGCACAAGAAGGCGATGAAGGACGTGATAAGCTGCGATAAGCGACGGGGAGAGGCAAATACTCTGCGATCCGTCGATTTCCGAATGGGAAAACCCAGCAGGCTGAAGGCCTGTTACCTGCACCTGAAAACATAGGGTGTAGGGGCTAACCCGGGGAACTGAAACATCTAAGTACCCGGAGGAAGAGAAAACAATAGTGACTCCCTAAGTAGTGGCGAGCGAACGGGGATTAGCCCAAACCGGTGGCATTTCGGTGCCGCCGGGGTTGTAGGACCTGCATACGGCGATCCGTTAGAAGAAGTCGAAGTGGTCTGGAAAGCCACATCACAGAGGGTGATAATCCCGTAGGCGTATTTCGAGCGGCGTCGCAGTGTTCCTGAGTACCACGGGACCGGAGAAATCTTGTGGGAATCTGCCAGCACCATCTGGTAAGGCTAAGTACTCTCTTGTGACCGATAGTGCACTAGTACCGTGAGGGAAAGGTGAAAAGAACGCCTAGTAGGCGAGTGAAATAGTACCTGAAACCGTGTGCTTACAACCAGTCGGAGCCCGCTTGTCGGGTGACGGCGTGCCTTTTGCATAATGATCCTACGAGTTACTCTTCACTGGCAAGGTTAAGGTGTTCAGCACCGAAGCCGAAGCGAAAGCGAGTCTGAATAGGGCGCACAGTCAGTGGAGGTAGACGCGAAACCAGGTGAGCTACCCATGGCCAGGTTGAAGCGCGGGTAAGACCGCGTGGAGGACCGAACGGGTGTCTGTTGAAAAAGGCTCCGATGAGCTGTGGGTAGGGGTGAAAGGCCTATCAAACTTGGAAATAGCTCGTACTCCCCGAAATGTATTTAGGTACAGCGTCTCTCTAAAGTGTGCCGGAGGTAGAGCACTGATTGGACGCGGGCCCTTCACCGGGTACCAACTCCAGACAAACTCCGAATGCCGGACACATGTTCAGAGGCAGTGAGGGCGCGGGTGATAAGATCCGTGTCCGAGAGGGAAACAACCCAGATCGACAGCTAAGGCCCCCAAGTTCATGCTAAGTTGACCAAAGGAGGTCGGACTGCACAGACAACTAGGATGTTGGCTTAGAAGCAGCCATTCATTTAAAGAGTGCGTAATAGCTCACTAGTCGAGCGGTCCGGCATCGAAAATGTATCGGGCATAAAGCATGACGCCGAAGCTTCGGATTCTACTACGTAGAGTGGTAGGGGAGCATTCCATTTGCGCCGAAGCCGTCCTGTGAGGGATGGTGGAGCGGATGGAAGAGAAAATGTAGGAATGAGTAACGATAAGACAGGAGAGTAACCTGTCCGCCGTAAGCCTAAGGGTTCCTGTTCAACGTTAATCGGAACAGGGTTAGTCGGGACCTAAGCCGAGGCCGAAAGGCGTAGGCGATGGCAAACGGGTTAAATATTCCCGTACCACCCGAAATCGTTAACGTAAGGCGTGACGCAGTAGCGTAAGGTCCGCGACCCGACGGAATGGGTCGTTGAAGTGCGTAGGCTGGAGCGGTAGGCAAATCCGCTGCTCCACTAAGGCTGAAACACGAGAGTAGGGGGATCCGCAAGGTGAACCCATAGTGACCCCGAGCACACTGCCGAGAAAAGCGTCGTACGTTGATTAGGGTGCCCGTACCGTAAACCAACACAGGTAGGCGAGGAGAGTATCCTCAGGCGCTCGAGTGATGCGCGGTTAAGGAACTAGGCAAATTAGTCCCCTACGTTCGCAAGAAGGGACGCCACCCTCTGGGTGGCCGCAGTGAAAAGGCCCAACCGACTGTTTAGCAAAAACACAGCTCTCTGCCAAGTCGCAAGACGACGTATAGGGAGTGACACCTGCCCGGTGCTGGAAGGTTAAGGAAGGGGGTTAGCCCTTGTGGCGAAGCTCTCGACCGAAGCCCCAGTAAACGGCGGCCGTAACTATAACGGTCCTAAGGTAGCGAAATTCCTTGTCGGGTAAGTTCCGACCTGCACGAATGGTGCAACGAGTTGGGCACTGTCTCAACCGCGCGCTCGGTGAAATTGTGGTCCCGGTGAAGACGCCGGGTACCCGCAGCGGGACGGAAAGACCCCGTGCACCTTTACTACAGCTTAGCATTGACATTGGCCAAAACGTGTGTAGGATAGGCGGGAGGCTTTGAAGGGGCGTCGCTAGGCGTCCTGGAGCCACCCTTGAAATACCGCCCTCGTTTTGGTCGATGCCTAACCCACGGCCGTGATCCGGTCGGGGAACAGTGTTAGGTGGGTAGTTTGACTGGGGCGGTCGCCTCCCAAAATGTAACGGAGGCTCCCAAAGGTGCCCTCAGCACGGTCGGTAATCGTGCGTAGAGTGTAAAAGCACAAGGGCGCTTGACTGCGAGACATACAGGTCGAGCAGGTACGAAAGTAGGGTTTAGTGATCCGGCGGTTCCTCATGGATGGGCCGTCGCTCAAAGGATAAAAGGTACGCCGGGGATAACAGGCTTATCTCCCCCAAGAGTTCACATCGACGGGGAGGTTTGGCACCTCGATGTCGGCTCATCGCATCCTGGGGCTGAAGAAGGTCCCAAGGGTTGGGCTGTTCGCCCATTAAAGCGGTACGCGAGCTGGGTTCAGAACGTCGTGAGACAGTTCGGTCCCTATCTGCTGCGGGCGTTGGAGAATTGAGTGGAGCTGTCTTTAGTACGAGAGGACCGAGACGGACTGACCTCTAGTGTACCAGTTGTGTCGCCAGATGCATTGCTGGGTAGCTACGTCGGGAAGGGATAAGCGCTGAAAGCATCTAAGCACGAAGCCCACCACAAGATGAGTTCTCCCTTATAGGTCGTTCGAGATTAGGACGTCGATAGGCACTAGGTGTACGCACAGCAATGTGTTCAGCCGAGGTGTACTAATTACCTATGTGAGCTTGAAGCACTCCACCTCATACGTGTGTACGTATCGTGAGGAGAGGTTCAAGACGCTCGATGGTTGTTTGAATGAGAGGCTTGGGTTCGCCCAGGCCGCCTGATACAATTTTGCTACGGCTATCCACATGTCGCTGACTTCTTGGTGACTATAGCGCGGGGGCTCCACCTCTTCCCATTCCGAACAGAGCCGTTAAGCCCCGCAGCGCCGATGGTACTGCCTTTAGGTGGGAGAGTAGGTCGTCGCCAAGTTCTTTTGAGCCCCGTCACTCGTTGAGTGGCGGGGCTCTTTTTTTGGGCGTGTCCGCCCTCAGCGGCGTTGGTCTCAGCCGTGAGCGCCGGCGTATGGACGAGCGAGAGTCAGCTCAGGTGCTCATGCGCATCGTCCAGCACGGTGGCATGCAACTCCTCGACGGAAGCGTGGCCATCGAGCGGCACGACTCTTTCGGGTTCCGCTCCAGCGATCGCACGGTACGCCTCGCGGATCCGTTCGAAGTAGCGGTCCCCGCCCTGTTCCATGCGATCGCTCGCGCGATCCCCACGCCGAGCGGCAGCCGTTTCTAGCCCCACGTCTACCCAGTAGGTGCGAGCGGGGAGCGTGTTGAACGTGGCGAAGCGGTGGAGGGCGGCCATCCACTCTGGGTCTGCGAGCCTACGGCCGGCGCCTTGGTAGGCCGTCGCGGAATCATGAAAGCGGTCGGCGATGACGACGGTGCCCCGAGCGAGCGCGGGCTGGATCACGTCGGCGACGAGCTGGGCGCGGGCGGCGGAGAACAGCAGGAGTTCGGCGCGGCCATTCACCACGCCGTCAGGGTCGAGGAGCAGGGCGCGGATTCGCTCGCCCAGTGCGGTGCCTCCAGGTTCGCGCACCTCCACGACGTCGTGCCCTCGTTGGCGGAGCGCGTCGGCGAGGAGGCGGGCCTGAGTGCTCTTGCCCGAGCCGTCGATCCCTTCGAAGCTGAAAAACATGGAGATGTGGACCGCTGTGGGCTGGGAGAGACCGGAGGAACATCCGGTGAGGGTGTCGTATGAGGGGGACAAAGACGGCGCGCGGCTGCCCGGCGTGCATTGCTTTGGCCCTTGGGGCCGACTATACTAGCGTACGCGCGGCGGGACCTCGGGCCGCGGGTCCCCCACTTGACAAGAGCCTCGCGCTCGACCCCGAATGTTCGATTTCGAGTTCGACGACTTCGGCGACGACCGGTCGGACGACCTCATCGAGGCGTACGAAGCCCACCTGCGCGAGGGCGGCCCGGGCTTTTTCGACACGGACGACCTCGAGTACATCGCCACGACGTACTTCGAGACGGGCCGGATGGATGAGGCGCTGGCCGTCGTCGACGTGCAGATCGAGCGCGCGCCGGGGTCCTCCGATCCGTGGATGCGGCGGGGCGTGCTGCTCAACCATCTCGACCGTCAGGACGAGGCCCTGGAGGCGTACGACGAGGCCCTCGCGCTCAACCCCGTCGACGCCGAGACACTCGTGAACCGGGGGATTACGCTCGACACCCTCGGTCGGCCCGAGGAGGCCGTCGAGGACTTCGACCGGGCGCTGATGTTCGACGCGCTCGCGTCGGACGCCCTGTTCAACAAGGCCATCTCGCTGGAGAAGCTGGACCTCTTCGACGAGGCGGCGTCCGCGCTGGAGACCTGCGCCGAGGTCGACCCCGACCACCCCGAGGTCTGGTACGAACTCGGCTTCTGCTACGACCAGCTCGACCGGCTCGACGACAGCGTCTCCGCCTACGACCGCCAGATCGACGTCGACCCGTACGCCCAGAACGCGTGGTACAACCGGGGCATCGTCTTGAACCGGCTCGGCCGGACCGAGGAGGCCGTCGCCAGCTACGACTTCGCGGTCGCCATCGACGACGGGTTCACATCCGCGTGGTACAACCGGGGCAACGCGCTCGCGGGCGCCGGCGACGCGCAGGGCGCGGCCGACAGCTACCTCAAGGTGCTCGAGCACGAGGACGGCGACGCGGCCACGTTCTACAACCTGGGCCTGGCCTACGACGACCTCGGCGACTACCCGACGGCCGTCGAGTACTTCCGCCGCGCCGTCGCCGACGACGCCGAGTACGCGGACGCGTGGTACGGCATGGGCTGCGCGCTCGACGGGCAGAGCCTCTATAACGAGGCGCTCGTCGCCTTTGCCCGCGCGATCGCGTTGGCACCCGAGGAGAGCGAGTACTGGCACGCCCGCGCCGACACCGAATACAACGCCGGCCGGCTCGGCGAGGCGCTGCGCGCGTACACGCACGTCGTCCGCCTCGATCCGACGAACAAGGACGCCTGGCTCGACCTTGCCGAGACGCGGATGGAAGCTGGCCTGCGCGACGAAGCGCTCGACGCCTTTTCCCAGGTCGTCCTCCTCGACCCCGACTCGTCCGAGGCGCACCTGCGACAGGCGTGGGCGCTCGCGTCGATCGGCCAGCGCGAGAGCGCGATCCGCTCGTTCCGCCGCGCCGCTGAGCTGGACCCGTCGCGCGCCGACGAGATCCGCCGGACGTACCCCGACCTGATGGGCGGCGACGCCCACACGACCGGCCGATCGCGCGGCGACGACCGGGGCTAGGTGGCCGGGGGCGGAGGCGACATCACGGCCCGGACTCAGCTTGCGGTGTTGTTGGGCGATCCCGTCGGGCGGTCGCTGTCGCCTGTGATCCACAACGCCGCGTTTCGGGTGCAGGGCATCGACGCGGTCTACCTCGCGTGTGCCGTCGAGGCCGGTCGGCTGGCGGCGGCGGTCGAGGGGCTGGCGGCGCTCGGCGCGCTCGGCGCGAACGTGACGATCCCCCACAAGCAGGCCGCCCTCGCACTGGCGGACGAGGCGACGCCGACCGCGCGCTCGCTCGGCGCGGCGAACACGCTCGTCCGCACCGAGGCGGGCTGGCGGGCCGACAACACGGACGTGGCCGGGTTTCTCGCGCCGCTCGACGCGCACCGCCAGCGGCTGGCCGGGGCGTCGGTCGTCGTGCTCGGCGCCGGAGGCGCGGCGCGAGCGGTCGCGTACGCGGCGCTGACCGAATTGGGCGCGCGCGTGACGGTCGCCGCGCGGCGGCGCGAGCAGGGCGAGGCACTGGCGGCGGACTTGGGCGCCGTCGGGCCTGTCGCGGTCACAGGGCTTGACGACACCGCTGCGATCCATGACGCCGCGCTCGTCGTCAACGCGACGCCGCTGGGGACGGGCGACGGGCGGATGCCGATCGACGCGAGCGCGCTGCACGCCGGGCAGATCGTCTACGACTTGGTGTACCGCCCGGCCGTCACGCCCTTGCTCGCGGCGGCACGGGCGGTCGGCGCGGCGACCATCGCCGGGCTCCCGATGCTGCTCGGCCAAGCCGCCGCCTCGTACCGCCAGTGGACCGGCCGCGACTTCCCCCTCGACACCGCGCGCCGCGCCGCGCTCACCGCCCTCGACCCGTGACCCAGTCCATTCTCCGCCCCACGCTCGCGACCGACCCCCGGCTGGTGGCCGGGTTCACGACGCGAGACTTTTCGCCCGCCGAAGCAGGGCAGGACGCCGCGCGCGCGCGGCTGGCGGAGATCACCGGGATGCCCGTTGCCTCCGTCGGCCAGGTCCACGGCAACGATGTCGCCGTCGTCGATGCGCCTGTCCGGGTCGAAGCGCACGACGGGCTCGTGACGGCGACGCCCGGCCTCGTGCTCAGCGTCGTCGCGGCCGACTGCGCGGTCGTGCTGCTGGCGGACGCCGAGTCGGGCGTGGTCGGCGCGTGCCACAGCGGGTGGCGCGGGACCGTCGCGGGCATCGTCGGCGAGACGGTCGCGGCGATGGCCGGGCTCGGCGCCGAGCCGGCCCGGATGCGCGCGTACCTCGGCCCGTGCATCTCGACGGAGGCGTTCGAGGTCGGCGAGGAGGTGGCGGCCGCGTTCCCCGACGCCGTCGTCGAGCGCCGCCCCGAGTGGCCGCGCCCGCACGTCGACCTCAAGGCCGAGCTGGGCCGCCAGCTTGCCGAAGCGGGCGTCGGCGACATCGAGACGTCGCCCGGCTGCACGGTCCGCGACGGCGACCGGTTCTTCTCGTACCGGGCCCAGAGCGGCACGCCCGGGCGGATGCTCGGGTTCGTCGGGCTGCGGGCGGGCGCGTAGGCCGAGCCGTGTATCTTCGCGGTCAACGAATAGCTGACCGACTGATCATGACTGAAGACCCGATGACCGGGGCCTCGACCGACGAGGCCGCCGGCGACACGACCCGGTGGACGCTGCGCCCGGTCGAGGACGAGCTGCTGGTGGAGGCGCTCGCGTCCGACCTCAACGCGCTCCCCCACGCACTCGCGAGGTCGCTCGCGCTCCGGGGCGTCCGGAGCTACGACGACGCCCACACGTTTTTCCGCCCGTCGCTCTCGCGCCTGCACGACCCGTTCGAGATGCGCGACATGGACCGCGCCGTCGAGCGCGTCGCCCGCGCCATCCGGACCGGCGAGCGCGTGCTCGTCTTCGGCGACTACGACGTCGACGGGACGACCTCGACGGCGATGCTGACCACGTTCCTGGCCAGCCAGGGCGTCGAGGCCAGCTTCTTCATCCCCAACCGCTTCGAGCACGGCTACGGCCTCAGCGCGCCCGGCATCGACGCGGCCGTCGAGCGCGGCGCAAGCCTCGTGATCGCCATCGACTGCGGCATCACGGCCGTCGACGCGGCGGCGTACGCGGCGTCGAAGGGCGTCGACCTGGTCATCTGCGACCACCACACGCCCGGCGACACGCTGCCCGTCGCGGCGGCCGTCCTCGACCCCAAGCGCGAGGACTGCGACTACCCCTTCGACGGCCTGAGCGGCTGCGGCGTCGGCTTCAAGCTGATCCAGGCCGTGCTCTCGGAGCTGGGCCTGCCGCCCGAGGAGGCGTGGCCGTACCTCGACCTGGTCGCCGTCAGCACCGCCTGCGACATCGTGCCGATGGTGGGCGAGAACCGCGTGCTGATGCGGGCCGGGCTCAAGCAGCTGTGCGACGCCCCGCGCGTCGGCATCGCCGCGCTCGCCGAGCAGTCGGGCGTCGACCTGAATGCGTGCACGGCTTCGAAGATGGTCTTCCAGATCGGGCCGCGCATCAACGCCGCCGGGCGGATCGCGGACGCGGGCATCGCCGCCGAGCTGCTGGCGTCGACCGACCCCGTCGAGGCGCGGCGCCTGGTCGCCGAGATCGAGGGGATGAACCTGCGCCGCCGCGAGCTCGACCGCCAGACGCGCGACGAGGCGTTCGAGATCGCCGAGCGGCTGATGGACGACGACCCCCTCGCGCTGGTCGTCTACAAGCCCGGCTGGCACCCCGGCGTCATCGGCATCACCGCCAGCCGCGTCGCCGAGAAGTTCCACCGCCCGACCGTCTTGCTCACGTCCGGCGGGGCCACGGGCCGGGCCAAGGGCTCCGCGCGGTCGGTCAAGGGCATCTCGATCTACGACGCGCTCGCGCAGTGCTCGGACCTGCTCGACCGGTTCGGCGGCCACGCCTTCGCCGCAGGCCTCGCGCTCCCCATCGGCCAGGTCGACGCCCTCCGCGAGCAGCTCCAGACGGCCGTCGGCCGCGCGGTCACCGAGGCCGACCTGGTCCCGGAGATCGAGTTCGACGCGCCGCTCCACTTGGGCGACGTGTCGCCCCGGTTCTGGAGCGTCCTCAAGCAGTTCGGGCCGCACGGCCCGGACAACCTGCGCCCGATGTTTTGGGGCCGCGGCCTGCGCGTCGTCGGGCAGCCGTCGTGCGTCGGCGCCCAGAAGCAGCACTTGCGGATGCGCGTGGCCCAGATCGACGGCGGGCCCGTGTTCTCGGTGATCGGGTTCGGGCTGGCCGAGAAGCACGAGGCCGCGCTCACCAGCGTCCGCCGCGGGCAGCCGCTGGAGCTGGCGTACCAGGTCGACGAGAACACGTGGAACGGGCGGACGACGCTCCAACTCCGCGCCCAAGACCTCCGGCTGCAAACTGGGGAATAACAGAGGGGCGGTCGGGAACGCCCTTGAAAGAGGGGAGGGAAGTCGGTGCCCGACCTGTAGGACGGGCCCGCACGTTGCCGCAAGCGGGGACTTCGGGTGGGCCAGGGGGAGTTCGAGCGGGTCTCCACTCCTCTCCCCCCACTCCATGTCCACGACCCTCTCTCAGGCTGGCGTCTCGCCGACCAGCCGGCGCGAGTTTTTCAAGCGCGCCGGGTTCGGTGCCGTCGCCGTCGCCGCCGCCTCCACGCTGGCCGCGTGCGACTCCGACGACCCGACCGACGGCGACGTCGTCACGCTCGACTTCTCGAACGACTTCGGCGTCCTCAACTACGCCTACGCCCTCGAGCAGCTCGAAGCCGGGTTTTACGCCACCGTCATCGGCGCGTCCGGCTTCACGTCGACGTTCTCGGCAGACGAGCAGGCCATCCTCCGGGATCTCGCAGCCCACGAGGGCATCCACCGCGACTTTTTCGAGGCGGCCATCCGGGGCGCCAACGGGATGCCGATCCCCGACCTGACGCCCGACTTCGACAGCATCGACTTTTCGAGCCGAAGCAACGTGCTCGCCGTCGCCCAGACGTTCGAGGACCTCGGTGTGAGCGCGTACAACGGCGCCGGGAAGTACATCGAGAGCGAGGCCTACCTCCTGCTCGCGGGCAAGATCGTGTCCGTCGAGGCCCGCCACGCCTCGGTCATCGCGGGGCTGATCACGCCCAACACGATCGCCGCGTCCGGCGTCATCGACGCCAACGGCCTGGACCGGGCCCTCGAGCCGTCCGCCGTGCTCGCCGCCGCCGCCCCCTTCATTCGCGACACGATCCGGGTGACGAACGTCCCGACGGTTTAAGCGCCGCCCCTCTCGTTCGCCTCCGACCTAATCGACTCCCCCCTCCAATGACCTCCCTCCTTTCCCTCTTCGACGCCGACACGAGCGCCCCGGCCTCGCGCCGCAACGCCCTCGGCACCGTCGGCCGGCTGGGCCTCGGCGCTGCCGTCGCCGCCGTCCCGTTCCTCGACCCCCGCAAGGCCTTCGCCCAGGGCATGGGCCCGAACCAAGTCGACATCGACGGCGACGGCGACTTCGACGCCTTCGACATCCTCAACTACGCGCTCACCCTTGAGTACCTCGAGCGGTCGTTCTACCGCCAGGCGCTGGACGCGAACTTCCTCGCCGCCGAGCGCGACCTGATCGTCACCATCGAGGCCGACGAGTCGGCCCACGTGCGCGTGCTCCGCGGCGCCATCGAGAGCGCCGGCGGCGACCCCGTCGACTACCAGGACTCGGACTTCGACTTCGGCTCGTTCCTCAGCTCGCGCGACCCGTTCCTCGCGCTCGCGCAGTCGCTCGAGGACACCGGCGTCCGGGCCTACAAGGGACAGGCGACCGCCATCCAGGGGTCGCCGTACCTCACGACGGCCTTGCAGATCCACTCCGTCGAGGCGCGCCACGCGGCGGCCATCCGGCGGCTCCGCGGCAACCAGGGGTGGATCCCCGGCAGCCAGCCCGGCGCCCCCGTCCCGGCCGTCTACGGCGCGGGCAACGGCTTCCCCGCCGAGAGCAACACGACGCAGGGCGGCCTCGATCTGACCTCTGCGCTCTCCGGCTACACCGCTGAGGAGATCACGGAGGCGTTCGACGAGGGCCTCGACATGACGACCGTCCTCGACATCGCGGGCGGCTTCATCACCGGCCAGGAGGGCGACGGCGCCGACGCCTAGGCGCCGCGCCTCTCGCCCGCACCGCGCGCCCGGTCTCGCTGTGAGGCCGGGCGCGCGTGCGTTCGGGCTAGACCGCGTCCGCAGCGGCGACGCTGATCCCGATCGCCAAGGCGTCCTCGGCGAGCGCGACGGCCGGGTCCGGTACGCCAAAGTGCGCGCCGGCGGCGGCGCGCAGCTCCATCATCGCGAACGACGAGACGGCCGCGCTGGCGGCGCCCACGAGCGCGGGCAGAATCACGTTCTGGCGGCGGGCAGCGGCCACGGCCGCGCCGACGAGCGCGCCCGACCCGATCCGTCCCGCCAGCCCAAGCGGCGCCGTCCGCGGGGGGGCGACCGGCAGCTTGTCGGCCGCCATCTCGCCCGCGGCGGCGACGGGAATCCAGAACGCCGCGGCGTCGGAGCCCAGGATGCCGGCGGGCTGACGGGGCGCGCGAGCGAGCCGGGCGAAGGGGGAGCGGGCGTCGGCGAGGGCGCGCGCCAAGACGGCGGGCGGCGTCAGGCTTCGCATCCCGGCGGCCCACCCGAGGGCGGCGGCGAGGGCGGTCGTCATGCTTTTCGGAGTTCGGAGTGCGACTTCAGGACGCGGTCGCCGTCGGCCTGTTCGATGAGGTAGGCCGGCTCGTCCTCGCTGGCGTTGCGCGTGATCTCCGACCCTTTGATCGTGCGCGTCACGCGCCCGGTGAACGTCTCCTGAACGGTCCCGCTGGCGGTCCCGCTGCCCCAGTCCCATTCGACCTCGGTTCCTGCGTCGTAGCCGGCCATCGTCGTGCGTCGGTGGTGAGCGTGTCGGACCGGCGGCGGGCGCCCGGGTTCGGCCGTCTGGCCCGATCAGGTCGCGCCCGACCTCTGGGTGGGGCTCCAAACCAGAACGGGCCGGCCCCCACGCGAGGACCGGCCCGATCGAGGGTGTCCAGAACGTTTAGCTACCGGCGCGCTCGGCCGCCAGCCGCACCGCCGCCGCCGCGTTGACCACGCCGCCCGTCATCGAGAGGTCGGTAAACGAGACGGCCTCCTCGGTGCCCGGGCGCGGCGTGTCGTCGCCGAAGCGCGTCGCCGAGTCGAGCAGGATCTGGCGGACCTCCTCGGCGGTGAGGTCGGGGAAGTAGGCCATCACGAGCGCCGCGACGCCCGCCACGACGGGCGAGGCGAACGACGTGCCATTCGCCGTCTGGATGCCGCCGCCCGGTTTGAGCGAGGTGACGCCCGCGCCCGGCGCGAACAGGTCGACCGACTCGCGCCCGTAGTTCGAGAACGAGGCCGCGAGCGCCTTGGCGTCGGGCCCGCTCGCGCCGACCTCCAGCCACCCGTCGGTCCGCGTGCCGTCGAGGAACGTGCGGGTCGGGAAGTTGTCGGCCGTGTCGATGTCCTCGGCCGAGTTGCCCGCCGCGTGGACGAGGAGCACGCCGTTCTCGACGGCGTACGCGACCGCCGCGTCGACGGCGTCCTTGGCCGGCGAGTAGGCCTTGCCGAAGCTCATGTTGATCACGCGCGCGCCGTTGTCGACGGCGTAGCGGATCGCATTCGCGACGTCCTTGTCGCGCTCGTCGCCGCCAGGCACGGCGCGGAGCACCATGATGCGGGCCGGGGCGACGCCGTCGATGCCGAGGTCGTTGCCGCGCGCGGCGGCGACGAGCCCGGCGACGCCGGTCCCATGGTTCGGGTCGGGCCCGGCGACGTCCGCATTCCCGTAGAAGCGCTCGGCGACGTTCGCGTAGTCGTCGCCCACGATCCCGCGGTCGTCGTAGTCCGGGTTGAGGCCGTACGTGAGGCGGCTCTCCACGCTGGCGACGTAGTCGCGCAGGTCCTGGAGCGAGGCGCCCTGCTGGGCCAGGAACGCGAGCGGGCCGGCCTCGGCGGGCGGGACGTCGGCGAGGTCGTAGTCGTCGCCGTAGCTCGCGCGGAGCTGGGCGTCGGCGGCCTCGGCGGCGGCGAGCAAGGGGGCGAGCTGGGCGGCCTGGGCCGCGAGGGGCGCCCGCTCCTCGTCGAGCGCGGCCTCGAGCGCGTCGCAGTCGTTGTACGTCGCGTCGGGCGTGTCGGCGCGGCACAGCGCGACGAGCCGGGTCAGCTCGTACGTGTCGTGCTCCATGTTGCGGCCGTCGGCGCCGCCGAGGAAGCTCCAGCCGTGGATGTCGTCGACGTAGCCGTTGCCGTCGTCGTCGACGCCGTTCCCGGCGATCTCGCCGGCGTTCGTCCACAGGACCGGCGCCATGTCGGGGTGCGTGATGTCGACGCCGGAGTCGATGATCGCAACGACGACCTCGGTCGGCGCGCGGTCGCCGAGCGCGTCGTACGCGGCGTCGAGGCTGATGCCGACCACGCCGGCGGCGTCGGCGTCGAGGAGGTGCCAGTCGGCGGGCGGGCCGTCGGTCTGGGCGACGGCGGCGGGCGCCAGCGCGAGCAGCGCGGCGGCGAGAATCGTGCGGGTCATCAGAGAGCGGGAGGGGAGAGCGTCGGGAGCGTACACAACGGGGCCCCGGCGCACCTGTTACGTGTGCCGGGGCCCGGAAAGATCGCGTCGGGGGTTAGCGCGTGGCTACTGGCGGCGGAGCGCGAACGCTCCCAGCCCCGTGTCGTCGTCGATGGTCAGCGCCGAGCCGTCGGCGCTCACCGTCCCGACGATCGTCTCGCCGTCTGCGGTGAGCGTGATCGCCGGGTGGTCGTAGCGGCCCGTTCCCGAGATGGACTCGATGGCCGCGCCCTCCTGGTTGAGCGTGCCGGTAAAGGCGAACGTGTCGCCGCTCTCCGTGGTGGGAATCACGAGCGTGAGGTCGGCGACGAACCCGACCTGGTCGTTGGACTGGCCGAAGTAGGTGCCCCCGACCACGAACTCGGCGGTGGAGTCGCAGGCCGTGAGCCCGAACGCGAGCAGAAGGACGAGAGGAGCGAGAAAGCGGGTCATGTGCACAACGAGGGGAGGAATGGACGAGAATGATCGGCTCGGCGCGTAGCCCGCGCGGCCACCGATCGGCCCCCACAACGGAGCGTCCCCGCCCGCCGTGCGCGAGCGGGGACAAAATCCGGCCGGCCGCCGACTCGCCGCCGCTACTCGACGGCGGTGAGCACGGTCGTCGACGTGCCGTTGCCCATCTGGGGGCCGAGCCCGATCTCCGACTTCACGAGCAGGCCGGGCGCGTCCTGCGACACCCACAGCGTCCCATTCCCGCCGCCCGTCCCGTCGCCCTGCGTGAGCGCGAGGACGAACGTCTCGAACGTGCCCGCCGGGACCTCGACGGCCTCCGTCCCGGTCACCTCGACGGTGGTCGTGACAGGCTTTTGCGTCTGGCTGTCGAAGCCGGCGAACTGGGCGCGGTAGCCGGGCGCGAGCGGGAGCGTGCCCAGGCCGACGTAGAGCGACGAGCCCTCGATGGCCAGAGGCGCGTCGAGCGCGGCGTCGACGGGGATCGTCTGGCCCTGGGCCACGATCTCGCCCGTCACGCGGTCCGGCGCGTAGTCGAAGGCGACCGTGACCGGGCCCTGCTCGACGCGGCGCGACAGCGGGCGGAGGTCGGCGCTCGCGACGACCGTCGTGTCGGCTGCTGCGCCCATCGGCGACGCCATCGCGTCGACGATCACGAACGTGTCGCCGCGCTCGGCGACGGTCCGCGAGATCGCCAGCTCGAACGTCTGGCCCATCGCCTCGATCGTCCCGTCGTAGCGGGCGGCAAACGGCGCCAGCGCCGCGCCGTCGAACGTGGCGGCGTCGGCGGCCTGGGGCGCCTCGGCGAGTGTGACGGTGGCCGGGTCGACGGTCAGCTCGCCGAGGCGCGTCGACACCTCGTCCGACATCGTCGTCTGGGCCCGGCCCCCCAAGTGCTCGGCCAGGAAGATCTCGGTCGCCGCGTTCGACGCCAGCCGGTTCGTGGCGCCCCGGAAGCCGTGGCCCTCGTCCTCGGCCACGACGTACTGCACCGGGTAGCCGCGCTCGCGGAGCGCGATCACGATCTGGTCGCTCTCGGCCTGCTTGACGCGCGGGTCGTTCGCGCCCTGGATGATCAGGAGCGGCGCCGTGATCTGGTCGGCCGCGTTGAGCGGGCTCTGCGCCATCAGCTGGGCCTCGCCCTCGGGCGTCGTCGGGTCGCCCATCCGCTCGTAGAACATCTTGCGGATCGGGGCCCAGTACGCCGGGATCGATTCGAGCAGCGTGATGAGGTTCGACGGGCCCACGATGTCGACGCCGGCGGCGTAGAGGTCGGGCGTGAACGCCAGCCCCGCGAGCGTGGCGTAGCCGCCGTACGAGCCGCCCATGATGCCGACGCGGTCCGGATCGGCGATGCCCTCGTCGATGAGCCATCGCGCGCCGTCGGTCAGGTCGTGCTGCATGGCGCCCGTGCCCCACTCACGGTTGCCCGCGTTGAGGAAGTCCTTGCCGTAGCCGGTCGAGCCCCGGAAGTTGGGCTGGAGCACGGCGTAGCCGCGATTCGCGAGGAACTGCGCAAAGCTGTCGTAGCCCCACGAGTCGCGGCTCCACGGGCCGCCGTGGATGAGAAGGACGGTCGGCAGGTTCTCGGCCTCGACGCCCAGCGGCAGCGTCAGGTATGCCGGGATCTCGCGCCCGTCGCGCGCGGTGTAGCGGACTGGCGTCATCGGGGCGAGGTGCTCCGTGGGCAGCTCCGGCCGGCCGGTGTAGAGGAACGTCAGCTCCTGGGTGTCGCGGTCGAAGAGGTAGCGCGAACCGGGGTCGGTGTCGCTGAAGACGGTCACCAGCCACGTCCGCTCGTCGGCCGTCCCGCCGCTCGGGCGGACCTCGCCGTCGGGCAGCCGCTCGCGGAGCAAGTCCAGATCGGCCGCCCAGGCGTCGTCTTTGGGGTAGATGCGCAGGCGGTCGCCGTTGTAGAACGTCGCCAGCATCTCGTCGGTGACCTCCGAGAACGCCGCGCCGCCAAAGTCGACCTCGCCCTCCGGGTCGCGCTCGACGAGCGTCTCCGCGCCCGTCGCCGGGTCGAACAGGACGAACTCGACGAGGTCGCGGTCGCCCTTGTTGGTCTGCATGTAGACGCGCTGCCCGTCGGGGTGGAAGCGGACCGGCCCGCACGTCTCGACGACCGAGCACGAATAGACGACCTCGCCGAGGGCGCCGTCGGTCACGGTCAGCACCTCCGTCGCGCCGTCGCCCGCGGTGCGCAGCGCGAGCCGGATCTCGCCGTCGAGGTCGGTCATCCAGCCCGCGATCTGCTCGGTGTTCTCGATGACCAGCTCGCGCTCGCCGGTCCCGATCGCGACGCGGTAGACGTCGTGGTAGGCCGGGTCGCGGTCGTTGAGGCCGACCAGGATGTGGCCCGGGTCGCCCTCGGGCACGTCCAGGATGATGGCGCGGACGCCCTCGGCGTCGGTCAGGTCGCGCGCCGCGGGCACGCCGTCGCCGGTGGCAGCGGTCGGGTCGACGGCCCAGACGTGGAAGTTCTCGTCGCCGCCCTTGTCCTGGACGTAGAGCACGTACGCGCCGTCGCGGCTCCAGAAGTAGCTGCCGACGGGCCGCGCGTCGGCCGTCAGCGGCCGCGCCGCCTCAAACGGCTCGTCGACCCCCTTGACCCAGACGTTGAGGACGTCGTCGCCGTCGATCGCGACGGGCTTGAGGAACGTGAGGTATCGCCCGTCGGGCGAGAGCTGGGCGCCGGTGATCTCGGGGTTGCCGAAAAAGAGGTCCCGGTCCAGCAGGGGCGGGAGCTCGGCGTCGACGAGCGCGGGGGCCGTCGGGGCGATCGGCGCTTGCGCGAGCGCGGGGAGGGCAAGGGTGGCGGCGAGGAGGAGGGCCAGGGGTCGCATGCGTGTGCGGTGGGTGTGCGAGACGGAACGAGGGCAGACTACGGCCTCTGTCGCGGCGCAGTTACGCCGTGGCCGCCCCGGTCAGCGTGGGGGCGCACCGCGTCGACGCCGGTCTCCACCGCCTCGACCCCGTGGTGCACTCGGTCGAAACCCCTTCACAAGTGGGCGCCAGCTTGCGGAGGTGGCCGGCGGTCTGCCGAGCGAGGGGGGAAGCTCGACGGCCGGCGCCAGTTCGGCAGACCCCCCCGTCCGCGCGGCGCTCCGCAAGCAGGCTGGCGCCAGCTCCAGAGCGTCCTCAACCCGACCGTACGCCGCCGCGCAGACTGTCCCCCTTGCCAAGGGGGACAGCTTGGACGCGCCACGCCAGCCTTGATCGGATGGCGCTCCGTGTGCGCGTCCGAGCGGGGGGGCTGCCAAGCACGACGCAGGCACAGACTCGCCCCCCCGCCGGCCCTACTCGCGAAGTCCCCCCTCCTCGGATGAGGAGGGGGACAGGGGGTGGTCGAGTTGCTGGCGCGAGCCGTTCCACCGGCGCCAGCAGGCGGGCCATCCGCGAGACCGGCCCGCCCCGTTCCCGACCTTGAGGCACCGATCCCACTGTCCGTACGTTGGGGCCCCTCACCAGCCCCCGCCGATCCCGCCCGTCGCTACGCCCTCACCAGCCTCCGCCAGAATGCCGCGCATCCTCTGGGCCGACGACGAGATCGACCTGCTCAAGCCCCACGTCCTCTTCCTGGAAGCGAAGGGGTACGCCGTGGATACCGTCTCGAACGGCACCGACGCCGTCGACCGGGCCCGGGGCGGCGGCTACGACGTCGTCTTCCTCGACGAGCAGATGCCCGGCATGGGCGGCCTCGACGCGCTCCAGGCCATCAAGGGCGACCGCCCCGAGACGCCGGTCGTGATGATCACGAAGTCCGAGGAGGAGCACCTGATGGAGGACGCCATCGGCCGGCAGATCGCCGACTACCTCATCAAGCCGGTCAACCCGAAGCAGATCCTGCTCTCGGTCAAGAAGATCCTGGACGGCGCCCAGATCAGGGGCGCGGCCGTCCAGCGCGACTACCTCCAGGGCTTCGGCGAGCTCTCGTCCCGCATCTCGGGCGACCTCGACGCGACCGAGTGGGTCGAGGTCTACGAGCAGCTCGTCCGCCACGACCTCGACCTCGAGGGCGCCGACGAGGGCGTCCGCCAGATCCTGGACGATCAGTACCGCGAGGCGAACGGCCGCTTCGCCGAGTTCGTCGAGGGCGTCTACCCGCGGTGGATCGAGAAGGCGCGCGCCGGCGACAAGCCCGACCGCGCCCGCCCTGTGCTCAGCCACGAGGTCCTCCAGACGCACGTCTTCCCGCACCTCGGCGACGTGGGCGCCAAGCCCGAGCGCCCCGTCGTCTTCTTCCTGATCGACTGCCTGCGCTACGACCAGTGGCTGCTCTTCGAGCGCCACCTCCACGGGCTCTACGACATCGACCGCGACTGGCACTTCGGCATCCTGCCGACCGCCACGCCCTTCTCGCGCAACGCCCTCTTTGGCGGGATGCTGCCCGTCGACCTCGCCAAGCGGCACCAGACCTACACCGTCGACGAGCGCCACGACGAGGAGTCGCTCAACGCGCACGAGGCCGAGTATCTGGAGGACCTCCTGCAGCGCAAGCACCGCGGCGACGTCCGTGTCCGCTACGACAAGCTGGTCTCGCAGAACGACGGCCACCAGTTCGCCGACCGCGTCACGGACCTCCTCCAGCACGACCTCTCGGCCGTCGTCGTCAACTTCGTCGACATCCTGGCGCACAGCCGCTCCGACACGCGCATCCTCAAGGAGATCGCGCCCGACGTGCCCGCCTACCGCGCCCTCTCGGCGACGTGGTTCGACCACAGCTGGCTCCGGTCGGTCTTCGAGGAACTCGCGCGCCACGACTGCACGGTCGTCGTGAGCACCGACCACGGGGCCGTCCGCGCGCTCCACCCGGCCAAGGTGATCGGCGACCGCGAGGCCTCGACGTCGCTCCGCTACAAGCACGGCCGCAACCTAAAGGTCGACGACGCCGACGCCATCTTTATCAAGGACCCCGAGAGCTACGGCCTGCCGCGGCTGGGCATCAACGAGACGTACATCTTCGCCCGCGGCGACAGCTACTTCGTCTACCCGACGAACTACAACCGCTACGCCAACCAGTACCGCGACACCTTCCAGCACGGCGGCGTGACGATGGAGGAGTGCCTGTTGCCCGTCGTGACGCTGCGGCCGAAGGGGTAAAGCCCCAAAGCCCGTTGACGGCTCCGCCATGTCCCTTGGTCTCACACTCCACGCCGTCCCCCTCGGGACCTGCGATCGCACCGCGCAACCTGGTTTCGGGTTAGATCACGACGCAATTTCTGCGTTGGACCTCCGGTCCGAATATGTCCCTGGCATCCGTCGGGTGGACAAGCTGTATGAGATCCTGCACGGCGAACCCTGGGACCACTCCACACGCGGCCCCTTCTCCGACCCGCCTGTCGCGACCGACCCGCTCCAAGTCGCGTTGGTCGGGAAACGACACCTCGCCGAAGTCGGGGACTACTTCGGAGAGGTTCGGGGGAGCGGCCCTGAGGTCGCCCAGCGCTCGGCGCTGCTGTTCGAGGAAGTGGCGGCGCTGGGCGGGCCCGGAGCCGACGCGGAGGCGATGGCGGAGCTCCGAGCCGAGCGAGGTTATATGCTCGACGCATACCTCCTTTTTTTCCGCCAGCTCCAGCCGGGTGAGGAGGTCGTATACACGTTGACGTGAGCGCGCCGGCATCACGTACCAGCACGGC
This sequence comes from Rubrivirga halophila, assembly GCF_046845755.1. Classification (GTDB taxonomy): domain Bacteria; phylum Bacteroidota; class Rhodothermia; order Rhodothermales; family Rubricoccaceae; genus Rubrivirga. The sequence goes on from NZ_CP177357.1 coordinate 3,849,367, forward strand.
AGGGTCACGATGGAGGAGTGCCTGCTTCCCGTCGTCACGCTCCGGCCAAAGGGGTAATCCCGCTCGCAGCCGACATGACGCGCCGGCAACCTCCGGTCCGCCCTGTCGTTCGGTAGACCCCGCCCCAGCATACCCATGCGCACCTACACGTTTGTCGTCGAGCGCGCCCCCGAGACCTCGCAGCTGGTCGGCTATGTCCCCGGCTTCCCGGGCGCGCACTCGCAGGCGGAGACGATGGACGAGCTCCGCGAGAACATGCAGGAGGTGCTAGCGATGCTCTTGGAAGACGGCGAGCCGACAATGGAGGGCGAGTTCGTCGGGACGCAGCTTATCTCGGTCGCCGCATAGGCCACAGTTTTCAGCGAGGCTGCGGAGCCGGAGTTGAAGGGTCGCCGACCGAAAACCGGCAACCGAGAATCGAAAACCGACCGCCGTGCCCTACGTTGTGGCATGGACGCTCCTCCGAAAGGCTACCTCGCGGCGACCGTCGAGCGGCGGCTGGACGTCGTCGACGATCTCGCGGTCTTCTGGCTCCGCCCACCCCAGCCGCTCACCTTCCGCCCGGGTCAGTACGTCACGCTCGCGGCGCCCGACGCCAGCGGGCGCGTCGTCAAGCGGGCGTACTCCGTCGTCAGCGCGCCGCACGAGCCGCTCGTCGAGCTCGTGATCGAGCTGGTCGACGAGGGCGAGCTGACGCCGCTCCTGTGGCCGCTCCGCCCCGGCGACACGGTCTGGGTCCGCAAAAAGGTCGTCGGCCACTTCCTGCTCGACGCCGAGCGGACGCGCCACGTGATGGCGTGCACCGTGACCGGCATCGCGCCCTTCCTGTCGATGATCCGCGCGCACGCGGCGGCCCAGGGGGCGGGCGAGACGGTGCCCGACCACCGCTTTCTCGTGGTCCACGGCGCCAGCCATGCCGCCGAGTTCGGGCCGTACCTCGACGAGCTGGCGGCGCTCGCCGAGGCCGACTGGGTCGAGGCCGTGTCGACGGTGTCCCGCCCGTGGAGCGATCTGGACTGGGCCGGCGAGACGGGCCGCGTCGAGGACGTGCTCCGCAAGCACCTCGACCGGCTGGCGTGGGCGCCCGATGCCGTGGCGGGCTACGCTTGCGGCAACCCCCAGATGATCGAGACGGTCCGCGGCATTCTGGCCCGCGCCCGCGTCGACGACGCCCACGTCCACGAGGAGAAGTACTTCACCGTCGGGGAGGCGGGGACGCTGGCGGAGGCACCCACGCCCGCGCCGGCCGCCGCGTTCAAGCGCCCGCCCGTGCTCCCGGGGCGCCGGCCCGGCAGCGTCGTGCTGAAGACGGCGCCGCGCCCGCCAAAGTCGAACGCGTAGGCAGGCGCCTAGAGATGTCGTAGCCAAGCACGACGTCGTCAGGCAGTTGGAAGGCCCGGAGCGGACGTCCCCCTTTAGAGGGGGACAGCGGAGCGGAGCGACGCAGGGGGGCGTTCGGTCGAGCACTTCGTCCCGCCCCGCGCGGACATCCCTCACCCCTTCGGGGCACCCCCTTCGAAGGGGGGGCACGAGGGAGTGGCGCCCCTTCGCGATGCTCCCCATGCTAGGGCGCGCTCGATTGGGGTGCGCGTGCGACCTTGCGGCCTCACCCACCCCGCTCGCTGTGTCTCCGACCCGCCTTCTCGCCGCCCTCTTGTTCGTGGCACTCCCGCTCGCGGCCCAGGCCCAGCCCGCCGCCGACTCGTCCGACGTGGCGACCATCGACGACGTGATCCGCGCCTATTACGAAGTCGTCTCCGGCCCCGCCGGCCAGCCGCGCGACTGGGCCCGCGACAGCACGCTCCACCACCCCGACGCGATCGTCACCGTCGTCCAGTCGGGCCCGGACGGGACGGTGATCGCGCCGACGGATCTGGCGGGCTACCACGCGGGCGCCTCCGAGCTAGCGGAGGTCGGCTTTTTCGAGGTCGAGATCGCGCGCGTCGTCCAGCAGCACGGGGCCGTGGCGCACGTCTGGAGCACGTACGAGTGGCGCCGCGAGCCCGACGGCCCGGTCGGCGGGCAGGGCGTCAACACGATCCAACTGGCGCACGACGGCGCGCGCTGGTGGATCATCTCGTGGATGTTCGACGGCCGCAGCGACGCGCCGCCGGTGCCGGACGCGTACCTGCCCGAGTAGTCAGCGGCCGGGCGAGGCGGGGCCTAGGCGCCAGCCCGCGGCCGTCCGCTGGAGCGAGCGGCCGGGCGGTGTGCTCCCGCCCTGGGCCACGCCGACGTCGGTCGAGCGCTGGCCCTGGGCGGGCCCGTCGCTCGCGCGGAGCGTCCCCTCGTAGCTCCAGAACTCGGCGGCGACCCCGTCGGGCCCCACCAGGGCGATGCCGTCGGCCGGGCCGTTCTGGAGTCCGGGCCGGCCGACCCAGCGGGCGCCCGAGGGCGGGACGGTCCCCCGGAGCGCGACCTCGCCGTAGGCCGCCCCGCCGTCGCCGTTGTAGAGGACGAGGCGCCAGCCCTCGAGGGACACGCCGGGCGGACCCGAGACCTCGACGCCCTCGCCGTCGTCGGCGCCGTCGTTGTCGTAGTGGAGCTCGGTGATGGACAGCGCGCCGGCCGGCGCGCGTGGGGCGTCGGCCGGCCGGAGCGGCCCGCCGGCCCAGATCCGGTCGGCCAGCGACAGGTCACGGACGAACGGGTTCTCCGTTCCCTGGAGCGTCGCCACCCAGGCGCTCCGGGCGCGCTCGGCGGCGTCGGGCGGGTCGGCCCGGTTCCAGGCCAGAAGGGCCTCGCGCATGGTCGCGAAATAGGCCGGCTCGACCACCTCGGGGTACGTCGCCACGGCATAGAACACGGCCCGGGCGACGTCGCCCTGGACGGCCTCCCGGGGCTCGAACAGCCCCGGCCCCCGCTCGCTCCAAGCGTCGACATCGGTGCGCGGCGGGCGCGATTGGCTCCGGTCGCCGAGGTACCACGCCTCGGTGGCGTCGTCGTCGATCTCGCCGAAGGGCCGGTTGCCCCGGGACGAGTTCACGTTGTCGCGCGCGGGGAACAGGTGGTGAAGGTCGCTCTTGAGCGGCTCGGCCTCGGCGCCCATCGACTGGGGCCACACGTGCTCGGCGTTGATCCGGAGCGCCTGGGCCTCGAACGACGGGTCCCCGCCGTTCAGCCGGATGCAGAACCCGGAGTACACGCCGCAAACGGCCCCGTGCACCGCCTGCTCATGGGCGTAGAGGACGTCGCGCGCCCGGTCGTACCCGAGTGTCCGCGCTGGCGAGAAGTCGCGGTCGATCCGGTCGAGCAGGGCGGCCCCGGAGAGATCGGGGTAGAGCGCGTCGGCGGCGTCGCCCGGCGTGGGGGCGTCGCCGACCGTCCCGGCCGTGGAGGCGCCGCCGCTGTCGTCGTCGTAGGCGCCGGCGGTGGAGACGCGGTCGCCGCCGCAAGCGGTGAGGGCGAGGGCGAGAACGAGGAGGCGGAGAGGCATCGGCTGGCGGCGGGGTGTAGTGCTACGCCGGCCGTCGCTTGCGGAGCCCGGTGGCCTCTCAAATGTGGGCGGCGGTGTGCTCGGCAGACCCCCCGTCCGTGCGGCGCCCGGGACGTATGGCTTGCGCTTCGTCACACGACGCGAGCGCATGAGTGGCACGACGCCGCGCGAACTGTCCCCCTTGCCAAGGGGGACAGCCGGGTCGCGCGCTGAGCGGAGCGATGCGCGATCCGGCGGGGGGTCTGCCGGGCAACCCGCTCGTGGACGACTTTGCCTCGCCTACGTCTCCTCGTCCACATACGCCACGTGGCGGAAGTAGGTCTGGTCCTCGAAGGACGCGCCGAGCGCGCCGACGCCGATCCCCAGCGCCGACACGAACCCGGCGAACGCGAGCACCTCGTCGGGCCCGACGGACCGGCCCAGCGAGCCCGCCCAGCCGTCCAGGATCGCGCCGTCGAAAAACAGGATCCGGAGCACGAGCGTGGCCCCGAACAGCAACGCCCACGTGGTCGACATCCCGAGCCCGAGCGCGAGCAGGATCGAGGCCGACTGCACGACCTGCTGCTCGGTCCGCACCTGCCCGTGCCGCCGCGCCAGCAGGCCCTGCTTGCGGACGAGGTACCCGCTCGTCCCGACGATTGCCAGCACCGACAGCGCAATGACGAGCGGGATCGGCTGGCGCGCCCCGAGGTCCCACGCCTCGGCCGTCATCACGAGCACGATCAGCGTCGAGGCCGCCGCCGTGGTCAGCTTCGAGAGCTGGAACGGGAAGCGCCACGGGCGGATCTGCAGGACCGTGTCGGCCACGTCGGGCCAGTTGAGCAGGAGCGCCTTGGCGGCGAAGGCCACGTTCCCAAGCCGCTCGAACGCCGACTCCTCCTCCATGCGCACGTCGGCGACGTCGGCGACCTCGGCCTCGATCTCGGTCCGATTGGGCTCGGAGAACGAGAGCGACGAGCGGTCGAGGTCGGCGGGCGAGCGGGGCGGGTACATCACGGCGTCCTCGCGCGTCTCGTGGTCGAGCCCGTTGAGGTGGCCGAAGGCGTGGAGCGCGAGCGCCGCGAGGCGGTGCGCGAAGCGCTCGGTCTGCTCGGCGTCGCTGAGGTCGGGCTGGCGCGTGCTCGGGTCCAGCCGCGCCAGCGACAGCGCGGCCACGTCGAGCGCCTGCGACGGCGTCGCGAGCGTGAACGGCCGGAACCGGGCGCGCAAGTCGGCGCCGGTGACGACGAGCGCGAAGTCCCACCCGGCCACGCGCCGCTCGGTGGCCCCGGCGTCGAGGAGGTCGACCGGCTCGACCTCCTGGCCGCCCGCGTGCAGGTCGGTCCGCCGGACGATCGGGAACGACCACGCGAAGCCGGGGAGTTCGGACCGGAGCGCCTGCCGGACGAGCACGCGGGCGCGCTTGAGAGCCGCCTCCTGCGCCTCGTCGAGCGGGCCCGCCTGCACCCAGCCGACGACGACGGCGGGGACGTGGGGCTCGGCGCCGGTGTCGGGGTCGGGCGGCGGGGCGTCGGTGGCGGGCGGCGTCTCGGGCATGGGCCGAAGGTCGCACCGGGGCGGGCGCGTGTCGAGGGACCCTTCCGGAGGGGCACACCGGCGGTGTGTCCCTACCCGGCGGCGCGGCCTTCGGCCAAGGCGCTGCATCCCTCGGAAATGACGGGGCGCCCCTCGGACATGGGAGCGCGACCCTCGCCAGAGGCGCTGCGACCCTCGGAAGGAGCGGAGCGTGCCTCGGAAATGATTCTGTATGCCTCGGAAACTCCGTTGCATGCCTCGGACGAGGCGCTGCACCTCCGCCTGGTTGCAGGGCATCCGCGCCCGCCGATGGCGAATGAACCGCCGGACACGGCCCCCGCCCCGGCGTACGTTCTGTCCGCCTCCGATCGACTGCCCATGCCCATGCTCCCGCTTGCGGGGCGCCGCCTCGCGCTCCTCCTCCTCGCCCTGCCGCTGGCGGTCGCCGCCCAGCCGCTCACCGTCGACTACGAGCGGTTCCGGCTCGACAACGGGCTCGACGTGATCCTGCACCGCGACGCGTCGGTGCCCGTCGTCACCGTCAACACGTGGTACCACGTCGGCAGCGCGCGCGAGGCGCCGGGGCGGACCGGCTTCGCGCACCTGTTCGAGCACCTGATGTTCGAGGGCTCCGGCCACGTCCCCGAGGGCGCCATCGACACCTGGCTGGAGGAGGCCGGCGGCGGCGCGAACGGCTCGACCACGCGCGACCGGACGAACTACACGACCGACGCGGCCTCGAACGGGCTGGAGACGGCGATCTACCTCGACGCCGACCGCATGGCGTCCCTCTTGGACGCGATGTCGCCCGAGAGCGTCGACGGCCAGCGCGACGTGGTCAAGAACGAGCGGCGCCAGAGCGTCGAGAACCGGCCCTACGGGTACGCCTTCTCGGTCCTGGGCCAGACGCTCTTCCCCGAGACGCACCCCTACCACTGGCCCGTCATCGGCTCGATGGAGGACCTCACGGCCGCCAGCTACGACGACGTCGTGAGCTTCTACCGGACCTACTACACGCCCAACAACGCGAGCGTCGTCATCGCGGGCGACCTCGACCTGGCGCAAGCGCGGGCGTGGGTGACGGAGTGGTACGGGGCCATCCCGCGCGGGCCCGAGCCGCCGCTCCAGCCCGTCGCCCGGCCGACGCTCGACCGCGAGCACCGGCTGGTGCTGGAGGACGACGTCCAGCTGCCGCGCCTCTACCTCGCGTGGCACAGCCCGGCTCGGTACGCCGCGGGCGACGCGACGATGGAGGCGCTCGCGGGCGTGCTCGCGGGTGGCAAGACCTCGCGCCTGTACCGCGCGCTCGTCTACGAGCAGGAGATCGCCCAGGACGTGGCGGCCTTCCAGTCCGGCGACCTGGCCGGCGGCACGTTCTACGTGATGGCGACGGCCCGGCCGGGCGTCGACCTCGACACGATCGAGGCGGCGATCGCGGCCGAGCTCGACGCCCTCCGCGCCGAGTCCCCGGACGCGCGCGAGCTGGAGCGCGTCGTCAACGGCGTCGAGGCGCAGTTCCTCGACAACCTCGAGACCGTTGACGGCTTCCGCGGCAAGGCCGACCAGCTCAACAGCTACCTCTTCTTTACCGGCACGCCGGACTACTTCGAGGAGGACCTCGCCCGCTACCGCGCGCTCGCGCCCCGCGACCTCTCGGACGCCGCGCTCACGTTCCTCCGTGACGACGCCCGCGTGGCGCTCTCCATCGTCCCCGCTGGCGAGCCGGCCCTGGCGCTCGACGGCGCCGACCCCGTCACGCCCAAATTCTAGAGTCGTCGGTCGTCGGTGATCGGTCCTCCGTGTGGGGAGCGGTCGGGACCGACCACCGACAACGGACCACCGACCACCGACTCCGATGCGCATTCTCCTCCTCGCCCTGCTCGCGCTCGCCGCCGTCGCGCCGTCTGCCCAGACCGCCGCGCCGGACTGGGGGACGCGCCCCGCGCTGGCGGCCCCGCCCGCGTTCACGCCGCCCGCCGTCGAGCGGCACGCGTTGTCGAACGGGCTGCCCGTGCTGTTCGTCGAGAAGCCCGGCGTGCCACTGGCGCAGATCGACCTGCTCGTCCGCGCGGGCTCCGTCGACGACGGCGACCAGGGCGGGCTGGCGTCCGTCACGGCCGACCTGATGGACGAGGGGGCCGGGGACCTCGACGCGCTCGCGCTGGCCGACGCCATCGACTTTCTGGGCATCGACCTGGGCGTCGGGGCCGGGCTCCACAGCCTGAGCGTGCGCCTGCACACGCCGCTCTCGAAGCTCGACGCCGCGCTCGCGCTGATGGCGGACGTGGCCCTGCGGCCGACGTTTCCCCACGCCGACATTGAGCGCGTCCGCACGAGCCGGCTGACGGCGCTGGCGCAGCGCCGCGACGAGGCCCGGTCGATCGCCGGGGTCGCGCTCGCGCGCGCGGTCTACGGCGACGACCACCCGTACGGGCGACTCGGGACCGGTGAGCCCGCGACGGTCGGGGCGCTCACGCGCGATGACCTCGTCGCCTTCCACAGCCGGTCCGTCGTGCCCGGGCGCTCGGCGCTCGTCGTCGTCGGCGCGACGACGTGGGAGGAGATGAGGCCCCGGCTGGAGGCGGCGTTCGGCGCCGACGTGTGGCCCGCGACCGGCGTCGCCCCGGTGAATGCGCCGGCCGTGCGGATCCCGGCGCAGGTCGGCCCGCGCGCGATCACGTTCGTCGACAAGCCCGGCGCGGCGCAGTCCGTCGTCCGCATCGGCCGGGTCGGCGCGCCGCGCTCGACGCCCGACTTCTACGCGCTCGACGTGCTCAACACGATCCTGGGCGGCAGCTTTACGAGCCGCCTCAACCAGAACCTCCGCGAGGACAAGGGCTACTCGTACGGCGCGCGCTCCGTCTTTGAGTACCGCCCCGTCGCCGGCCCGTTCGTCGCCTACGCGGACGTGCAGACCGACGTGACGGCGCCCGCGCTGACGGAGTTTTTCCGCGAGCTCGCCGCCATCGGCGAGCCGATCCCCGCCGACGAGCTGGCGAAGGCGCGCGAGAACCGGGCGCTCTCGTTCCCCGCGCCGTTCGCGACGGTGCGCGGCACGGCCGCGATGGTCGGCGACGCCTGGCTCGACGGGCTGCCCGACGACGCCTACGCGGTCTACGCCAGCGGCGTCCGCGCCGTGACGGCGGCCGACCTCGCCCGCGTCGCGGCGCAGTACGTCGACCCGGAGCGTGTGGCCGTCGTCGTCGTGGGCGACTGGTCCGTCGTCGGCGAGTCGGTCGAAGCGCTGGGGCTCGGCCCCGTTACCGTCCTGTCCGTCGACGATGTGCTGGGCGAGTAGGGGACGAGCGCGCTTAGTCGGTGATGGACGCCAGCACGCGGGCGACGAGGCCGTCGAGCGCCGACCCGTCGATCCAGCGCGCGACGACGACGAGGTCGTGCTCGGGGTCGACGTAGACGAGGTTGACGCCGGCGCCGAGGTGGGCGAAGGCGGTCGCCGGGGCGCTCGGGAAGCGCGCGCGGTCGTGGTTGAGGAAGTAGTTCATGACGCCGTAGCCAGGCTCGGCGGGCGTCGGCGTGAGGGCCGTGTCGAACCAGGCGTCGGGGACGATCTGGCGGTCGCCCCACCGGCCGCGCCGCAGCGTCAGGAGCCCGAAGCGGGCCTGGTCGAAGGCCGTCAGCCACAGCCCGCCGCCCCAGTGCGTCCCGCCCGAGACCGACTGGACGGGCTGGCCGTCCAGGAGCACCCAGCTCGTCCGGTACCCGTGCCACCGCCACGTCGGCGACGCGCCGATCGGGTCCATGACGCGCTCGCGCAAGACGACCGGGAGCGGCCGCCGCCACACGTTGAGCAGCGCCATCGCGAGCACGTTGACGCGCGTGTCGTTGTACTCGTAGACCGTGCCCGGCGCGACGCGCGGGCGCGTCAGCCAGGTGTCGGGGTCGCGGTCCGGGCGGTCGGCCCAGTCGGGCTTGCCCCACAGCTCGCCCTCCCAGTCGCTGGTCTGGCGGAGCAGGTGGTCCCAGATGATCCGCCGGTTGTGGTCGCCGGGGAAGAGGTCGAAGGTCTCGGCCCGGCCCAGCTCGGCCGGCCGGGCGCCCGGGCCGATCTCGCCGAGCGCGGTGACGGGCGCTTGCGAGCGCCACACCGGGTCGTCGAGCGCGATCCGGCCGTCGGCGACGGCGAGCGCGGCGACGGTGGACAGGAAGCTCTTGGCGACGCTGAACGTGGGGTCGACGCGGTCGGGCTCGCCCCATTCGGCGACGACGGCGCCGTGGCGGACGATCACGCCGGTCTGCGGCCCGCGCGTCAGGAAGGGGCCGACGGCCTCGCCGTACGGCTCGCGCCCGAACCCGCGCGCGTGCGCGAGCGCCAGGTCGCGCGGGGCCTCGGCCTCGTTCGCCTGGGCGAAGGCGACGGCCGCCGCGAGCGAGTCGGGGTCCATCCCGACGGCGGCGGGCGTTTGGCGGTCCCAGTCGCCGGGTGGGGGGACGTAGGGCGTCTGGGCGCTGGCGGTGGCCGCCAGCAGGGCGAGGAGCAGGAGCGTGCGCATGCCCGAACGTAGCGCCGGGCTCGGCGCACGGCGGAGCCGAACCGGCCGGCCCCGGTATCATCGGGCTCCGCCCCGCCCCCCTTCCGCCCGTCATTATGACCCTCACCTTCTGGGGCGCCGCCCAGACCGTCACCGGCTCCCTCCATTTCGTTGAACTCGACGACGGCACGCGCCTGTTTTTGGATTGCGGCCTCTTCCAGGGCCGCCGCGAACTGGGCAAAAAGCTGAACAACGAGTGGCCGTGCTCGCCAGACACCGTCGATGCCGTGCTCCTCTCGCACGCCCACATCGACCACGCAGGGCTCCTGCCCAAGCTCTGGCGCGACGGCTTCCGGGGGACCGTCTACGCGACGCACGCCACGCGCGACCTGTGCGCGATCATGCTCCGCGACAGCGCCTACATCCAGGAAAAAGACGCCGACTTCTTCAACCGCAAGATTCGCAAAAAGGGCCAGCCCGAGGTCGAGCCGCTCTACGCGATGGAGGACGCCGAGGGCGTGATGGACTGCTTTCACGGGGTCCCGTACGGGACCCCGTTCGGGGTGCCGGGAGGCGTGAAGGTGGTGTACCGCGACGCCGGCCATATCCTGGGCTCGGCGACGATGACGCTCGACCTGCCTGGCGGCAAGCGGCTCGGGTTCACCGGCGACGTCGGCAACCCGGGCCGGCCGATCCTGCGCGACCCCCAGCCGCTCCCACCCGTCGACTGGCTGATCTGCGAGAGCACGTACGGCGGGCGCGAGCACGAGCCGGTCGACCAAGCGAAAGAGCGGCTGGCCCGGATCGTGACCGAGACGGCCGCGCGCGGCGGGCGCGTCGTCATCCCCGCCTTCGCCGTCGGGCGGACGCAAGAGATCGTCCACAACCTCGATCAGCTGTGGAACGAGGACCGCATTCCCCGCATCCCCGTCTTTGTCGACAGCCCGCTCGCGGTGAATGCGACGGCCGTCTTCCAGACGCACCCCGAGTGCTACGACGCGGACTTGTTGGAGTACATGTTGACCGACCCCAACCCGTTCGGCTTCGAGCGGCTGGAGTACGTCCGCGAGGCCAAGCGATCGAAAGAACTCAACGGGCTGACCGTCCCGTTCGTCGTGATCTCGGCGTCGGGGATGGCCGAGGCGGGGCGGATCCTGCACCACCTCCGCAACACGGTCGAGGACCCCAAGCACACCGTCCTGATCGTGGGCTACCAGGCCGAGCACACGTTGGGGAAGCGGATCGTCGAGCGGCGCGACGAGGTCAAGATCTTCGGCAAGCCGCACTCGCTGCGCGCGCAGGTCGAGGTCATGAACACGTTCTCGGCGCACGCCGACGAGCCCGGCCTGGTGGCCTTCGTGTCGGCGCTCGACGCCGACCGGCTGCAGACCGTCTTCTTGGTGCACGGCGACCCCGAGCGGCAGACGGCGCTGGCGGAGGCGTTCGGCCGGGCGGGCATCGGCGCGGCCGTCGAGGCCCCGGAGCGCGGGCGCACGGTGGCGCTGTAGGCGTGCGCAGGGAGTAAACAAAAGAGAGTTAGGGTGCTGCCGTTGTCCGGCCCGTCGGTCGGCGGTGCGGCCCGGCAATCGCGCCTCGTCCGCCCTGGGGTGGGGTGGCGAAGGAATGCGCCTCGGGGATGTGGCGGGAACGATCCACGAAGGCAGACAAGGACGGGAGGAATATGGGACAGTCGGGCGGGGTGCCCTATCGTCGGGAGAGAGGGGCTCGACACGTCGTCCCATTTGTTCGTCTTCCGGTATGTCTGAACACTTCGACACCGTCATCGTCGGGTCCGGGTTCGGCGGGTCCGTCACGGCCGCGCGCCTGTCCGAGGGCGGCCAGCGCGTGTGCCTGCTGGAGCGCGGCCAGGCGTTCCCGCCCGACTCGTTCCCGCGCACCCAGCACGGCCTGAGCCGCAACTTCTGGGACCCCAGCGAGGGCCGGTTCGGGATGTTCAACGTGTGGTCGTTCGAGGGCCTGGAGGCGCTCGTCGCGTCCGGCCTCGGCGGCGGCTCGCTGATCTACGCGAACGTGCTCCTGCGCAAGCCGCCGGAGTGGTTTGCCAACGACTTCGGCGGGGCCCGCGAGCCGTGGCCGGTGACCTACGACGACTTGGTGCCGCACTACGAGCGCGCCGAGGCGCGGCTGGGCGTCCAGCGCTACCCCTTCGACAAGGCGCCCTACGACAAGACCCGCAAGACGCAGGCGCTCAAGGACGCCGCCGACCGCTTGGGCCTGGAGTGGGAGCTGCCCCCGCTCGCGGTCACCTTCGCCAACGACGGCGAGGAGCCGGCCATCGGCGAGCCCATTGTCGAGGCCCGCCCCAACCTCCACGGCCGCACCCGGACCACGTGCCGGCTCTGCGGCGAGTGCGACGTGGGCTGCAACTACGGCAGCAAGAACACCCTCGACTACAACTACCTCACCGACGCCCACCACGCCGGCGCCGACCTCCGGACGCTCTCCGAGGTCCGCCGCATCGAGCCCCGGCCCGAAGGCGGCTACCGGATCCACTACGTCCGCCACCGGATCGACGGCGCCCACGCGGACGCGCCCACGCGCGACCCCGAGAGCGTCACGGCGGACCGCCTGGTGATGAGCGCCGGCACGCTCGGCACGACGTACCTGCTGCTCCGAAGCCGCGACGACCTCCCGAACCTCAGTCCGCGACTCGGCGAGCGGTTCTGCGGCAACGGCGACCTCCTGTCGTTCGCCATGAAGTGCACCGGCGACGACCCCAGCGAGACCGTCGACCTCGGGCCGACCTACGGGCCCGTCATCACGAGCACGATTCGCGTCCCCGACGCGCTCGACGGCGGGGGCGACGGGCGCGGCTACTACATCCAGGACGCCGGCTTCCCCGCGTTCGCGACGTGGCTCCTGGAGGCGTTCCAGATTCGGGGCACGGTCGGCCGCGTGGCGCACCTGCTGTGGGCGCGCGTCCGGGCAGCGCTCGGGCGGAGCCCCCGCTCCGACATATCGGCCGAGCTGGCCGACGTGCTCGGCGACTGCGCGCTGTCGCAGGGCTCGCTCCCGCTCCTGGGCATGGGCCGCGACGTCCCCGACGGCACGTTCACGCTCGCCGAGGACGACCACCTCGCCTGCGACTGGACGATCGACTCGTCGAAGCCCTACTTCGACCGCGTCTTGGGCACGATGCGCGACATCACCGACGCGTGGGGCGGCGAGTTCCTGCCGAACCCGACGTACCGCCTCAGCCGCGTCATCACGGTCCACCCCCTCGGCGGCTGCCCGATGGGGCTCACGCCCGAGGAGGGCGTCGTCGACCCCTTCGGCGAGGTCTTCGGGTACCCCGGCCTCTACGTCGCCGACGGCTCGGTGCTGCCGGGCCCGACCGGCCCGAACCCGTCGCTGACCATCGCCGCGCTCGCCGACCGGACGGCGGACCGCATCCTGGGGGTCCTCTGATGGCCGCCGCCCCGCTCCGCGAGCGCACCCTGCCCTTCACGGCGGGCGACGGGATGCCGCTCTCGCTCGTCCACGTGCGGGCCGAGGCGGAGCCGACGAAGGGACCCGTCCTGCTCGTCCACGGCGCGGGCGTCCGGGCCGACATCTTCCGGGCCCCGACGCGCGAGAACCTCGTCGACTACCTCGCGCGGCGCGGCTACGACGTCTGGCTCGAAAACTGGCGCGCGAGCATCGACGTCCCGCGCAACGAGTGGACGCTCGACCAGGCCGCCCGCCACGACCACCCCCGCGCCGTCGAGGCGGTCGTCGCCGAGACCGGGGCCGAGTCGGTCCAGGCCGTCATCCACTGCCAGGGCTCGACGAGCTTTATGCTGTCGGCCGTGGCGGGGCTGGTGCCCCGGGTGCGGACCGTCGTCAGCAACGCGGTCTCGCTGCACCCGGTCGTCCCGGCGTGGAGCCGGTTCAAGCTGGGCGTCGTGGTGCCGCTCGTGGGCACGATGACGGACTACCTCAACCCGCAGTGGGACCGCCACGCCGAGTCCCGCATCGGCCGCGTGCTCCACCGCGTCGCCGACCTCACGCACCGCGAGTGCGACAACGCGGTCTGCAAGCAGGTCAGCTTCTACTACGGGAGCGGCTTCCCGGCGCTCTGGGAGCACGACAACCTCGACGACGCGACGCACGACTGGCTGCGGACGGAGTTCGCCGATGTGCCGATGTCGTTCTACCGCCAGATCGTGCGTGGCGTTCGGGCCGGGCACCTCGTCCCGGACGAGCCCGGCCCCGACCTCCCCGCCGACATCGCCACGCGGGCGCCCGAGACCGACGCCCGGTTCGCCTTTTTCGCCGGGACGGAGAACCGGTGCTTCCTGCCCGAGAGCCAGGTCCGCACGCACGCCGCCTTCGAGGCGCGGGAGCCCGGCCGGCACGCGCTCCACGTGCTCCCCGGCTACAGCCACCTCGACGTGTTCATGGGCCACGCCGCCGCGGACGACGTCTTCCCCCTCATCGAGTCCGAACTCGCCGCCGCCTGAGCCATGCCGAGCCCCGCTCGCCAGCGCCGCCTCGCCGGCCGCCACGCCCTCGTCGACGGCATCCGCTTCGTGATGCCCGTCCACTCCGAGCACTCGCCGGCGCTGATGGCCGCCTTCCCGTGCGACGCCGAGAAGGCCGCCGCGCTGCTGCCCGGCGGCGAGGTCCACCCGTTCCGGATGCCCGACGGCCGGGCCTTGCTCGTCGTCACCGTCATCGACTACCGGACGACCGACATCGGGGCCTACATCGAGTACAGCATCGCGATCGCCTGCACGCACGGGCCGGCGCCCGCGCCGCGCCTGCTCCCGGCGCTGTTTCGCGAGCGCTACGGGCTCGGCCAGTACGTCCTCGACCTGCCCGTCAGCACCGACGTCTCGGTGAAAGGGGGCAAGGGGATCTGGGGGATGCCCAAGCACAAGGCGCCGCTCGACTTCGTCGTCGGCGACGACGTCGTCAGCAGCCAGTACGACCTCGACGGCCAGCTCGTGCTCCGCGTCGACGTCCGGAAGCCCGGGCGGGCGTGGCTGAAGATCAAGCTCGCGGCCGCCAACTACTGTGCGTTCCGGGGGATGTTGATGAAGAGCTACATCTCGTTCGCCGCGCGTGCCGGGTTCCGCCTGTTCGACAAGACGGCCGCGACGCTGACCTTCGGCGACCACCCCCGGATCGCGCCCGTCAAGGCGCTCGACGTCGACCCGCACCCAGTCTTCGCCGCCTACCTCCCCGACTCCGGCGGCGTCCTCGACGACCACTTCGAGGGCTGGTTCCTGACGCACAACACGCCTCCCGAGCCGGGCGACGGCGGCGACGGGCTCGACAGCGTGGTCCCCCTCGGCCTCAGCGAGGAGTGGCCGCCGCCCCCGACCCGCGACGCCGTCCCGACGGCCGCGCACGCCGCCTGAGCCATGTCGCCCCGACTCTACGCGCTCGTCGTCGCCGTCCTCTTCGCGTGCGTCTCGATGTACTTCGGGACCGGGTGGTCGACGGTCCTCTTCCAGTTCCCGGTGATGCCCGAGCTCACGCCGGACAACTACGCGCTCCACTTCCTCCCCCAGATCGACGCGGCGACGACCGTGTTCACGGTCCTGGTGACGCTGATGCTGGCGGCCTGCGCCGTCATGCTCTGGCAGGAGTGGCGGACCCGGTTCCGCTGGGTCCCGATCGCCCTCCTGGTGCTCATCGTGGTCTCGACCGGCGTGACGATGCTCGTCGTGTTCCCGATCAACGCCGTGCTCCGCGCGGGCGTCGCCGACCTCGCCACGCTCCGGCCGCTCGTGCGCGGCTGGATGGACTGGACGTGGGTGCGCGCGGCGCTGTGGAGCGCCGAGTGGGCCGTCCTGATGGTGTACCTCGCCGCGAAGGCCTTTCCTCGCCCGGCCCCCTCCCCGTCATGACCACGCTCCGCCTCGTGCTCCTCGCCATCGCCGCCGTGACCGTCGTGAGCGGGCTCGTCCAGGCACTCGCGCCCTCATTCGTGCTCGGCCTCATCGGCGCCGAGGGCTCCCCGGGGGGCAACCACTCGTTCGGCATCGTGGGGATGTTCATGGTCCTGTTCGGCGGGCTCCTGTGGGAGGGGCTGTCCCCGCGCGGGCCGATCCCGACGGCGCTCCGGTGGGCCGGGCTCCAGAAGCTGGGCGCCGCCGGCGCCGTGACGCTGGGCGTGGCGCGCGACCTGTTCGGGCCGCTCGCCCTCGGCGTGGCCGGGTTCGACCTGCTCTCGGGCGTGCTCATCTTCGTGTACCTGGTGCGGGCCCGATGACGCGCGCCGCCTCCATCCTCGTCGTCGTGTGGGCCGCCTCGGCGCTCGTGTTCGGCGCGGTCGGGCTGGTCGCGGCCCCGTGGGAGCTCGGCGTCGCGTTCGGGGCGGCCGGGCTGGGGGCGTCGGTGCTGAACCAGTACCGCTTTTTGCGGGGCGTCGAGGCGGGCGTGGGCCTGCTGTTCCTGGTGCTCCGCCGCGATGTGCTGGCCGACCGTCGACTGGGGCTCCTGTTCGTGGCCGTCGCCGGCCTGGGCGCGCTCGGGCGCGCGCTGGGTGCTGTGCTGGACGGGCCGCCCGCGGCCTGGATGTGGGGCCTGTTCGCGCTCGAGGCCGCCGCCGCCGCCGCCGTCGCGGCGCACCACGCGGGGAGGCGATGAGCACGCGCGTCCCCCTCAGCGCGCGCCCGGACGACACCCCGCGCCGGGCGCTCTTGCTCGCGGGCGGCGGGATGCGCGTGGCCTACCAGGCCGGTGTGCTGATCGCCCTCGAAGAGGCCGGGCTCACGTTCGCCCACGCCGATGGCGCCTCGGGGGGGACGATCAATTTGGCCATGCTGTTCTCCGGGCTCCCGCCCCGGGAGATGGCCGAGCGCTGGCGGACGCTCGACCTCAAAGACTTCGCCTCGCCCCTCCCGCTCCGCGAAGTCCTCTCGATCCAGACCCCCGGCGTCGCCGACGCCGACGGCATCCGCGACCGCGTCTACCCCCACCTCGGCATCGACGTCGACGCGATTCGCGCGGCGACGGGGATGGGGGGCACGTTCAACGTGTGCGACTACGGCCGGAAGACGGTCTGGGCGGTGCCCCACGCCGAGGTCACGATGCCCCTCCTGCTGGCGGCCGTCTCGCTGCCCGGCGTGATGCCGCTCCAGGAGCACGCGGGCGCGTTGTACACCGACGCCGTCTGGATCAAGGACACGAACGCCTGGGAGGCCGTCCGGCGCGGGGCCGAGGAGCTGTGGCTCGTGTGGTGCATCGGCAACACCGACGTCTGGCGCGAGGGGCCGCTCGACCAGTACGTCCACATGATAGAACTGAGCGCGGCCGGCGCGCTCAACGAGGAGCTCGACCGGATCGCCGAGCTCAACGGCCGGATCGCGGCCGGCGACTCGCCCTACGGCCAGCGGACGCCGGTCCGCCTCCACGTCGTCCGGCCGGTCCACCCGATCCCGCTCGACCCCGACTTCTTCCTCGGCCGGATCACCGCCGCCGAACTCATCGCCCAGGGCTACGCCGACGCCCACCGCACGCTCCGCGCCCGCACGCCGCAGGGCGTTCCCCTCACCCCCGACGCTACGATCATGGACAGCCCCCGCCCCGGAGTCGCCTTCCGCGAGACCATGTCCGGCCCGTTCGCCCTGGCCGAGTCCGACCCCGAGGAGGGGGCCGCGACCGGGACGCGCTCGGGCACCACGCTCGCGCTCCACGCCTCGATCGCGATCCCCGACATCGAGCGGTTCGAGGCCGACCCCGACCACCTCGGCGAGATCACCGGCGAGGTCGAGTTCGCGCCGTTCGCCGAGCGCCTGCTGGTCACGCACGGCCGGTTCAACCTGTTCGCGCCCGCCGCGAGCGGGCCCGGGAAACCACTCAAGCGGATGGTCTATGAGGTCGGCTTCACGCACGCCGGCCAGCCCTACTACCTCGCCGGCCACAAGGACGTCCGCGACGACCCCGGCTTCGACTTGTGGTCCGACACGACGACGCTCTACACCCGGCTCCACGAGGGGTCCGACACGTCCGGCCCCGTCGTCGGCGCGGGGATCCTGAGCCTGGGCGTGGCCGACCTCGCGCGGCTGGTCTCGACGATCCGCGCGACGGGCGCCGACGGCGCGGTCGCCCGGGCCCAGGCCGTCGGCGCCTTCGGCCGGTTTTTCCTGGGCGAGCTCTGGGACACCTACGCCGGCTCCGCCTCGACCGACTGATCGCATGGCCGACTTCCCCAAAGCCCCGCCGCCCCTCGACGACGGCACGCCCGACCCGGTCGCCCTCGGGTTCGAGCCGTTCCAGAAGATGGTCAAGTGGTTCACGCCCTCGGAGCTGACGCGCACCGGGGCCGAGGCCGTCATCTCGTCGCTGTTCGGGGCCTACGCCGACAACCGCGAGATCCAGGCGCTGCGCGGCGAGACCGTCCGGTTCGACTACGCGACCGAGCCCCCGGCCGTCTACGACGGCGCCGCCCGCAAGCCGCTCGGCACGGCCGCCGCCGAGCCCGTCGAGGACCTGTGGGTCGACTACGTGGCGGATCTCGGCGACGGGTGGGACCCGACCTACGCCATCGCGTCGCTGCTGGCGGCGGAGACGCTGACCGTCGGCGGCCACGAGACCCGGCGCGGGCGCGTGCTGGTGCTCGGCGGCGACCAGGTCTACCCGACGGCCAAGAAGGACGAGTACCAGAACCGGTTCGCCGGCCCGTACCGCGCGGCGCTCCCGTACGTCCGCGACACGCCGCCCCACCTGTTCGCCGTCCCCGGCAACCACGACTGGTACGACGGGCTGACGAGCTTTACCCGGCTGCTCTGCCAGGGCCGCTGGATCGGCGGGTGGAAAACGCAGCAGAGCCGGAGCTACTTCGCGCTCCAGCTGCCCGGGAACTGGTGGCTCTGGGGCCTCGACGTCCAGCTTGCGTCGGACATTGACGAGCCGCAGCTCAACTACTTCCGCCGCCTCGGGGCCCAGCTCAAGGCGGAGCACCCCGAGGGCGTCGACATCATCCTGTGCCTCGCCGAGCCGGTCTGGGCGACGGCGGGGGCGACGGCCGACGTCGACGCCTACGACACGCTCGCGCAGTTCGAGGACTTCACGATGACGCGCTACGGGCACCGCCACCGGGTCGGGCTCGCGGGCGACCTCCACGCGTACGGGCGGTGGGAGAGCGAGGACGGCCGCCGCCAACGGTTCATCTCGGGCGGCGGCGGGGCCTACCTCTACCCCAGCCACCTCTTCCCCCCCACGCTCCGCCTCCCGACCGGCCCGAAGGGCCCGGGCCAGACCACGGAGACGTTCCGGCTCGGGACGGCCGCGCCCGGCGGTGCCCCCCCGCGCAAGGCGATCTACCCGCCCGAGCGGGCGTCGTGGAATCTGGCCGGGCAGGTCATCCTGTTCCCGGCCCTCAACACGCAGTTCTCGCTCTTCTTCGGGATGCTCTACCTCGTGCTGGCGTGGCTCGTCCAGAGCGCGAGCAAGGCGCTGGGCACCGGCGAGGCCTCCTTCTTCCAGCAGCTCGCGGATGCGGGGCAGGCCGGCGGCTCGCTTGGGGACGCGTTCCGGACCGGCGCGCGGGCGCTCGTCGACGTCCTCGCCCACGCGCCGCTGGCGGCCCTGCTGGCGGCCATCCTGTTCGCGGGCCTGACCGCCTTCGCCGACGGCGGCAGCCACGTCCTGAAGCGCCTCTTCGGCGACCGGTGGGGGGTGCGGGTCGGCAAGGGGATCCTCGGCACCGTCCACACCCTGCTGCACCTCGGCGCGTTCGTCCTGCTGACGTTCACGTTCGTCTGGCTCAACACGACGGAGCTGCTGCCCGGCGTCGCCGTCGACCTCTGGCCGCAGGTCGTGCTGTTCGCGGTCGAGATGGGACTCGTCGGGAGCGCGGCGGCCGGCGTGGTGTGGGCGGTCTACCTGTTCTTCGCGCACTGGGCGCGGCGGCACGCCAACGAGGTCTTCTCGAGCCAGAGCATCGCCGACTACAAGCACTTTCTGCGGCTCCGCGTCCGCCCCGACGGCGTGACGATCTACCCCATCGGTATCGAGGACGTGCCCAAGGGGAAGCGGAGCTGGGTCTACCAGCCCGGCGCCGACGGCACCCCGTGGTTCCTCCCGAAGGGGAAGCCGCTGGCCAACCGCGCGCGGCTGGTCGACGGGCCCATCGAGGTGCCCAGCGAGCGGGTGCCGCCGGTGTGAAATCGGGCGCGGCGTGCCGCCGCAGGCGCGCGGGCCCTACCTTGGGGCCTGCTCTTTCGCCCCGCCTCAGGTGCCGCGCCCGCGCGGCTGAAAAGGGAATCCGGTGCCGACGCTGTCGCATGCCGGAGCTGTACCCGCAACTGTAGGCAGTCTGCCGCCGGCCGCGACGCCTGCGCCCACTCCATCCGGGGGAAGGGCGAGGCCGAGCCGACGGGCGTCCCGCTGGGCGGGACCGGACTGCGAGCCAGGAGACCTGCCTGTCGCGACGACCCCACCCGCCTCCGGGACCAGAGGCGCGGCGTTCCCGACGGCGGCCGACCGGCCGTGCGCGCGATCCCCGTGTCTCCGAGAGGCATGGGCTTTTTTATGCGCGCCTGCGCCCTCGCCTTCCTCCTCGCCACGGCTGGCGCCGCCCAACCGGCGGTGCCCGACTCCGCGCTCGCGGAGGTCACCGTCACGGCCGCCCGCCAGCCCGTCGCGACCGCCGACGCGCCGGCGCGGGTGACCGTCCTCGACCGGGAGGCGCTGGCGGCCCAGTCGTCCCTGGCCGACGCGCTGGCGGCGCGCGCGCCCGTCCATGTCCGCCGCTACGGGCCGAGTGGGCTCGCGAGCGTCTCCATCCGGGGCGCGGGCGCGGCGCAAGCACTCGTGCTCCTCGACGGCCAGCCGCTCACCGACCCCGCGCTCGGACAGGTGGATCTGTCGCTGCTGCCGACGGCGCTCCTCGAATCCGTCGAGGTGCTGAGCGGGCCCGCCTCGGGGCTCTACGGGACGAGCGCCGTCGGCGGCGTTGTCCACCTCCGCCCGGCGACAGACGGGCTGCGGGCCTCGACCGGACTGGGGGCGTGGGGCGAGCGGACGGCGTCGGCCGTCGCGGCTGGGCAGCGCGGCGCGCTGTCGGTCGTCGCGGCGGGCGACCTCGCGCGGGCGGACGACGACTACACGGTCGCCGATCTGGGGCGCGCCGGGCAGCCCCAGGTCGCGCGCCAAGGGTGGGGCAGCCGCCGGGCGACGGCGTATGGCGCGGTCCGGCTCGACGGCTCGCGCTCGACCGCCGGACTCAGCCTGTGGGCCGCGGATGCCGAACGCGGGCTGGGCGGGGCCGTGCTCGACGGCGCGCTCGTCGGCGCGCGCCAGTGGGACCGCCGCGTCCGCCTCGCGGGCTCGGCCGCGACCCGGCTGGCGGGCACGCGCGTCGAGGCCGCCGGGCACGTCCAGCGGGCCTCGCTCCGCTACGCCTCGCCCTCCCCGCCGACGGATCGCCCCGACGCGATCGACGACACGGGCCGGACGACGACCGCCGCGCTCGACCTCCGCGCCACGCGCGCCGTGGGCGCCGCGTCGTGGACCGCCGAGCTGGCGGGCGCACTCGGCCGCGCCGACCACCCGAGCCTGGCCGATACCGCCGAGGACCGCGTGCTCGGCGCCGGGGTGGCGGGCCGCCAGCCGATCGGGCGGCTCACGCTGTTCCCGGCGCTGCGCGCCGACCTCCACGCGCCCGCGGGCGGGGCGCGCCGCCTCGCGCTCGCGCCCCAACTCGGCGCCAACGTCCGGCTGGCGCCTCGGTGGTCGCTCAAGGCGACCGCCGCCCGCGCCTTCCGGATGCCGACGCTCAACGACCGCTTTTGGGCGCCCGGCGGCAACCCCGACTTACGCCCCGAGACCGCGCTCAGCGCCGACCTCGGCGCCGTCTGGGCCGGGCCCGGCGCGCAAGCCGAGGCGACCGTCTTCGCCACGGCCGCCCGCGACCAGATCGTGTGGGCCCCGACCGCCGCCGGGTACTGGGCCCCCGACAATGTCGCCCGGACGCGCACGGTCGGGGTCGAGGCCTCCGCACGCGGCGCCCGCGTCGTCCAGTTCGGCGGCCCCCTCCTCGTCGACGGCGGCGCCCTCGGCACCCTGCTCGACGCCCGCGATCTCGACCGCGGCCAGCCGCTCCGTTACGTCCCCCGGTGGATGCTCAAGGCGTGGGCCGGCGTCGCGCGCGGCCCCGCCCGCGTCGCCCTCGATGCCCAGGCCGTCGGCGCCCGGCCGACGACCGCCGGCGGCTCGCAGCCGCTCGCGGCGCACGTCGTGCTCGGCGCCCGCGTCGGTCTCGACCACGCCCTCGGCCCGGCCACCGTCACCGTCGGGGTCGACCTCGACAACCTCCTGGACGCTCGCTACGAGACCGTCCGCTCCCACGTCATGCCCCCCCGCCACGCCCGGCTCCGCCTCGCGGTCCGGGCCCGCTAACGCTATGCGCACCCTTTCCCTTCTCGCCCTCCTCCTCGTCGTCGGCTGCGACTCGACCGCGCCCGACGCCACGGGCTCCGTCTACGTCGCCAACCAGGGCATCTTCTCCGACAACAGCGGCTCGGTCACCCGTTTCGACCCCGACGCCGGCACGGCGACGGCCGACCTCGCGCCCGGCCTGGGCGGGCTCGTCCAGTCGGTCGAGACCGTCGGCGACCGCGTGTTCGCGTTCCTCAACTTTAGCGACTCGTTCGGGACCGGCAGCGGCCGGATCGTCGAACTCGACCCGACGACGGGGACGGTCCTCGACGACGTCGAGGTCGGGACGCCGCGCGCGTGGGCGGTCGTCGGCGCGACGGCGTTCGTGACCAACTTCTACGGCGCCTCCGTGACCCCGGTCGCGCTCGACGGCCTGGCGGCGGGCGCGCCGATCCCGGTCGGCGACAATCCCGAGGGCATCACGGCCGTCGGCGACCGCATCTACGTGGCGAACTACAGCGCGGGCTTCGACTTTGGCGCGGGCACGACGGTCTCGGTGATCAGCGCGTCCGCCCGAGCCGTCGTCGAGACGATCGACGTGGGCTGCGACGGGCCCCGGTTCGTCTTCGCCGACGCCGACGGCGAGGTCTGGGTGGTCTGCACCGGCCGGACGCTCTACGACGCCGACTTCAACGTGGTCGGCCAGACGACCGGCGACGTGATCGTGCTCGACGGCGCGACGGGCGACGAGGTCGCGCGGCCGGGCCTCCCGGGCCAGGTCGGCAGCGGCACGCTCGGGACCGACGCCGCCCACAGCGCGGCGAGCAAGGAGGTCTACGTGTCCCTCGGCGATCGCCTCCTGGTCTTCGGGACGGACGCCAACGCGGGCCGCTCGGCCCTCGTCGTGGACGGCCCGCCGATCTCGGCCGTCGCCTTCGACGACGTCGACGGCCGCTTCTACCTCGGGCGCGTCGACGCCGACGCCCCGTTCAGCGCGCCGGGCACGGTCACGGTCCACGACCGGGAGGGCCGTCAGCTGGCGCAGTTCGGGGCGGGCGTGATCCCGTCGGCCGTCGCCTTCGGGCCGGCGCGATGACCATCGATCGCTGCCTGTGCTTCGACCGGACGTTCGCCTCGCTGGCGGACGTCGCGGCCGAGACCGGCGCGCGCACGATCCCCGATCTCCAGGCGAATGCCGAGTTCGGACTCAAGTGCCAGCTCTGCCACCCGTACGTCCGCCGGATGCTGCGGACGGGCGAGACCGTCTTCCACCGGGTCGTGACCGAGGTCGACGAACCCGATCGCCTGCGGGAAAGGGGAGAGGCGTAGAGGCGTGGCCGACGGCGTGCCGCCCGGCCCTCGGCCCGTGCCCCGTTCCCGTTTCCCATCTCCTCCCTAGTCCGTCTGGATCAGGCGCTCTGGGGCGTAGGGCATAGATTCGTCCCCTCCGCCCCCGACGCCCGTGCGCGCGCTCTGCCTGTTCCTGGCCCTGCTGGCGCCCCTCGCCGCGGCCCAGCCCACCGACCCCGCCGGGCGCCCCGCCGCGTCCGGGTTCGTCGCTGATGGCGGGCGGCTGGTCCACTTCGACGTCGTCCGCGACAGCGTCGTCACGTTCGGGCAGGGGGCCGAGGGCCAGCCGCGCATCTCGATCCCGTACGCCGCCTTCGTCGACGTGCTCGGCCGGGCGGGCCGGGCCGGCGCGCTCGGCACCGCCGACGCCGTCGCGGGCCCGCTCAGCATCGACGTGGACGACCGGTCGGTCGTGCGGCTGGCGACCTCGGTGCCCGTCGGGTCGCTGGCGCTGGCGCTGATGGGGATGGGGCTGATCGTGCTGGCGGGCGGGGCCGTCGCCTGGGAGCGGCGCGCCCGGCGCGCCAGCCGGATGCGGGCCGAGTTCCGGCGGCGCTTGGCGGCGGCGCGCGAGGCCGAGCGGACCCACCTCGCGCGCGAGCTCCACGACGGGCCCGTCCAGGACCTGTGCGCGGTCCAGCTCGCGCTCGGCGCGATCGACGACGGGCCCTCGCGGACGGCCGTCACCGGCGTCGTCGACGAGCTTCGTGCGCTGTGCGACGAGCTCCGGCCGTCGGCGCTCGACGCCTTCGGCCTGACGGCGGCGCTGGCGGCCCTCGCCGACCGCGCCGACCGGCTCGGGTGGGGCGGCGACGGCGGCGGGCTCGCCGTCCGGTTTTCGGCGACCGACGCCGTCCGCGCGGTCGCCGACAGCCGGGCGCTCGGCGACGAGCGGCGGCTGGCGCTGTACCGCATCGCCCAGGAGGCCATGAACAACGCCGTCGAGCACGCGGGCGGGACGCGCGTCGAGGTCGAGCTCGACCTCGACGACGACCACATCATCCTGACCGTCGACGACGACGGGACCGGCCCGCCGGCCGCCAGCGCGCTCGACTACGCCGCCGACGGGCACTACGGGCTGCTCGGGATGCGCGAGCGGGCCGAGCTGCTCCGCGCCGACCTCACCATCGGCCCGAGCCCGCTCGGGGGCACGCGCGTGGCGCTCGCGGCGCCGATCCCGATGCACCGGCTGGCGGCGGCCGCGGCGGCATAACAGGCCGAACTGCCCTTGTCGGAGCCGGAGCCCGTGTGCACCTTCTCGACTCCCGATCGGCCCCCTCCCGCCTCGTCTCATGTCTGACGCCCCCGTCTCCGTCGTCGTCGCCGATGACCACCCCGTGTTCCGCGCTGGCATCCGCGACGCGCTCGAAAAGGGCGGCCAGGTGGACGTTGTGGGCGAGGCCTCGGACGGCGTCGAGGCGCTCAAGCTGGTCCGCCGCCTGCGCCCGGACGTGCTGCTGCTCGACATGAACATGCCCGAGATGTCGGGCCCCGAGGTGGCGGCCGAGCTCAACGGCGATCCCGAGGCGCCGCGCATCCTGGCGCTCAGCGCGTTCAACGACTCGGCCTACATCCACGGCCTGCTGGAGGCCGGCGCGGCGGGCTACATCACCAAGGACCAGCACCCGACGGCCGTCCGCGAGGCCGTGCTGGCGGTCCACAGCGGCCACGGGCGGTGGTTCGTGCCGATCCCGCGCAAGCCGGAGATGCTCTCGCCGCTGACCGGGCGCGAGCACGAGGTGCTCGTGCTGATGGGCCGCGGGCTCGACAATGCGGCCATCGGCGAGCGGCTGCGGATCGCGGAGAACACGGTCCGCAACCACCTCGCGGCGGTCTACTCCAAGCTCGACGTGAGCACGGCGCGCGAGGCGGTCGCCTGGGCGTGGGAGAACGGGCTCGTCAAGTCGACCTGACGGCCCCCGCCCCGCGGGCGGGATCTGCGAACCCGGGGCCGTGACGGCGCGGAGAAATCGGAGTGCACGGCTCCGATTGGTGCAGACACACCAGGGGTGGCGGCGACGGGCGGTGGATGTTGAGGGCGCCCTCCCCCCCAACCCCGTGCGCGCGCTCGTCGCCCTTCTGCTCACCCTGCTCCTCGTTGCAGCCGTCTCCGCGTGCGACACCACCGAGCCGGGCTGTGCGGTGCCGGCGGCCGTCGAGGCCGGACGGCTGGCGGCGTGCGTATCGGGCGACGTGGCCCTGGGCCTCGACGCGACGCTGACCACCTTCCGCGATGACGAGGGGCAGGTCGTGATCGAGTTTCGGGACGGGCGCTCGGGGGGCACGCTGGTCGTGAGCGCCGCGCCCGCGGTCCCCGATCTCTTTCCGGTGGCGGTCCAGGGCCCGGACGGCCTGGCGGGCGCCGCGTTCGTTGTCCTCACCGTCGACGTACCGGGCACGTTCGACACGTTCAACGGACAGTCCGGAATGGTCACCGTTGAGTCGGTCGGGGCGGACGGTTCGCTGGCGGGAACGTTCGACGTTGCGGCGGGGAGCGCGAGCGGCGAGCTTCGGGTCCGGGGCCGCTTCCGCACGCTCGCCCCGAACTAGCCCATGCGCCCGCTCCTCCTCGCCGCCGCGCTCGTGCTCTCGGGCTGCGCGGCCACCCACTCGGTCGCCGCCGGCGACGACTTCGGCGCGCTCAACGCCCGGCTGGCGGGCCGCGACGCCATCGTGGTCCTGACCGACGGGACGGCCTACGACGCCGCCGCGCTCCGCGTCGGGCCGGACTCGACGACCTGGATCGACCCGCGGACGCAGGCGCTGCTGGCGATCCCGACGTCCGCCATCGCCGAGGTCGAGCGGCGCGACCGCCAGCGGGCCCTGCGCCGGTCCGTCCGCCTGGGTGTGATCTCGGGCGTGTCGGTGGGGGGGGCGATGGGGGCGGCCGCTGGGTTCGAGAGCGGCGGCTGCCTGATCTTCTGCGGTGGCGACCCAACGATCGGAGATCGACTCAAGGGGGCCGGCGGGTTCGGGCTGGCGGGCGCGGCCGTCGGGCTCGTCTACGGGGCCCTCTTCGGCGCCGCCGCCGGCCTCGTCAGCGACTCGGCCGAGCGGTTTCGGTTCGACCTCGCGCCGCCGACCGCCGCCGAGCGGGCCCCGACCGCGCAGGGCCGGTGAAACGGGGCGCCAGCCACGCCCGACGGCGGACCCCCGCGCACGGCGGGGCGTAGCTTCCGGCCCCGCAGACCGCCCCGACTCGATGCCCGGAACGCCCGTCAACAACGCCACGCCCGACGAGCGCAAGCTCAACTTCTGGGAGCGCATGTACCTCCCGGAGATCTTTAAGGGGCTCGGCTACTCGGCGTCCAAGATGTCGCTCGACAGCTACGCTTTCGAGTACCCCGAGGAGCAGTGGTACCCGCCGGACTCGTATCGCGGGCGCCCCGTCCTGGTCGAGGAGCAGGGCCGGCCGCGCTGCGTGGCGTGCGGGCTGTGCGCGCGGTCCTGCCCGCCGCTGGCGATCTCGATGCAGGCCCACGAGGTGACCGACGACATCAAGGAGCGCGAGCCGGAGTGGTTCGAGATCAACATGCTCCGCTGCATCTACTGCGGGTTCTGCGAGGAGGTCTGCCCTGAGGAGGCCATCGTGATGTCGAAGGAGTACGACCTCACGTTCCAGACGCGCGACGAGGCGCACTTCGGGCTCGACCGGCTCCTGGTCCCCAAAGCGCGCCTCCAGGACCGGCTGGACTTCCTCCAGCGCCGCCGCAACACGCAGCCGGCCGACGCCTGGCAGCACCCGGAGTCCAACAACATCCACACGCTGCGCGACCGGCTCGCGTTCGTCGCCGAGGTGGAGGACGCCGTCGACGGCGCGCAGGCCTCGAACCCGGCCCACGCCTAGCGAGGGATGGAGGGATGGGCCATGCGGGATGCGTGGGCCTCATGCCTCTCCCATGCCGCACCCCGCATCCCTCTCGTCATGCTAGATCGCTACGCCGAGCCGCCCCGCGACGCCGCCACGCTCGCCGCCCGCCGCGAGGCGCTGCTCGACCAGCTGGGCTGGCTCGAAGACGAGGCGACGGCGCTCGCGCCCCTGCTCGCGGCGCTGCCCGCCTGGGCGACGGATCAGGCGCCGATGCCGGACGACCTCTCGGCCAAGCAGATGTTCGCCGCCCTCG
The DNA here is from genome assembly GCF_046845755.1 of Rubrivirga halophila. GTDB lineage: Bacteria > Bacteroidota > Rhodothermia > Rhodothermales > Rubricoccaceae > Rubrivirga. Next base: position 3,876,618 of record NZ_CP177357.1, read on the forward strand.
CGACGCTCGACCGCGAGACGTACCCGGCCTGGCTCGCCGCCGTCCGCGAGCAGGACGCGCCCGCCCTCGAGACGCCGGCGCTCGCGGGGGACGACGATGCGAACGCGCGCGGACTGGACGACCTGCTGGCGGACCTCCGGGCGGCGCGCGCCGAGTTGCGGGCCGTGTTTGAGGCGGTCCCCGCCGAGGCGTGGGCGCGGCGCGCGACGCTCGACGGCGCGGCGACCGACCTGTATGGGCTGGCGCTCGCGATCGTGCAGCACGACGCGGAGGTGCTGAAGACGCTGGCGTACCGGCTGCACCAGGCCGACCTCCGCCCGCCCACGCCGGGCTCGGACCTGCCCCAGCCGCCTCAGGTGTAGCGGTGGGCCCGCGCGCCGTCGTCCACGCCTGGGTGGCCGCCTTCAACGCGGGCGACGCCAACGCGCTCGCAGCGCTCTACGCCACGAACGCCGTCAACCACCAGGTGGCCGAGGCGCCGGTCGAGGGGCGGGAGGCGATCCGGACGATGTTCGAGCGCGAGTTCGCTGCGGCGGAGATGACGTGTCTCGTGGAGCAGGTGATGGAGGACGGCGCGTGGGCGGCGCTCGAGTGGCGCGACCCGCTCGGGCTCCGCGGCTGCGGGTTCTTCCACGTCGTCGACGGCCTCATCGTGGTCCAGCGCGGGTACTGGGACAAGCTCTCGTTCCTCCGCCAGCACGGGCTCCCGATCCCGCAGCGATAGCGCTCGCCTCGGCGCCGAGGCAGTGAGGGACCGGGCAACCTCTGCCGGAGGCGTGGCGGAGCGCCCAGCGCGACGCGCCGTATTGTGCGTGGCCCCGCCCGTATCAGATGCGACGACTCTGCGTTCTGCTCCTCGGGCTCGCGGCGACAGCCACGGCCCAGCCCGCTGACTCCGTCACTGAGCGCCAACGGTCGGTCGAGGCCGGGTTGCTCCCATCCGTCACCGCCGTCGGCGAGCGGCACGGGGTCCGCGAGCGGATGGCGCGATACGACGTACCCGGTCTCAGCGTGGCCGTCGTCCGTGGGGGGCACGTCGACTGGGCCCAGGGCTACGGGCGACGCGCGGCCGGCGGCGCCGACTCGGTGACGACCTCGACGCTCTTTCAGGCCGCCTCGATCAGCAAGCCGCTGACGGCCGCCCTGGCGCTCCGGCTCGCGGACCAGGGCCGTCTTAGCCTCGACGCCGACCTGGGCACGCTGCTCCGGTCGTGGACCATCCCCCCGACTCTGCACACGCGCGGCCGGCCGCCGACGCTCCGCGACGCGCTCCGCCACTCGGCCGGGTTCACCGTCGGCGGCTTCCCGGGCTACGCCGTCGGCGACTCGATCCCGAGCGCGGTCGGCGTGCTGGAGGGGCGGGGCAACACGCCGGCCGTCCGGGTCGACACGATCCCGGGCACGCTCTATCGCTACTCGGGCGGGGGCTACGTCGCCGCGCAGGTGGCCATCGAAGAGGTGGTCGGCGCTCCGTTCGTGGACGTGATGGCGCGCGAAGTGCTGTGGCCACTGGGGATGACGCGGAGCACGTTCGCGCAGCCGCTCCCGGCCCGGCTGGCGGACGACGTGGCCCAGGCGCACGACGAGGCCGGCGCGCCCGTCCCGGGCGGGTGGCACGTCTACCCCGAGATCGCCCCGGCCGGGCTGTGGTCGACGCCGACCGACGTCGCGCGCTTCGCGCTCGACCTCCGCGCGGCGTACCTGGGAGAGCCCGGGGCCCTGCTCGCGCCTGAGACGGCGCGAGCGATGCTAACGACCGATGCGCTCGGGGCCGGGATCGGGCTCCAGGTGGCCGAGGCCGAGGGCGGCCCGCTGTTCCTGCACACCGGCTCGAACGAGGGCTACAAGGCGATCATGGTGCTCTACGCCGGGACGGGCGACGGGGCTGTGGTGATGACGAACGGCGAGAACGGGGGCGACCTGATGATGGAAGTGCTCCGCGCCGTGTCGGCCGCCTACGGGTGGCCCAACTTCCGCTCGCGGACCTACGAGCCGGTGGCCGTCGACCCTGCCACGCTTGACCGTCTGGTGGGGACGTACACGTTCGTGGAGTTTCCCGAGTACCACGTCGGCATCGAGCGCGCCGGGGCCGGGCTGGCGGTGGTGTGGCCCGAGGAGCCGCCGGCCCGCCTCGTGGCCGCGTCGCCGACCGAGTTCTACGTCGAAGCGGAAGGGACGGCGCTCGTGTTCGACGCCGACGGCTCCGGGCTTCTCTGGGACGGCGAGGACCGGGCGGAGCGGGCGGACTGAGTGGGTGAGTGGGGCCGTCGCGGCGGTCTGCCGACAGAGGCCGAGCCCTGGTCTGCCGTACGTTTTGGGATGGCCCAGCCCCTCCGCCGCCGCTCTCTGTCGATGGCCGCCGCCGTCGCGGCGCTGGCGGCCGTGATGGCATTCGGGCCCCGGATGGACGGGCCGCGCGTGATCGGCGGGGTCCCATACACCACCAAGACCGGCGCGCCGTGGCTAACGGACCTGGGGTGGGTGCTGCTCGTCGTGCTCCCGCCGCTGGCGTACGCGGGGATGGCGCTGGCGCTGCGCGCCTGGGACCGCTGGCGGGCGTCGCGCTAGGCGACGACGGCGGCGTCCTCGGCGACGGCCAGCGCGCGCGCGAGGTCGGCCCACAGATCGTCCGGGGCCTCCAGGCCGACGGACAGGCGCAAGAGGCCCGGCGCGATGCCGCCCTCGGCGCGAGCGTCGTCGCTCAGCACGCGGTGCGTGAGGCCGGCAGGGTGCTGGACGAGGGTGTCGACCGAGCCCAGGCTGACGGCGGGCGTCATCGTGCGGACCGACTCGCAGACGGCGCGAGCGGCGTCGTAGCCGCCGGCGACCTCGAAGGCGAGCATCGTGCCCGGCCCGTCCATCTGGCGACCGACGAGCCCGTCGGGGTCGCCGCCGGGGAGGCCCGGGAAGTGGACGGCCACTACGCCGTCGTGCCCCGCCAGCCGGCGGGCGAGCACGCCGGCCGTGGCCTGAGCGCGCTCGACGCGAAGGGGCAGCGTCGCCAGCCCGCGGTGCAGGAGGTAGCCCGCGAGCGGGTGCAGGAGCGCGCCCGTCGCGACGCGGATCTGGCGCAGGCGCCGGGCCCAGGCCTCGCCGCACGCCACGACGCCGCCGACCACGTCGCCATGGCCGCCCAAAAACTTGGTGGCCGAGTGCATGACGAGGGCTGCGCCGTGCCCCAGCGGGCGCTGCAGAACGGGCGTGGCGAACGTCGAGTCGACGAGAACGGGCACGTCGCCCGCCTGCGCCACGACCGCTTCGATGTCGACGAGCGCGAGCGTGGGGTTGGCCGGCGTCTCGGTGATGACCAAGCAAGTGTCGTCGCGGAGCGCGTCGGCGACGCCGTCGGGCGTGGTCCACGTGACCTCGAGGCCCATCAGCTCGCACGTCAGCAGGTGGTCGGTCGTGCCGTAGATCGGGCGCGTGGCGACAACGTGGCCGCCGTCCATCCGCGCCGTCAGCAGGACGGCGGTGAGCGCGGCCATCCCCGACGCGAAGGCGACCGACGCCTCGGCGTCCTCGAGGTCCGCGAGCGCGGCCTCGAAGCGGGCGACGGTCGGGTTGTGGAGGCGGGCGTAGATGGGGTTGTCCGCCGTCTTGTCGCCGGAGACGAGCGCGTCGAGGCTGGCCGTCGCGCCGTCGAGGTCGGTAAAGGGGTACGTCGACGACAGGTCGATCGGCAGGGCGTGGACGCCGAGCGCGGTGAGGTCCTCGCGGCCGGCGTGGATGGCGCGGGTGGCGAGGTCGGGGCGGAGCTCCATGTCGAACGTGCGGCTGTGGGATCTCTCCACAGTAGACGATCTTGCGGTCGGTCTCCAACTTTTCCGCACAGGATTCGGAATCCCGCCGCCATGCCCCGTCTCGACGAAATCGACCGCGCCATCGTGACCCGCTTGCAGCAGAATGCGCGGACGTCCAACAAAGAGCTGGCGGCGGCCGTCGGCGTGGCGCCGTCAACGGCCCTCGCACGGACGCGGCGGCTGGAAGAGACCGGCGTGCTGGTGGGGTACCACGCTGAGGTGTCGGCCGAGGCGGTCGGGGCCGGGCTGCAGGCGCTCGTCGAGGTGTCGCTGCGGCGCCACCAGCGGGGGCTGGTCGAGGCGTTCGAGGCGCACGCGCTGGCGCTCCCCGAGGTCGTGCAGCTGTTCCACACGACGGGCGCGAGCGACTACCTGCTGCACGTGGCCGTCCGTGACACGGCGCACCTGCGGGCGCTCGCGCTGGAGGCGTTCACGGAGCGGCCCGAGGTGGCGCGGATCGAAACGGCGCTCCTGTTCGCGCACCGCCGGACGGCGGGCGTGGCGATCCCAACGCGAGGTTAGGCTCCCCCCCGTTCATCCGGGTCCTGCCCGTCGGCGAGGGCGGCGAGGGCGTCGCCGGAGAGCCGCATCTTGGTCCACTCGTCCAAGCTCTCGGCCCCGAGCCGGCTGTAGAAGTCCAGCGCGAGCGCGTTCCAGTCGAGGACGATCCACTCGAGCCGCTCCGCCCCGCGCGCGACGGCCTCGGCGGCGACGGCGCGGAACAGCGCCAGCCCGACGCCCTGTCCCCGGCGCTCGGGCCGGACGAAGAGGTCTTCGAGGTAGAGCCCCCAGCCGGCGCGCCACGTCGAGAAGGCGGGGAAGAAGATGGCGACCCCGGCGGGGTCGCCGCCGTCGTCGAAGGCCAGCAGGCACCCGAGGCGGGGCTCGGCGCCGGGGGCGAGGGCCACGGCGAACGCGTCGGGCGTGGCCGGGACCTCATGAACAGGTGCCTTCTCGTAGTCGGCCAGCTCGTGGACGAGGGCGCAGACGAGCGCGGCGTCGGCCGGGGTGGCGGGGCGGAGGGTCATCGCAGGCGGGGCGGGTGGTGGGAGGGTACGGCCTGGGGCCGTCTGCCTCGCCTCGTCCTACTCCGTCCAGCGGCGGACGACCTCGGGCCAGTCCGGCCCGGAGACGCGGTCGAGGACGGCGCGGGCGGCGGGCTCGCGCAAGTCGCTGCCCTCGGCGGTCGCAAACGCCCAGCGCTCGATGGCGACGCCGGTCGTCCGGGTGCGGAGCGCCAGCGGCGCCCCGCCGGCGACACGCAAGCGCAAGGCCGAGCCCGCGACGGCGTCGACGGAGTCGGCGTCGAGGGCGGAGAGGGCCGCCTCGGCCGTGGGGAAGGGGACGGTGTCGAGGTCGGTGCGGGCGATAAGGGCCGCGGCCGGCGTCCCGGCGACCACGCCCACGCGGTCGCCGCGCAGGTCGTCCGGGACGCGCACGCCGGACGACGTGTCGCGCAAGCCGAGCGCCGAGACGAGCGCGGCCGTGAGCACGGCCGTGATGGCCATCGAGAGCAGCATCCAGACGAGCGCGAGGGCCCGGCCGCCGTGCGAGCGCGGGACGGTGTCGCCGTAGCCGATCGTCGTGAGCGTGACGCCGGCCCACCAGAACCCGTCCCACAGCCCGTGCATGCTGCCCGTAAAGTCCTCGGAGTCGTGGCGGCGCTCCACCAGCCACATCAGCGCGCCGGCCACGAACAGCAGGACGGCGAGGGCCCCGGCGATGGCGAAAAACGTCGGCGAGAAAAAGCGCCGCGCGACGGTCGCGATCTGGGAAGTCGCCGGCCGGGCGATGGCGAGGTCGGCGTCGACAAAGGCGGGGCCCACGTCGGCGACGGCCTCGACGCCGGGCACCAGGGCGGTCAGCGCGAGGTCCGCCCGGCCGTCGGTGAGGGCCGCGAGCGCGCTGTCCGGCGCGACGCCGACGAACCGGACGCCACGGCCCAGCGCCTGCCCCACGTCGACGGCGAGCTCGACGCCGAGCCCGCTCCACGTGCTGTCGGCCGACTGGCTCGCCAGCGGCGGGGCCTCGAAGACGGCCACGACCAGGTCGTCGGACTCAGCGGGCCGCTCGGCCTGGGCGCCAGCGGGCATGGCGGCCGCGAGCGCGGCGAGAAGGAGCAGCAGACGCATCGACGGGAGGGCTCAGCCGAAGCGGCGGTAGTCGTCCTCGCCCCCGAAGTCGTCCTCGTCGTCGTCGTCGTCGGGCCCGAAGGAGCCGAGCCCGGAGAGGACGGAGCCCATCATGTCGGCGTAGCTGGCGCCGTCGTCGGCGACCTCCTTGCCGAGCAGCGAGTGCTGGTGGAGCATCTCGAGTGTCAGCTCCATCATCGAGGCCTTCTCGCCTGGCGTCTCCGGCGAGGTGTGGGCCTCGACGAGCGCCGCCAGCCCGTCGACGCGGTCGAGGGCCGTCGCGTACGTCGGGAAGGTGAGGTCGGTGTCGAGGTCGACGGTGTTGCCCTTCGAGAACCAGCCGAGGACGTCGCGGTACGCCGCGCGGCCGCCATCGTCGCCGGAGCCCTTGGCCGCCGGGTCGGGGAGGTAGCGCTTGACGATCGTCGAGACGGCCTTGCCGACGAGCGCCCGGGCCACGCCCTGCGCGCCCTCCTGCTCGCCCTCGTAGACCAGCTCCACCTTGCCGGTGACGGCCGGCTCGATGGAGGCGAGGTCGGCGGCGCGGACGGTCGTCTCGGACTCGCCGTGCAAGAGCGCCCGGCGCTCGGCCGCGCTCACCAGGTCTTCGAGCGCCGCCCGCGTCAGCCGCGCCGAGACGCCCGACTTCTGGTCGACGTACTCGCTCGCGCGGGCTTCGAAGGCCACCTGCTCGACGATCTCGCGGAAGATGTGGGGGACGGCGACGGCCACCGCGCCGTCGCGCTCGGCCCACGCCTCCTGGCGCGTGATCTCGACGCCCGTCTCCAAGTCGCGCGGGTAGTGGGTCAGGATCTGCGAGTCGATCCGGTCCTTGAGCGGGGTGATGATCGAGCCGCGGTTGGTGTAGTCCTCGGGGTTGGCCGTGAACACCATCAGCACGTCGATGGGGATGCGGACGTTGAAGCCGCGGACCTGGATGTCCTGCTCCTCCATGATGTTGAGCAGGCCGACCTGGATGCGCGGCTGCAGGTCCGGGAGCTCGTTGATGGCGAAGATGCCGCGGTGCGTGCGCGGGATGATCCCGAAGTGGATGACCTCCTCGTCGGCGTACGTCAGCTTGCGCGTGGCGGCCTTGATGGGGTCGATGTCGCCGATGAGGTCGGCGATGGAGGTGTCGGGCGTGGCCAGCTTCTCGCCGTAGCGCGCGCTTCGGTGGAGCCAGGCGATGGGCGTGTCGTCGCCGTGCTCGGCGATGAGGTCGCGGGCGACCTTGCTCACCGGCGCGAGCGGGTCGTCGTGGATCTCGGAGCCGGCCACCTCGGGCACCCACTCGTCGAGCAACTCGGGGAGCAGCCGTACGATGCGGCTCTTGGCCTGGCCGCGCAGGCCGAGCAGGATAAAGTCGTGCCGGCCGAGCAGGGCGTTCTGGACCTGGGGCACGACCGTCCGGTCGAACCCGAGCACGCCGGGGAAGACGTTGCGGCCGGCGCGGAGCGCGGCCACCAGATTGGCGCGGACCTCGTCCTTGACGGAGCGCGTGCGGTAGCCGGAGGCGCGGAGGGCGCCGAGCGTCGATAGTTTGGGGGCGTCGGCCATGTCGGGGATCGTCGGGCGGGCCAGCACGCGGCCCGCCGCGCGCCGTTCCGTCGGCCGACGCACGGTGTGGGGCGCGAGCCCCGACTCAGGCGCCTCCCCACCGCGCCGGGGCCTTTGCCTCTGCCCCCCCGCGGGAGGGTATGTGCCGTACACTGTGTACCGTTGTTTTCTCTGCCCAGCCCTCCGTTATGACCTCGACCCTCGTCCGCCGCGCGGCGGCCCTCGTCCTCGCCGCGCTGGCGCTGCCCGCCACCGCCCAGGACGTCGGCGGCGACGCCGTCCCGCTGATCGACCACCCCGGCGGCATCCACATCGTCACGCTCGGGCCGAACGGCGCCGAGTGCGACACGGCGACCGAGCTGTCCGTCGCCCGCGAGCTCAGCGTGGCCGGGCCGAGCAAGGTCCGCCTGACGCCGATCCCGTCGGCGAAGGCGGCCGGCGCCTCGGGCTTCCGGATCATCCTGCGGGCGACCGACCAGCTGATCGCCAACCCGCTCGCGCTGCTCGCCTTCCGGCGCTCGGCGGCGCGCTGGGAGCAGATCATCCAGACCGACGTCACGACGGTGATCGACGTGGACTACGGGCCGCTCCGGTTCGGCACTCCGTACCCCAGCCCGAACATCCTGGGCAGCACGTCGAGCGCCATCCGCGGCACGTCGGTGACGCCCGAGGGCCTGCGCGACAAGCTCGTCGCCCGGGCGACCGACCCCGGGCTCGTCGACCTCTACAACGCCATCCCGATCCCGACGCCCTCGACGGCGCGGAGCGGGAGCGCGGTCGCCTTCCTGAGCCAGATGATCGGCGGGACGATCCCGCTCCAGGTGCTCGGCGAGCTGCCGGCCGTCCTCGACGCCAACACGGCCTCGGGCGTCCCGACCATCGGGTTCAACTCGTCGTTCACCTTCGACTTCGACCCCCGCGACGGCGTCAACAACAACGCCATCGACTTCGAGGGCGTCGCGATCCACGAGATCGGGCACGCGCTCGGGTTCGTCTCCGTGATCGGCGGCGGTGGCCCCCCCAACAACCAGTTCACGCCCTGGGACATGTTCCGCGTTCGGCCCGAGGCCGTCGAGCCCGGCGAGGCGCTCGACGACGGGGCCGGCTGGGAGGTCGCCGAGCGCGTCGTGACGCCGGGCCCGCCCAACACCGTCCCGATCACGACGATCGGCAACACGACCTACTACGAGGCCGTCCAGACGACGTTCACCGGCGACGCCGAGTACGAGACGTCGACGGCGACGGGCAGCCGCCAGGGCGGCGACGGCCAGCAGGCCTCGCACTGGCGCGACGACGCGCTCCGCCTGCCGTCGCTCGGGGCCGAGCGCAAGATCGGGATCATGGACCCGAACCTCAGCTTCGGCAACCGCGACGAGATCGAGTACCCCGACATCCGGCTCCTCGAGCTGACCGGCTACTCGGTCGTCTACGAGCCCGCGTTCGCCGACGCCCGCTACGCCCTCAACGGGACCGTCCTCGACACCGAGAACACGCTCGTCTTCACCGACGAGCTGTTCCTGGGCGACGTGCCGGCCGGCGGCACCGGCACGAACGTGCTGACGGTCGAGAACCTCGACGGCGACACGCCGCTGACCTACGACATCGAGTTCGAGCTCGAGGGCATCTACGCCGAGGGCTCGCCCGTCGTCAACCTGGTCAACGCGGCGGGCACCGTGGCGCCCGGCGCCACGGCCGAGGTGCCGCTCGACTTCTCGTCGTCGGCGCCGGCCTTCGTGTTCGGCACGCTCGTGCTGCGGAGCAACGACGAGAGCCAGCTCGTGGTGCTGATCCCGGCGGCCTTCTCGGTCGGCGGCGTCACCGAGCCGGTGCTGTCGGCCTCGACGTCCGTCGACGGCGTCCTCGGCGACGTCGGGCGCGGCGTCGAGACCTACGACCTCACGCTCTCGAACGGCGGCTCCTTCCCGCTGACCTACGACCTCGAGCTCCTGCTCGAGGTCGACGACATCCCGTTCGTGATCCCCGAGGCGCGGCGCGTGGACCCCGTGATCCTGTTCGAGGCCGACTTCGAGTCGGGCGCCCAGCTCGGCGGCTTCACGGCCATCGGCCCGAACGCCGACCGGTGGCGCGAGGTCACGATCGGCCCGGCGGGCTCGGGCGACCACTCGACCCCGACGGCCGCCCACTTCGGCGTCGAGACGGAGACCGGCGTGGGCTACGAGGACCTCACCGAGGGCACGATCCTGTCGCCCCTCTTCGAGGTCGCCGAGCTCGAGCTTCAGGACGCCCTCACGCTGACCTTCAACTACTACCTCGAGGCGGGGGCCGGGGATGTGGCGGAGGTCGTGATCACCCCCAACGACTTTAGCGACCTGACCGCCATCACGAGCTCCGCCGGCGGCCTCCTGGTCGCCGACGGCACGTGGCGCTCGGTGACCGTCCCGATCGAGGGGATCGCGGGGGCGAGCGGGTTCTACCGCGTCGGCTTCCGGTTCTCCGCCGATGCGACGGGCACGGCGACCGGCTTCCTGGTCGACGACGTCGTCCTGGCGTCGGTCGAAGACGCCGGGTTCTCGGCGTCGAAGCTCTCGGGCACGGTGCCCGCCAACGGCACCGACACAGTGACCGTGACGGTCGACGGCGGCGCGCTCCCGGCCGGCTTCTACATCGGCACGGCGGCGTTCGAGACGAATGAGCGGTCGCCCCTCGTGCGGACGCAGTCGGTCCGGTTCTCGGTCGGCGGCGGGGTGTACCCCTCGCTGGCGGAGGTGCCGGTCTCGCCGGTCTTGGCGGTGACGGGCTCGCCCGACGCCGAGACGCCGTTCCAGATCGAGACCCGCAACGTGAGCACGGGCGGCGTGCTGAGCTACGTGCGCATCCTGGAGCCGGCGCTGAGCAACAGCGAGGCCCCGGCCCGCACCGTCGGCCCGGCGCCGGCGGACGCGCCGCTGTCGCTGGAGGCGGGCGTCTCGTCGGGCGCCCAGGCGACGGCCGGCTCGGCCCTCGCCGACATCGTCCTGCCGGGCGCGCTCTTCCCGTTCGCCATCACCCAGCTCGGCGACGGCACGCTGCTCGTCTCGGACCTCAACACGAGCGCCAACCGGACCCAGCAGCTCTTCGTCGTCTCGGCCGACCTCTCGGACGTGTTCGCCGTCCCGCCGCCGAGCGGCAACCAGCTCATCTCGGGCCTGGCCTACGACGAGCGCACGGGCAACGTCTGGGTCGCCGAGTTCGCCTCGGGCCGCGTCCGCGAGGCCGAGGTCGACGACGGCGAGCTGGACTACACCGGCCGCGAGTTCGACGTCGACTACGCGGTCACGGCGATGACGTACAGCGCCGAGCTCGACGCGCTCCTGATGACGCCGAACCGTTCGGACCAGGTCTTCGCCTACACGACCGACGGCGACGTCCTGCCGGGGTACCCGTTCTTCCTCGACCGCGAGTTCCCCAACTCGGTCGTCGCGCTCTCCTTCCGCGACGGCATCGTCGAGATCACGCGTGGCCAGGACGAGATCGTCCAGTACGACCAGTTCGGCCGCGCCTTCGACGGCGCCGAGTCGATCGTCTTCGGCGCGCCCGAGCTCTTCGGCGCGACGCGCTACCTCGGCTACGTCCGGGCCCGCGACGGCGAGGCCGACGCGACGGCCTACGTCGTCACCGATGCCGGCACCGACGGCCAGTTCCGCATCGCCACCCTCGACCCGCCGGACTTCCCGGCCTCGGTCGGCACGCGCATCGACGCGGACGGCCCGATGGGCTCGACGCAGGGCGTCGGCCCCGGCGAGGCGGTCGTGCTCGACTTCCGCGTCGAGTCGGGCCTGCCCATCGGCACGGCCGACGACGTGGTGGCCTTCGTGGTTAACGACCCGACGAACCCGATCGTCCGGTTCCCCGTCCAGATCGAGGTCCGCTCGGTCGCCGGCGAGGACGGCGTCGCGGCCACGTTCGGGGTGGCGGGCGCGGTCCCGAACCCGGTCCGCTCCGGCGGCGCCATCCGGTTCTCGCTCGACACGGCGGCCGACGTCACGGTGACCGTGTTCAACGTGCTCGGCCAGCGCGTGGCGACGCTCGCCGACGGCGAGCCGATGGCGGTCGGGACCCACGACCTCGCGCTCGGCGCCGAGGCGCTGGCGGCCGGCACCTACCTCGTCCGCGTGACGGCCGGCGACCGGACCGAGACCCGGACGCTCACGGTCGTCCGTTAGCGGGCGCCGACGGATCGACGCGCAGGGGCGCGGGCCGAAGCCCGCGCCCCTTTTTTAGAATGGCGACGGGGCGGGGAGATCGTTCGGGGCCGCCAGCCGCCGCGGGTGATCGACCAGAGGTGGCTGGCGGCCGTCGTCTGAGCCGTCCCTCGGCTGCCTGAACGTGACCTACGGCGTCCCCTCTCGCCTCGGGAGAGGGACAGGGTGAGGGTGGTCTTCCAACTAGTGCCATCCTGCTGGCGCTATGCCGGTCACCCTTCCCCAGCCCCTCCCGTCTGGGAGGGGAGGTCTCCCCACCGGCTTCCTCGGCCTTCTGGCGCACGCCCGACCGTCAGGGGCGTCGGGTCAGCGCGTCGGGCGCCAGCGGTAGAGGACCACGCGGGCCGTCGGGCCGCTCAGGATGCCCGGCGGGCGGGCCCACAGCACGGCGATCTCGACGGCGTCGCCGCGCTCGCGGACGGCGAGGTCGAGCGGCACGTCGGTCTCCTCGGCGGCCCGGCTGACGAGCACGCGCTCCAGCCGCCCGCCGCGCCCGTAGACGTCGAGGCGGACGTGGTCGGTGCGCAGGTTGATCGCCAGCAGCCGGTCGCCAAGCGCGGCGGCGCTCGACGTGAGCAGCGGCGGCTCGTCGGCGTCGCCGCGCATGAACTGGGCCGAGCGGACCGCTTGTGGGGACGTGAACCCGACGAGCGCGAGCGTGTCGAACGCCGCCGCACCCAGCGCGAGCACGTCGACGACGGGGCGGTAGCCGGAGAGCGCGACGAGCGAGTCGCCCCAGAGCCGGAGCCGCCCGATCGCCCGCCACGCGGGGCCGTTGATGGGGGCTCGCGATGTCTCAGCGCCGGTCTCGTCGAGGCCGATCACGACCGGCTCGCGGGCGTCGGGTCCGCCGCCGACGCGGACCGCCAGCCGGCCCGGCGCCGCGAGCGCGAGCGCTGCGCCGTCGGGGGCGGGCACGCGCCGCACGACGCCCTGGCCGGGCACCGCCCACCACAGCTCGCCCGCTTGGCGCGCCAGCACCACGACGGTGTCGCCTCGCGTCCCGGCGAGGTACGGGAAGCCGTCCGCCGGGAGCGCCGTCGCGTCCAGAAACCGGCCGTCGGCGGAGATGCGGCGGACGCTGCCCTCCTGCGTCTCGACGACCACGAGCGTGTCGCCGAGCCACGCCAGCCCGGTCGGGACCGGCATCGGGGCGGCCTCGGACGCTCGCGCGGTCCAGAGCACCTCCAGCGTGTCGACGGCGACCGTTTCTGCGAGCGCGGCGCTGGCGGAGTCGGCGGCCGAGACCGAGCGGTCGACCTCGCGCTGGCTCGACGGCAGGCAGCCGGCGAGGAGGACGAGGAGGAGAAGAGGAAGGGAGGAAACGAAGCGAGGAGGGGAATGGCGCATGGGGCGGCGCCCTCTCGCCTCCTGGGCTCGTGCGGGCCTCGCCCGACCCTCGTCTCCTCGCCTCGTCGCGTCCTCGTCTCGTGGGTCGGTCATCGGACCTCCGCGAGCGCTAGGTCTACCTCGACCGCCCGGCCGCCTCGGACCACGCCCAGCCGGATCGTGTCGCCGGCGCGGCGGTCGATAAACCGGTCCCGCACCTCCTCGTTCGTCGTCACCGCTTCACCGTCGAACGACACGATCACGTCGCGCGGGAGCAGGCCCGCCCGCTCCGCCGGGCTCGCGGTGTCGACGGACGTGACGACCAGCCCGCGCGCGTTCGTCAGCCCGAGCTGCTGCGCCAGCCGCGCGGTGACGGGCCGGATGTTGAGGCCGGTGTAGAACGAGCGGTCCACGGCGCCCGACGTCCGCAACTCCTCGACGACCTGGCGGACGCGCCAGGCGGGGACCGAGAACCCGAGCCCGACCGACCCCCCGGACCGCGAGAAGATGAACGTGTTCATCCCGATCACCCGGCCGAGCGCGTCGACGAGCGGGCCGCCGGAGTTGCCCGAGTTGATGGCCGCGTCGGTCTGGATCATGTCGCGGAAGGTGCGGCCCTGCTGGGCCGGGAAGTCGCGCCCGACGGCGCTGACCACGCCGACGGTGACGGTCGGCTCGGCGGCCTCGAACAGCCCGAACGGGTTGCCGAGCGCGATCGCCCACTCGCCCACGATCGCGTCGCCGGACTCCTCGAAGGCGAGGTACGGGAGAGGCTCCGGCGGGTCCACCTTCAGAAGCGCGATGTCCGTCTCGGGGTCGCTGCCGACGAGCCGCGCCGGCATTTGGGAGCCGTCGGGAAAGGCGATCGTGATGCGCGTGGCGTTGCCCGCGACGTGGTCGTTCGTCACGATGTAGCCGTCCTCGGAGATGACGAACCCGGAGCCGAGCCCCTGGACCTCGCGCTGGTAGACGCGGTCGGGGATGCGGCGGCCGTAGAAGAGCTCCTCCAGCGGGTTCGCGCGCTGCACGACGTTCTGCACCTCGATGATGTTGACCGACACGACGGCCGGGCTGGCGGCCTCGACGGCGCGCGTGATGGCGGTCCGCCGCGACGACTGGATCTCGCCCTCGATCCGCTCCAGCGCGCCCGCGCCCTCGGCAATCGGGGCGTCGACGCCGAGCGGGCCGTCGGTCTGCTGGGAGTGAGCGGGCTGCTGGCAGCCGACGAGGGCGACGAGGACGACGAGGGGGAAGCGCATGGCGATCGGACCGGGAAGGCGGACTACGGGGCCCGCTCCGGTCGGTTTCTGAACGGGAGGTGAGGGTTTGACAACGGGCGACGCGCCCGCCGCCGTGCCTGGCTAGACTGGCGGCCCGCCGCCGCCCTCCCGTGCCCCTCGTCGACCGCCGTCTCGCCCGCGTCGCCCTCGCCGGAATGGTGGCGTGGTTGGCGCTCCTGTTCGTCCCGCTCGCGACCGGCACGGGCGCTGAGGAAGAGGTCGGGCACCTGGTCCTGCTGGCGCCGCTCGTGCTCGTCCCGCTGTTCCTGGTCGCGAGCGTGCCGGCCGGGTTTGGCGCCGCGCCACGCGCGCTGTCGGCCGCGTCGTGGCTGCTGCTGCCCGGCGCCCTCGGCGCCGCCGGGTCGCTGCTCGTCGCGCCCGGGCCGCTGGCCGGCGCGCTGGCGGCGCTGTGGCTCGTCCCGACGACCGTCGTCGCTGCTCACATGGTGGCGGAAGCCGCCCGCCAGCGGGGGCTCGCCGATGCCGCCGAGGTCGCGCTCGCGCTCGGCTGGGCGACGCTGCCGGGCGGGGCGGTCTGGCTCGTGCTCGCACGCTCGGGCGTCGACACCGGGTACTCGAGTCTCGTCGCCCTCCTCACCGCCGCCCACTTCCACTACGCGGGGGCCTTCGTGCTGATCTGGGCCGGACTGCTGGGCCGGGCGCTCGCGGCCCGCTGGCGGACGGTGCACGCCGGGCTCGTCGCCGGGCTCGTCGTCGGGTTCTGGGGCGTCGCGGCGGGCATCGCGCTCGGCCGGGGGCCCGCCAGCGGGTCCGTGGTCGAAGCCGTCGGCGTGGCGCTGCTGACGCTGGCAGCCGTCGGTGTCGGTGTGCTGGGCGTGGTCCGGGCCGGGGCCGTGGAGGACCGAAAGACGAGCGTGATGCTGGCGGTCTCGGGCGGGGCCCTCGTGCTGGCGATGGGGCTGGCGGCGTGGTTCCAGTTTGGCGCCCGCTTGGGGCTCGGCCAGCCGGACGTGGCCTGGATGGCCTCGCGCCACGGGGCGCTGAACGCGTACGGGTTCGCGCTGTGGGGTGCGCTCGGCTGGCGCCGTCTCCGGCCCAGGCCAGGCGCGCCGTCGGGATGACCCCACGCCGTCGGGGCGTGTTGCGGTACGCCCTTACTCGAGCGTCATCGTACGTTCGGCCGCCGCCGTCGCGCCGGTCGTCTCGTCGCGGACCTCCACGCGCAGCGTGTACGCCCCCGCCGGCTGCTGGCGCACGTCGACGAAGAACGACAGCGTCTCGTCGGCGCGCGAGCCGGCGCCCTCCGCCCGGACGGAAACGCCCGGGCCCCGGCCGCGCCCGAAGATCCGCCCCAGCAGCCCGCCGCGCCGCGCCTGGGGCCGCAGCGTCGCCTCGACGGTGTAGCGCGTCCGGCCGCCCTCCAGCCCCAGCCCGTACGCCTCCAGCACCACGTACACGGGGTCCGTCGTGGGGAACGCGGCGCGCGGCGCGGGCACGATCCCCAGCCCGTCGCGCACGACCGGCCCGGCCCCATCCTCATCCACGGAGAGCGCCAGCAGGAGGTCGCTCACCCCGAACCCGCCCGCGAGCGGCTCGACCGCCAGCGCCGCCGCGCCGTGCGCCCGGCCGGCGTCGCCCTCGACCTCGGCGCGGACCTCGCCCGACCCGGCCACGCGGACGACGGCGCCCTCGGCCCACACCGGCCCGCCCCCGGCTCGCGTGATCCGCCCGGATCCGAGCCGCGTCCGATCCGCGACCGCCCGGTCCACGACGGCGCCGCGCACCAGGGCGAACGCGCCCGTCCGGACGGGCGCGGCGACCGAGTCGAGCGGCACGCCCCAGCCGACGATCACGTCCGTGCCGCCGCCCGGCGCGCGGAAGCGGGACGCCAGCATCGGCACGTCGAGCGCGGTCTCGGGGGCGTCTTGCGTCCGCTGCGGGTCGTCGCGCTGCATTCGGGCGTCCTGGGCCACGAAGTCGTCGCGCGCGGCCGAGCTCGTGGAGCCGAAGGCGCTCGCGGGCGGGCTGTAGGTCCGGTAGACGCCCGACGACGAGGGGTCGTCGAAGACGAACTGGAAGTCGGGATAGTCCCAGATCGCGAAGCGGTTGTCGCGCTCGCCGTAGATCTGGACGGCGTTCTCGTCGGCGAGGAACCGGACGGTCTCGGCGGGGCGCCCGTAGCGGACCCAGACCTGGCCCTGGCTCGTCTCGGCGCCCCGCTGGGCGACCGGCGCGAACAGGTCGTCGGCCGACCGCCCGAACATCAGGTCGGCCTCGACGACGCGGGCGCGGTGCTCGGCGCGGCGCTCGTTCGCCTCGCTGAGCAGGCGCGGGTCCGTCGTCGTCCAGAACGAGTCGGCGACGGCGTCGGGCGCGGCGTCGTAGGCGGCGCGGCGGTCCGTCGGGAGGAGGGCGCGGACGTCGGTGAGCCGGGTGGCCTCGGCCTCGGGGAGGCCGGCGACGGCCCGGGCGAAGGCGGCCTCCGACGCGGCGGCGTCGCCGAGCCGGTAGGCCGCGAGCCCGGCGTAGAGGTCGGCGCGGGGGTCGTCGGAGGCGGCGCCGAACCGGGCCGCGAGCCGGGCCAGGCCCGCCCACTCGCGCGTGAGCACGGCGAGCGTCGCGGCGAGCCGGTAGGCCTCGGGCGCGGCGGGGTCGGCGGCGAGCCAGGTGTCGAGGTAGCCGACCGCCTCGAGGTGCGCCCTATGCGCCCGCTCGCTCCGGTCGAGGTCGGGCGCCATCGCCCGGCGCTGGTCGGTGCGGACCTGCGAGTAGGCCTGCCGCGCCCGGACCTCCTCGGCGCTCACGAACGCGCCGTAGGGGCTGGAGATGTGGCCGAGCGCGACGCGGTCGTGCCAGCCGAGCGCCGTCCACGTCGCGTCGCTCGCCAGCACGCGGAGCGCGACGGTGTCGGTCGGCGCCAGCGCCAGGAGCTCGCGCGCGCGCGCCACCACGTGCCGCTGGCGGAGCGGGCGCGGCAGCCGCTGGACGGTCCGGCTCCGGCCCGCCAGATCCAGCCGGAGCGCGACCGACCGGAGGGTCGCGTCGTCGGGCCGGGCCTCGAACCCGGCGCGCACGGCCTCGACGGCAGCCGTCGTGTCGCCCGCCGCCAGCAGGGCGCCCGCGTCGGGCTGGGCGGCGGCGGACACGGCGAGCGCGAAGGCGAAGACGACGGGACGCATACGGCGGGACGCGGGGGACAGAGCCCAAACGTACGCGGAACGCCCGCTCGCGCCGAGGCCTCTCCGGCGCCCCATTGGCCACCGCAGGCCCGCACAGCCAGTCTCGATTCGCGTGCCTACGCGGACCCACTCGCTTGCGAGAGCCCGGACCCCCCGCCTGCCGGCCGCCCCCCTCATCCGAGGGGGGCTCCGTCGGTTGCCGTGCGTCGCTCGACGTCGACCTCGGCTCACGACGTCCCCCCTCCTCGGATGAGGTCTCGGATCCCGCTTGCGGGGAGGGGGACAGGGGGGGGCGAGTCGCTGGCGTTCGCCAGCCCTGCCGGCGCAAGCCCCTCTGTTGGCGGAGAGGCCGCCCCTGATGCATCGCGCCGTGCCCCTCGGTTGCTCGCGCGCGCCCGTAAACTCTGCGCCCGTGGCCCGCCTCCTCCTCCTCGTCCTCCTCGTGTGCGCCGGGCCGCTCGCCCGCGCCCAGGCCGACCTGTTCGGCGTCGTCGTGGACGGCGAGACCGAGGGGCCCGTCGTCGGCGCGACCGTCGCGCTCGTCGACGAGACGGGCGCCGTGCAGGGACGCGCGGCCGGGACCGAGGGGCAGTTCGTGTTCCGGGGCCTGCCCGCCGGGCGCTACCTCCTGCGCGTCTCCGCCATCGGCTACCTCCCCTCCGCCGACACGCTCGCGCTCGCCGCCGGCGACCGCCGGGACCTCGCCGTCACGCTCGCGCCCCGGACCGAGCAGATGGACGGGGTCGAGGTCGCCGCCGACGACGTGCCCGTCGTCCGCGAGCCGGGCCTGACGCGCCTTCGCCCGGCCGACCTCACCGCGCTCCCCACGACCGACCCCGGCGGCGACCTCGCCTCGGCCATCCTCGCCCAGCCCGGCGTCACGACGCTCGGCGACCGGGGCGGGCAGCTCTCCGTCCGCGGCGGCACGCCGACCCAGAACTTGGTCCTCGTCGACGGCATCCCCCTCTTTCAGCCGTTCCACCTCCTGGGCGGCTACAGCGCCGTACCGGCCGGCGTCGTCCGCTCGGCAGATGTCTACGCGGGCGGGTGGCCCGCGCGCTTCGGCGGTCGCATCGCCTCCGTGGTCGACGTGGTCGGGCGGACGGCCCACAAGCGGCGGCCCCGGGGCGCGGCCACGCTCTCGCCCGTGCTGGCGGGCGTCGAGGTCGAGATCCCCGTCGTCCCCGGCGACTTGTCGGTGCTGGCGTCGTACCGGCACGCGCTCGCGAGTGCGTCCGGCGACGTGCTCGGCATCGACCTACCCTACGACTTCAGCGACGCCTTCCTCAAGGCGCATGCCCGTCTGGACGCCACGACGACGCTCCAGGCGACGGCCTTGCGCGCGACCGACACGGGGAGCCTCGGACGCGACGGCGCCCGCCTCACGACGACGTCGGAGGCGGCGGGCGGCCAGTTTTTTTCGATCTCGTCGGCCTTCGCCGCCGCCCTCGACATCAGCGCCTACGTCTCGCGCTTCACGACGACCTTCGAGCCGCTCGCGGCGCCCACCCGGACGGCCGAGGCGACCGTCTTCGGCGGCCGGTTCGGCTACGTCTACTACGTCGGCCCGCACACCATCCGGACCGGCCTGCAGGCTTCGTCGTACCTCTTCGAGTACGCCTTCCGCCCCGACGCCCGTACGCGCCAGAACACCAGCGAGGGCTCGTTCTACGTCGACGCCGAGTTCGACCTCGGCGCGCTCCGCGTCGAGCCGGGGATCCGGTTCCAGACGTTCCCGGCCCAGTCTCGGCCCGGCTCCATCGAGCCCCGCTTCCAGGCCTCCGTCGTTCAGGGCACGACGGTCTACCGCGCCGCCGCGGGCGTCTACCGCCAGGAGATCGTCGGGCTCACCGACCAGGCCGACGTCGGCGACGTGTTCACGGCGTGGACCACGACGCAGCTGGGCCTGCCCGTCCCGACGGCCACGCACGGGCTGCTCGGCGTCGAGGGCGACCTCGGGCCCGTGCGGCTCGGCGTCGAGGGCTACGCGAAGGCGCTCTCGGGGCAGACGATCCTGCTCGGCGGGCGGCTCTTGTCCACGAACGGCGAGTCCGTCGGCGTCGACGTGACGGCCGCGCTGCGGCGCCCCGGGCTCCGCGTCGACGCCCGCTACGGGGCCTCGTCGCTGACGTACCGCGACGCGTTGCGGAGCTACCGCCCGCCGTTCTACCGCCCCCACCGGCTGTCGCTGAACGCCCGCGCCGAGCGTGGGCCGTGGGCGGCGGCGGCGGCCGTCCAGCTGACGTCGGGGCGCCCGTACACGCGTGTCGTCGGCGCGTACCGCGAGGTCGGGTCCGGGCGCGACCCCCTCGAGACCGCCGGCGAGCCGGTCGTCGTCCTCGACCCCGAGCCGTACGGCGCGCGGACGCCCGCCTACGCCCGCCTCGACCTGTCTGTCGACTACACGGCGCGCCTGCCGCGCGCCCGGCTCGTGCTCCAGGCCGCCGTGCTCAACGCGACGGACCGCACGAACGTCTTCTACTACGACCCCGTCCGGGCCGAGCGCGTCGACCAGCTCCCGTTCCTCCCGACGATCGGGCTCCGCCTCGAGGCCGAATGACCCCGCGCCTGCTCCTGCTCGCGGCGCTCGTGCTCGGCGCCTGCGCCGACGCCTTCGACCCGACCGCCGCCGGCGGCCCGGCCTTCGCCATCGACGGCACGCTCGACGGCACCACGACGCGCCAGCGGGTCCGCGTCCAGGACCTCCGCGACTCCGTGGTCGACCCCGCCGACACGCTCGCGGCGACCGTCACCTCGACCGAGCTGGTCTCGGGCACCACGACGACGTGGCGCGACTCGCTGGCGACGCTCGCCGACGGCACGCGCACCCACATCGCCGTCGCCGACCTCGCCATCGCCGCCGGCCAGACGCACCGGATCCGCGTCGCCGGTGCCGACGGCCGCGCGTCGACGGTCAGCGTCCGCCTGCCCGCCCCGGTCGCCACGCCGGGCCCGGTCGCCACGGCCCCCGCCACCTCCATCCGCATCGACCTCGACGACGTGAGCGGGCGGCCCGGCGAGTCGCTCGTCCGGTTCCGCGTCCGCCGCACCGACGGCGGCGGCGAGCAGACGCTGGTGTCGACCGTCGCGCTCCAGCCGAGCGGGGACGGCGCGTCGTTCCTGATCTTCCTGAGCCAGGCCGTCTTCCGCGCGCGCACCCTGTTGTACGGGGCCGACCCCGGCGACGCCGTCTTCCTGGGCGCCCAGCTCGAGACGACCCTGACCAGCACCACCGACACCCCGGTCGCCGGCGGCGTCGGCGGCGTCGGCTGGACGCTCCCGGTCGTCGTCCCGATTCCTCTCCCGAGCGACGTGCTGGCGGCCGTCGGGTTTATCGACGGCCGGTAAGGGCGCCGCCGCCGCCGGACCGCCCGTGTCCCCTCCCCGAATGCTGGACCGCCTGCGCGTGGCCGTCGTGATCCCCGCCCGCGACGAAGCCGCCTCCGTGGGGGGCGTCGTGGACGGGCTGCTCGCGCAGTCCGTCCCGCTCGTCCAGGTCGTCGTCGTCGACAACGGCTCGCGCGACGCGACCGCCGAGATCGCCCGGGACGCCGGCGCGACCGTCGTCGCCGAACCGCGAGCGGGCTACGGCCGGGCCTGCTTGGCGGGCCTCGCGGCGGTCGCCGCCGACCCGCCCGACGTCGTGGTCTTCGCGGATGCCGATGCCAGCGACGACCCCGCCGACCTCGCGGCGCTCGTGGCGCCGATCGCCGCCGACACGGCCGACCTCGTCATCGGGAGCCGCGCGCTCGGCCAGCGGGCGGGGCGCGTCGAGCCGGGCGCGCTCCTGCCCCAGGCGCGGTGGGGGAACGCGCTCGCGTGCGCGCTCATCCGGGCCCGGTGGGGCGCCCGGTTCACCGACCTCGGCCCGTTCCGCGCGATCCGCTGGCGCGCGCTCGAGGCGCTCGGGATGCGCGATCCCACGTTCGGGTGGACCGTCGAGATGCAGGTCCGCGCCGTCCGCGCCGGGCTCCGCACCGCCGAGGTGCCCGTCGCCTACCGCAAGCGGATCGGGCGGTCCAAGATCACCGGGACCGTCAACGGCACCGTCCGCGCAGGCGCCAAGATCCTGTGGACCGTCGGGGCCCACGCCGTCCGCGGCCCGCTGGCGCGCTAGCGAATGAGCGGCCCCGGGGGCGGCGGAGGCGGAGCCGGCGGCGGGGCTGGCGGCGGCGTGGACGACGGAGCGGGCGGCGGTGGGGGCAGGCCATCTTGGAAGCCGTGGAGCACGTCGAGGCGGCGCCCGCCCAGGTCCTCGGTCACCAGGGAGACCTGCACCGGCCGGTCGGCGCGCGCCTCCAGGGCCTCCCCGAGCATCGCCACCTCCAGCAGCAGGGTCGGATCGTCCGCCGCGTCCGGGTCGAGCAGCAGCCACAGGTCGAGCCCGCGCGCGTCGCCGACCAGGTTCGCGTAGAGGCCCGCGTTGAGGTCGTAGCCCGCCTCGACGAGCACGTCGGCGGCGGCCCGGGCGTCCGCTTCCGACGCCGTGCCCGTGTAGTAGATCGCCCCGCCCTGCTCGCCGACGTCGAGCCGCTCGCCGTCGAAGGGCGGCGTCATGCTGAACAGCAAGGCCCCGACCACGAGGGTGACGGCGATCCCGCCGAGGATGGCCCCTGCCATGCGCCAGCCGGACCCTTTCCGCCCGCCCGCTTCGACGTGCGCCCCGACGGGCTCTTTCTGGTACCCGTCGAACACCGCCGCCGCCCCGGCCGTCCAGACCGCGGGCAGCACCGCGCTCGTCCACCGCATCTCGAGGACCGCGTCGGGGAGCAGCGCGAGCGCGCCGAACCCGGCGATGAGGGCCGCCAGCGTCCCGTACAGCGTCCGGCGGGCTTCTTCCTCCTGCCCGAGCACGCGGAAGTTGTGCGCCAGCAGGTAGCCCCCTGCGATCGGGCCGCCGACGAACGTCGCCACCATCACGCCGGTCGAGGCGTACAGCGCGAGGTCGTCGCGGACGGACGCCGGGGCGGCGCTCGCGTCGTCGCCGACAGGGGTGGGGGAAGTCACAGGCAAATTGGTGCGAGAGAGGGTCGGCGAAACTAGCCAGTCGCCGAGGGTCCCAGGCGCGGGTACTCCCTCGAACCTCTGCTACCGAGTTTTGCTGGAGAGATCGCGCGTGGACAGTCCCCCTCCTGTCCAGGAGGGCGAGGGGGTGTGGATCGGGCCGCGCGCGCCCAGAATGGAGCGCGATACGGAGTCCTAGCCCACCTCGCCGGGCCCGACCTCCTCGACCACCGACCGCCCCTCACCGGGCCCGCTCGTCCACCGCCAGCGCTCGTGGAGCCGGAGCCGCCCGTCGGGCAACCTCTCCGGCGTCGAGACGCACGCGCCCGTTTTCAGGTCGCCCGCCTCGTTGACGTGGCTGTAGCGCATGTCGATCCGTCCCTCCGCATCGACCGTCGCCACCAGCGTGCCCCAGCGGACGCCCCCGCCGTGGTACGTCGCCCAGACGACGGCGCCCTGCTGGCGGTAGTCGAAGACCGTCGCGTCCGAGACTTCGCCCGTCGCCGTGTTGGAGACGCCCCGGAAGCGCCGGCCGTCGTAGTCGATCGGAATCACCGCGCCAGCCGCCCATCGCGGGCCGTCACCGCGACCCATGCCGACACCAGCCCGCCCACGCGCGCCGCCACCCGGATGCGGTGCGCGCCCGGCCCCGTCGCGTCGAGGTCGATCCCGATCCGCCCGTCGGGCGCCAGGTCGACCGCCGTCTCCGACGGGATCCGATCCCCCACGAGCACGACGACGCCCGTGTCTTCGTCGACCGTGATCTCGGTCGCCCGCCCGGCCGCGTCGAACTGGCGGAGGTCGAGGTCCAGCACCGACGGGTCGCCCGGGCGCGGCCCCACGACGGTCAGCGCCAGCCGTCCCGCCCCCTCGACGGGCGCCTCGACGGCGATCACGTACGATTCCCCGCCGGCCGAGAACGGCACCAGCGCCAGCCCC